>CAZJCX010000128.1:4447-5627 GCA_964544425.1 uncultured Verrucomicrobiota bacterium
CCTCAACCAAAACGGAGCCCGATTTCAGGGCGACGAACTGTCCGTTGCCGAGGTTCTGCAAGAAGAACGGATCATTCGCGCTGAAGTCAGTGGAGACGCCGTCTGTCGCCGGGTCGCGGGCACCATAGCCGTTGTAGCCGACGACGGTGAATTGCTGGGTTTGCCCGACGGAAATTTCCGTCACCGACGGGGAGATCTGGATCGAATCATACGTGCACCAGGTAAAAGTGAAATTGGCAAACGATCCGCCGCCAGAAAATGTGATCGTGTCGGACTGGTAGGAAACTCCTGTTACCACCGCGTAGCCATTGGCGACGTCTTGTTGTACGGAATTCCCATAGGAGATGACGGTTGTACCTGACTGCGGCGAGTCGAATTCCGAAGATGCCAACGATTTTCCGAATATACCCTCTCCCGAAAAATCTCCATAGAACCGGACTTCGCTGCTCTGGCCGACGGTCAGTTTCAGTGCTGAGGGGTCAATCGTGGTGCTCGTCATCTGGGCAACACGCTCCGGGATCACATTGGTGACACTGGCGTAAGCCACACGCACGGTTGCGATACCGGAAGCGACGCCATACACGCGGAGGAAGCCGTTCGACTTGGGTCGGATTGTGGTCAGTGACGGCGTCAACGAAGTTAGCGTCACCAGATCACTGAGGTCGGACAGGCTGCCGTCCGAGTACCTACCGATCGCTTGGAACCGGTTGACCATCTCCACTGGAATGATCGAATTGGTGGGCCACAGCTCGATGCTCTGGAGAACCGGCGCGGCAGGGAAACTGCGGACCCGGTAGAAGCGGGAGGTGGTGTTCAGGGCGCCGTTGATGTGGGTGTAGTTGGTAAGGACTTCGCTGATGCCGGGGATGAAGTTGGTGGGGCCGAGGTCGGTGAAGTTGTTGGTGTAGCCGCCGGCATTGCCTGTGGCCACCTGCACCACGTAATTGCTGCCCGCCGGGGCGAACCACGCGATGCGGACGTTGTTGTTAGTGATCGAGATGGATTGGATGCTGAACTCGGCCCACGCAGCCATACCCAAGGCTATCCCAGCCAAAAGACATCCACCGCGGACAAACCATCGCTTCTCCATAACAGCCTTTCTCCCTCACTCCAATGCTTGCCGCCTCGCTCCCGACCCGTCTGGTGCCTTTTATACAAACGACCAACATCAGTCGCAATC
>CAZJCX010000128.1:5644-9399 GCA_964544425.1 uncultured Verrucomicrobiota bacterium
GCGCTCGTGTAGCGGCGCTCTTTGAGCGCCGTGCGGACGTGGCGGCGACGGTCATAGACCGTCGCTACAGCAGCTACTCGCCACGGCGGATGAGGCGCTGGCGTGGTGGCGGGGGTTCGGCGGTTGTGGCTGGGGGCGGGGTGAAGGGGCGGGCTTCGCCGCGGAGTTCGTCGCTCACCCGGTAGGGGGTGCCGTCGGCGTGCTGGTAGAACTTCTGCATTTCGTCGAGGTGGAAGGGCCGGGAGCCGCGGCGGCCGAAGACGACCGTCTGGTTGCCGGTTTCGTCCACGACCCGGTCGCGGTCGAGACCGCGGCTGACGCTGCTGGCTTCGCCTTCGTGGATCGGGTAGCGCGCGATGAGTTTCGGCGCGGGGCGCGGGCTGAACCCTTGGTAGCCGGGGACGGTGTCGGGGGAGATGAGTTGGACGACGGCAAAACCGTTCGTGCCGTCGGCCACCAGCGCGAACATGGAGGCGTTGACGCTGCCAATCTGGACAGCGCGGCAGTCGGTCAGTTCGCGGAATTCTTGGTCGAGCGTGGGTTTTTCCGGGTTGGCGATGTCCACAATCGCGAGGCCGGCGGGGCCGTTCGGGACGTAGAGGTACGTTCGGGCGGCGTAGAGCTTGCCGGCGTGCGCGAGCGGGACGGTGGCCACGATCTGCCGGTCGTCGAGGCGGACAACTTTGACGCCGTCGTCGTCGCTGATGAAGGCGTAGCGGAATTGGACGGCGATGGCGCGAGGATTCTGGAAGCCGGTCAGCTCGGCGGTGAGTTTCGGCTGCAATGGATCGGAGATGTCCACCGTGTAGAGGCCCCCGGCCGCCACGACGTGGAGGTTGGTGCCGGCGACGTAGGCGGCGCGGGCGCCGGTGAGTTTGCCGGCGGGGTTAAAGACGGCGTCTTTCTTGAAGAAGTTATTTTCGGGATCGCCGTCGAACAGCGTGGCGACGTTGACGATGACGAGTCCCTCCTCGCGGTCGGTGATGAAGGCGTAGTTGTAGAGCGGGTGGATGGGTTGCTCTTCGTTTTCGGGGAGGCGTTTGCGCATCGGGTCGTTGAGCAGCGTGCTCGGGAGCGCGACGCTCGTGGCGTATTTGGTTTTGACGTAGGTGCGTTGGCCGAGCGGGGAAACCGGAGAGGTGACCATACGCTCGGAGAAACCTTTGTTGTCCACGTTGGCCACGTCGAACACTTGGAATCCATCCGGACCGTTCGCGGTGTAGAGGTATTCGCTGCGGAGGACGACGTCTTGGATGTCTTTCGCGTGATGATGATAGGCGGTCTTCAGAATGCGCCCGGCTTCTTCATGCTCCCGGTAGTTTCGCGGGTAGGCGAGCCGGTGGAGATGACTGCCAATGGCCGCCTGCGGCTCTTCGAGTTCGGTCCAGGCAATGGCGTGGAAGCCGGCAGACCCCGCGCCGACGTGGGCGTACCGGCCGAAGAAGTTGACGGTGCCGGTGCCGAAGCCGAGGAGCGACGCCATCCACGCGTTGTTGTCGTTGTTCTCCGAGAGATGGCAATCGGTACAGCCCTTCGTCGTGCCCTTGCCGCTGGTGGTGTGCGGGAGGTGCGGGTTGTAGGCTTGGCCGCTGTAGCCTTCCCACGAGACGGTTTGTTGTTGGGAATAGACCCACTCCCGGTTGGCGTTCTGCGAGCCGACGACCACTGCGCTCGAGGAGCGCAGCACCGCGAGCCGGTGGTTCTTGTAGGTGGCGTCAATGCCGAGTTGGAACACGTCGTCGCGGACGACCTGCGGGTTGTACGTCGTGTAATTGCGGCTCATCGTGCCCTCGTACTTGTTGGTCGGCACGCGCTTGTTGGCGCGCATCGGGAGGTGACAGCCGAAACAACTCGTGGCCCACGACGTGTGGCAGATCGCGCAACTGATGTTCGAGTTGTCGTGCGCCAGCTCGCGTTCGCACTCGTGAACGGCCGGTACGTCACCCCATGTTTTCCCGTCGCGGCGAAGTGTCTTGGCGTACCGGGATTTTTCGTTGTAGCGCGGCGTGGTCGGATTGATCGTGTCAATCGTCTGCGGAATTTCCCAGACCACGTCCGGCGACATCATCGCACGCTGAAACAACCGGTCGCCTTCCCAATAAAACCGAGGCCCCCACGGCGTGCTCGTTTTGCTCAAATTCACTGGCTCCACTTTTTTCGTGTCACGGTTGAAGAGGCCGGAGTTGCCGCTAGTGATCAGCGTTGGGCGAGCGTTGATCGTGCCGTGGCAATCAATGCACTCGATGCTGGTGGCCGCGCGCGGCTCGCCGTAGAGCAGGCCGTTGCCGTGAACGTCCACGTCGAAGTGACAATCCACGCATTGCATTCCCTTTTTCAGGTGTGCGTCCTGTAAGTGGACGGCTTTAGCAAACTTCTCTGGGTCGTCATGGTCAATCTTCGCGCCGCCCGCGTCGAGGAAGTTGCCGACTTTATCTTTCTTAAAGACCGCGCGGAACACCCAACCGTGGCCGTGGTAGTCGGCGAACTGCGTGTGTTTCAATTTCGGATTCAACTCCGCGACCTTCTCCAGAAAATCCGGATCACCCCACCAGCCGCGCGCGGCGGCGGCTTCGGGGTTGCGGCGCACCAATTCAGCAAGCTCGTCCTCGGTTGGATCCTTCTGTTCCGGCGGATACATGAACTCGCCGTCGCTTTCCTGATCCCACCACGTGTAACCGAGGTACGGGTTCACGAAGAGGTTGCCCTGATGCATGTGACAAACCATGCACTGACTCGACGGAATGGAGCGCGTGAACTGGTGCTTGATCGGGTGGCCGCGCTCGCGTTTCGAGATCGCCTTGTCGCCGCTGAAACTCAGCCCTTGATGACCGTACTTGCTCCACCAGCCGGAGTTGGCGGGCGACCGGTCATTGGCGTACACCACGTGGCACGCCGTGCAGCCGCTCGACCGGTAATCACCGGGATGGTCGTTCGACCCCATGAAGCCCAGCAACGGATCGTTCAAGCGCGTCTTCTGCGCGTTCAGAATCACCGGATCAATCCGGTTCAACGTCCCGTACCCGCGCTCGCTCAACCGCCGCGCCGGCCGACCCGGCGGCTCCGTCGGATACGGGCTGCCGAGTTCGAGCGGTTTCTCGCCGCCCTTCTCGAAAATCCGAAACACATTGCCGGGTTGTCCGATATGAAACCGGGGCAACGGGATCACGAACGGCAGCAGACCGTGCTCGCGTTCCATCTCCGGTGTCACCTCGATCGGGCTGTTCAGCTTCAACGGCACGCCGTGCGGCCCGTAAGCCTGACCGAACCGGTAGTTCTTCAGCGGCGCTGCCCCGTTGTTGTACGCAGCCGCGCCCCAGAGCATCGCGCCGTGATTCATCATGCTGTGCCAGACGTTATTAATGACCGGCTGGTGACACGTCCCGCACGCCTGCTCCGCCACGCGCAAGTCACCGGGATTTACAAACCGAATAAACTCCGGCGACTCATGATTCAGCAACACCGACGAATCACTCGGATTGGCCGAGCTTTGCCAGAACGCCGGATTCTGCGGCGCAACGTGCGCCTTGCGCATCGTCAACCCCGGCGTCGCATCCCCGCGGTGACAATCCGTGCATCCGAGCACCACGTGCGGCGACGCGTGCATGTCCTCGATCCCCTGATGACATTCCAAACATCCCCGGCTTTTCGCGTCCGCTTCCGCGCGCGTCTGATCAATCAAATTGCGCGGCTTCGGCACCTGCGGGATCGCCGGCACATTGGGCACCGTCGTGGCCGGCCCGTAGCCGGTCTCGGCG
>CAZJCX010000129.1:0-3446 GCA_964544425.1 uncultured Verrucomicrobiota bacterium
CGGCCAGCGCGTGACCACTGTCCACGGCCTGAAACGCGACACGCGGATGTACCGGGATTTCGACGCGGTCATCGCCGTCAGCCGCGCCGTGGCGGATCGGGTCGCGCATCCCAACGTCACCGTCATCTACAACGGCATCGCCCCCGTCACCGTCGCCGCAGCGGAGTGGTCCGGGCCGCGGCCGCTGGTGCTGGCCGTGGGTCGTCTCGCACCCGTCAAAGGGTTTGATGTGTTGGTGCGCGCGTGGCGTGGTTTGCCGGGTCAACTGTTGATCGCCGGTGATGGACCGGAGCGGAAGAATCTGGAACGCTTGGCGGCGGGGTTGGCGAATGTCCACTTTCTCGGCCACCGCCACGACGTACCGGCTTGGATTCGCGCGGCGGACCTCATCGTGATCTCATCGCGCCGCGAAGGGTTCCCGCTGATTCTCGCGGAAGCTCTCCAAGCCCACCGGATCGTCGTCGCGACCCAGGTGCCGGGCGTCAGCGAACTACTGCCGCCGGAACTGCTCGCGCCGCCGGAGAACGTCACGGCGTTGCACCGCCTCCTGGCGAATGCGCTGGCCGACTTGCCGTCCGCCGCGCGGCGTTGCGAAGCGGCGTGGCGGTTTGCCGACGCGGAGTTGTCGCTCGCGCAGATGGCGGCGAAGACCGAGGCCGTTTACCGGTGATTGTAGGGCGCGACGCCCTGTGCCGTTTGCGGATTACCACCTCAATCGAACGTCAGGCTTTATGCTGGCCGTTTGGGCGAACCTTCAAACCACTAATCAGCAATCCCGGCAGGATGTACTCGGTATCGTCGTCTGCCCAAACACTGACGCGACCACCGGCGGGCGACACATGGGCGTGTTCCGGTGACGGCACATCGTATTCGCGACCGTCAGCGGTGTGGATCACGAACGGCTGGAACGGGCGGGCCACGATCCGGTCACGGATGTCCTTGATCATGGCCAGACCCTACCAAACTCGACCGGCATCCTCAAGGTCGTTTTCGGGCGGCTCGAATGATCGCGGATGCCAAACTATCGCTGGCGAAAATGGTGGCGAAGACTGAAGTGGTGCACAAGCAACAAAGTATGAGTAAAGGAGCTGATACCCATGCCCCCAACCATTGGCTTTTACCTTGAGTGTGGTGTCACTCTGCTTATGATGAGCGCAATCGATGCTTCTGAGGCCTCGATTAACTGTTTAAGCATCCGGTCACCCGCTTGTGCCGGAACAGGCCGCCAGCCCGCACCCAAAGCAGCCCGGGCTAGTGGAATGATGTAGTCTGACTTCACGGCGTAATTGACATTTTGAGGAAGCGAACCCGAAGCACGTAGCGTAGCCAGCACGCTAACAGTCGCAGTAACCACACCCACAACACGCCCCTGGCTGTCAATCAGGGGCCCCCCAGAATTTCCAGGTTGGACAGGCACGTCGATCTGCACAAATCGCACGTCATCTCCCACCCCGCTTATTGCATTTATACGTCCAAAAGTTGCTTTCTGTTCTTGGCCTTGAATAGTAATAAGGGGATATCCCAAGGTGAATACTTCATCCCCACGCCCCACCGTGCATTGGTCGGCAAGTGGAAGTGGCGTGGACGGACCTTCGACCTTCAGCACAGCAGCATCATTGACAGGGTCGCTTTTGAGAAGTTTCGCGCGAAGCCGTTTTCCACCAGTGGTAACGACTGTGATTTCCCTCGCTTCCTCTATGACGTGGTAGTTAGTGACTAATGCTCCATCAACAGAGATGAAGAACCCTGTGCCCGTGCTGAACCCTCGTGATTTTCTTGTCTCTTTTGGCTTATACAACGAGCCTTCTTCAGTAGGTGAAGCAACCATCTCTGGATTACTAGATGGCACCACCGAGTTCGAAAGCTCATGAAGTATTTGTTGCATGACGCGGTAGTCTCGCAAATAGGCGCCTGACTTTGAGAGGTCTTTTGACTTGCCTGTTTTGAGGTCGGTCAAAATGGCTCTATCCTTCATCTTGCCAATTAGGGTCAACCCATAGAAATAATCGAAGCCTAGGGACCGAGCTTGGTTTTCATCTGCGCCCGGACCGAGGTCGACTACTTGTAGAAATAAGCCAGTTGCTCTCAAGACATCAATGTTGCCAAGATAGGCATTTTCAGTGTGTGAGACGAGGTACTCGACAATTTCTCTCGAAATGTAGCCAGATCCAAGCTGTATAACAGAATACTTTTCGATCATCTCGCGTGACGGCAAACTCATTGCCAATTTACCCGCCACTGGGCTAGGCGAGCGTTCGATAGATGAGACATCCCTTACCATCTCCTGTCGCTGATAGGCCAAAGCTTGGTCAGGGGATGTGAAGGATCTTCCACCAGAGGTAAATTGTGATGCACAACCCAAAAACAAGGTCGACACGATAGCGCATAGCAAAATGCTTTTGACTTGGTTTCTGTCAAATAGGGTCATCTTGCATTCCTTTTCTGTTTTTCTCGCGGTGTTCTGTCCAAAGACCTTGACCATGCCTCGGTCAAGTCTACCGGTCAAAGGTCTGGGGTCAATTACAAAGTCTGCGATCGCGAGTCATTCGAAGACATCCCTACATCACGCATCGCAGACGGAAGCGGTTTATTTGCGGGCGAAGACGAACCAGTCGTGAATCTCTTTCGGACGGGTGCGGATGTAGAACTCGGTGTAGTCGGGCCGGTACGTGGCGCGGAGACCGACCCGGTCGGCCGTGGATTCGATGGTGGCTTTGGTGAACCACGAGATACCCGGATAGACCCATTCCTTGTCCAGCGAGTCTTGCTTGTTGGGACTACCGGTGCTGCCAAAAGCGTTGCCCTCGGCAAGCCGGATGGAGGCGCAAATCTTGCCCCCTGGGGCGAGCAGCTTGCCGGTGTTGGCGAGGAATTGTTCGAGTTGATGGTGGGCGGCGTGCGAGAGCACGGAATGGGACAGCACATAGTCGAATTGCATCCCAAGCGCGCTGGCGTCGAAGTCAAAGACGTGAACGAACTGCGGCCGTCTCACGGCGACTAAACGGGCGATCGGCGGAGTGCGCATCGCTTTTTCCAACAGCCATTCATTCGGTTCGATGCCAGCAAAGTGACCGGGTTGGAGGTACTGCATCAGATGCACGCCGGCATGGAGACAGCCGCAGCCGACTTCGAGGACGCGCGAGGCCGGGAGGCAGCCTTCCTTCTTGAGGATTTCAAATTGAAGTTGGCCGCTGACTTCGTCGGTCTTGACGTATTTTTTGGGGTCGCCGAGACGGCGGCGGAATTCGCGGAAGGCGCTTTTCAGATTCATCATGTGGCTCCTTGCGGGAAGAAAATGAAATTCAGAATCCGCTCACCGGGCGGCGGTTTGACCGGCTGGTGACGGAACCAATCCAGATCCAAGGTTCGCCAATGGCAGATTTGTTCGTCTTTGAGGGCGAACGCGAGGTAGCCGTAGGACTCGACTTGAGCGAGCGCGGTTTCGA
>CAZJCX010000129.1:3468-9392 GCA_964544425.1 uncultured Verrucomicrobiota bacterium
GCCGTTGAGTTCTTCGCGCACTTCGATGAGCAGCACCGGTCGGTCACGCTGCAATACACGCCGCGCTCCGGCCAGCGCGGCCAGTTCGTGGCCTTCGATGTCCATTTTGATGAACCCGATGTTCTCCACCGGCTCATCGTCGAGGCGCACCGATTTGACGGTGAAGCGGACGGCATCTTGCTCGTAGAGTTTCGTTTCGAGCGTGCCCGCCGTGTGCCGGTAGCCTTTCTTTGAGTTGGGAATCGAAAATTGCGCCTCACCGGGTTTGTCCGACAAGCCGCACGCGGAAATAATGACATTCTTGCGGACGACGCGGCGGAGGTAGTCGCGCATGACCGGGTTTGGCTCGTACGCATACACCTGCGGGCACAACCGCGCGAGGAAGTAACAGTAGCTGCCCCGATGCGCCCCGGCATCCACGGCATTGCGGGCCGGGTCCACGAGGAACGGGAGCAGATGCATCTCCGCCTCGTACCGGCGCAGATCGCGGCGCGCCCGGTAGTGTGCGTACAGCCGCTTCGGCGTCAGCGCATACCGCAACCGCCGCCACGGTGAAATGAGTTCCGCCCCCTCCATCGCCCTCAATTCTAGGGACGCCCGCAACGCAACCACCCTTTCGCCTTGCGGTCAGGTGTGGCATCGGCTAAACGGGTCGCGCTTGAGCGAGCGGCTGAAAACCGAGTTGGCGGCCTTCCAGCCTATCTGGAAAGGCGGTTACTACGAGGGTGACCCGTTGCTGCCGGTCAGGATGTCGAAGTACGGCGTCGTCAACTACGTCAGCACCCTGCACGCAACCTATCTGCGTTGCATCAAACCGTACGTCCGCCCGCAGACGACCGCGCTGGAGATCGGTCCCGGTCGGGGCGCGTGGACGCGCACGCTTTTGGACGCCAAGGAAGTCTGGGCGCTCGACGCGCTCTCGGCCGAACACAATCACACGTTTGAATTTCTCGGTCATCCCCAGAACCTCCGCTACTTTCAAGTCACCGACTTCCAGTGCGCGATGCTGCCGGAGAATCATTTCGACTACCTGTTCAGCTACGGCTGCCTCTGCCACGTCTCTTTCCACGGCATCACGGAATACGCCTGCCACCTTTTTCCCAAACTGAAATCGGGCGCGAACTGTTTCTGGCTCGTCGCCGATTACGACAAGTACAACCACTGCGCCACGCACCTGGACGACTACAGCGTCTGGCGCAACCTCACGCCGCCCAAGCCAAAATACCGGGCGCTCTGGTGGTTGTTGCGCGGCTGCGAACGGCTGATGAACCGCCCCAAAATCAAACCGCCCGACGCCGACGACACACCCGCTCCCGCCCGGTGGTACCACGCCGGCGCGCAACGGACCTGTCAGATGCTGCGTGAGACCGGCTATCAGATTGTGGACGAGGACGTGGGCACGTGCCATCGCGACCCGATCATCCACTTCGTCAAACCGTGACGCGCCACTAGCCGACGGCGACCGCCCACATGTTGTCGCTGGACGGCAGGCGGCGCCACCACGGGAATTGCGTGCCGGGAAAGCCCGCCGTCGCCAACGCGCGTCGCAGATCGCCGGGTCGGAAATAGTTCACGTGATCCGGCAACCGCACCCCCGGCCATCCCGCGCCGCGCAGCCGGGAGTTCCAGCAGCCATAATTCGGCACCTTGATAATCAGTACGCCGCCGGGCGCCAACGCCTGCCGGGCCAACCGCAACACCTCGGCCACGTGCGTTTCGTGTTCGAGAAACGACCGCATCATCACGCACTGAAAATGGCCGACCGGCCAATCAGCCAACCCGGCCACCGCCACGGCCTGCCGGACCGCGCCGCCGTGTGGCCGGCAGAACTCGTCCGCCCGCTGCGCCAGCGACGGCGACGGCTCGATGCCGAACGGTTTCCATTTGGTGAAATCGAGTTGCCGCAACGTTCCCCCGTCCGCACAACCGACATCGAGAAAGTTTCCCCCGCCAGCCGCGCAGTGACGGATGAGTTGGATTTCCTTTCGCGTCCGACCGCGAATCCACCCTTTGAGGTACTTCAGCCCGTCACTGACCAGATAGTACGCGCGGCGTTCTTGCCGGCGCTTCTTTCGTTCCGACTGCCGGGTTTTGGCCCAATCAAACTCGTCCATCAGGTCGTGTTGGGCCGGTGGGTTCTTGAGGTAGGTCATCCCGCAATGCGCGCAGCGCACGACCTGCCACTGCGTCGTGGCGAGGGGTGAAGCCGTGGCGGAGGCATCGCCACAAATGGGGCAGCTACGTTCCATGCGCCGAAGTGTATAGCGCGCCGCAACAGACCGGGTCAAACGGCTTTCGCTGCTGGGGGAGCGACGGCGCCCGCGAACGGCCGCGTGTAGAACGGGTAGCCGGCGGGATTGCCGGGCGGATGGTACTTCCACCGCTTATACGTCCACATCCACAACTCGGGGGCTTCGCGAATGACCTCTTCGCAACGGCGCAGGCACAACTGGCTGAGCGCCTGCACATCAGCCTCATCGTCACCCGTTCGCGAAAAGGCCGGGAGCGGCGTGAAGGTTGCCCGCAACTTTCCGGTGGTCCCCACCGGCCAGCCGGTCGCCAAGACCAATGTCGCCCCCGTCCGCAGCGCGAGCCACGCGGCGGCGGAGTTGTTGTACACGGGCTTGCCGAAGAACTCGACCCAGACCCCACCCGTGCGCGGGTCGGCATTCAGGTCAATCAGCAGCCCAATCGGTTCACCGCGACGCAAGGCGCGCAACAATTTCGGCGCGGCGCCCCGTTGCGAAATGACGGCATTACCGGTGCTCGCCCGCAACTGCCGGATTCGTTCTCCCACCGCCGCGTTGGCCGGCATCTCCATCACGATGGTCGTCGGCAGTCCTGCGCGACTGGTCAGCAGTCCGAGCGCCTCCCAATCCCCCAGATGCGGGATGACAAAAATGATGCCCGATCCCTGCGCGCGCAGCTCAAGCAAGCGCGCCCATTCGACAGAATCCACCTCCCACAATTCGTCGAGACGTTGCCGTTCGCGGCCGGGTATCCAAAACAAACTGAGCATCGTCGCGCAGAACTGCCGGCAGGAATCGCGACCGATGCGATTCCGCTCGGCGGGCGTCAACGTCTCGCCAAACGCCAGCGCCAAGTTCGCGCGCGCGATCTTTCGACTGCGAGCGGAGATTCTCCAGAAACCGGTGCCCAACGCGCGCGCCAGCCACCGGACACCACGCCGCGACAGGCACGGCACGACCGCCGCGACGCCGGCAAAGGCGATGCGCTCCACGACGAACCGCAGCCGTTTACTCACCGGGATGCGGCTCATGGCACATCGGCTGCCGCCAGCAGCCGCCCGGCAATCAAGTCGTGCCCCGCCTCGTTCAGATGGGTGGGATCAAAGGAATACCTGGCCAAGTTCGTCGCCAGCGTGGCGTAAATTTCCACGCAGCGCGCCCGCGGATGCTGACGCGCCAGATCGCGGAGTGCCGCATTGTATTGTTCGATCGCCGGGTTGCGTTCGGCATATTTGTGCGGGGCGGTTTCGATGAGGAACACACGGGCGGGCGCTGAGGCGATGATGATTTTCTCGATGTTGGCGCGGTATTCGGAGAGCGGGACGACGTACTCCTCGCCGAGCCGCGCGTTCCAGCCTGACCGGCGGGCGATGGCCTTGTATTTTTTGACCAGCTTGCGGGCCACTTTACGCACGGGGTTGTCCGGGTAGTACAACACGTACGGGGCATACCGGAATGTGCGCCACGAATCCACCAGCCCGTACTGGATCGTGACGACGACCGTGGTCGCATCAAAATGATCGGCAAAGTAACGCCGCGCCTCGCGGGTGGTGGCCATCGCGCAACCACAGTTCACCGGGGTCAGGCCGCGCGCGGTAGCGAATCGCTCGACGTAGGTTTGGCGGACGAAATGCGCGACGCCGAGGGTGTTGCAGTCGCCGAGCGCCAGGAGCTTGGCCATGGCTGCCGGTCACTTTCCGTGTTCGAGACGTTGCGCCAGCGATTCGGGGAGACCGGCGGCGCGGACTTTTTTCTGCACGGCGGCGATGTCGTAGTCGAGGCGGCGCAGTTCGATGACGTTGTTGAGGAGGTCGAAGATGACGTAGCTGGCTTTGGGGTTGCGGTCGCGCGGTTGGCCGATGGAGCCGACGTTGACGAAGTATTTGCGGGCGACTTCGATTTTGATTTTGGTGTAGAGACCGCCCTGGATGCCGGCCGGGGTGCGGATGAAGGCGATGGGGATGTGGGTGTGGCCGTTGAAGCAGACCGCGGTGTGCTGGTAATTGAAGCTGGCGGCGGCGGCGAGCTTGTCGAAGACGTAGGCCCAGCGCTCCGGGAGGTCGAGCGTGGCGTGGACGATGGTAAAGGGGTCAACGGCGCGGATGTATTTCAACTCGCGCAGCCACTGCTTTTCGTCGGCATTGAGTTGTTCGCGGGTCCACTTGATGCCGTCGGCGGCCATGGGGTTGAAGCCGGTGAGGGGTTGCTCCTTGGCAACGTACTCGTCGTGGTTGCCCATCACAGTCGGACAATTCAAATCGCGGATGATCTGGAGACATTCGCGCGGATTGGGGCCGTAACCGACCACATCGCCGAGGCAGACGTAGTGGGTGCACCCCTGTTCCTTGGTGTCTTTGAGGACGACCTCCAAAGCGTCGAGGTTGGCGTGAATGTCACTGAGGATCGCGTATTTCATGCCGTCGTGCGTTGATGGGCGGGGATATTAAGCAGTTCTTCGAGCCGACGCAACTCACGACGCATGACACTCCTCAGATCAATCCCGTCCGAACTGGGAGCCGGGTTTCCTTCTCGCCAGTACTGCTTCCACACGTCGTAGGCGGCTTGGGGGCCATCGCATTCCTCGACGCGCCGCACATACATCCGCAGACAATAGCTTGGCGCTTCGGAAAACGCGGCGGCTTGCCGGAAATAGTCCCGGGCTTGGCAGTGGTCGTTGAATTTCAACCACTGCAACACCGCCATTCCGTGATACAGCTCCCAGCGGTACGGGACGTTGACGAGGCCTTCAGCGAGAAACTGCCGGGCTTTTTCCTGCCATTCGCGCTGGCGCTTCAAGCCCTCGGCCTTCGAGCGATTTGCCGGGTCCACGCTGACCGCGTGCGCGATGTTCCAGCCCATGTGCCACGCCGCCGTGTCCCAGAACGTGACCGACTGCGGCTGGAGCGTGGTGCACAACTCCATGTTCCGATACATCCGAATCCACTCTTTGCGCTCGAAATACCCGTGATTGCCGATCCAGAGAAAATCCGCCACCACCCCGCGAAACCCGGCCAGCAACCCGATCGCCATCCCCTGCCCCACCCGGTCGCGCATCGCCAGCGTCACCCGCGACCCGCCGTATTTGAGTTCGGCCCGCTCCGCATGAATGCGCGCTTCGAGCGGCATCATGACCGCCGCCAATCCGAGCAGCAACACCGCCACGAGTATCGGCGTCCGCATCATCAAATTTCCCGGTCGGCAAACACCAGATATGCCACGAGGAGGACCACCGCTGTGTAGGAGATGCCGTATAACGCCACTTGCGCACAATGGCTCCACGGGATTGCATTTCCCAAGATGATATCGTCCGCCACATTGAATGCGCCGAGGTCCGGCACGACCGTCAGCAACCATCGGATCACACGTCCGTCGCCGAGGATTTCCGCGACCGCTGCCCGCAGATGCCCGGCGAAGAACGCCATGAACCCCATCGCCACATTGAACACCATCGAAGTCGAAACCGTGGAGAACAACAACGTGATCGCCGCGAGCAGGCTCAACTTCACGAACGTCAACGCCACGCCCTTCACCAAGTCGCCGTCGCGCGCTTCTTGGTGAATCCGCGTCACGGTCGTCGCCGCCTCCTCGGCGCTCAACTGTGTGTCATGCCGCGTCTCCGCCACCAGTCGGCTCTCTTTGAAAAACAGCGCGGCGCCGAACATCACCGACATGACG
>CAZJCX010000130.1:0-8116 GCA_964544425.1 uncultured Verrucomicrobiota bacterium
CAGCACGGTCCGCAGCGATGATTCCAGATACTCGACCGGGTCGGTCTCGTTGAACAGCAGCCAACTCGCCGGCGTGGCGTACACCGTGCGTTGCAACGGCGTGACCCGCACCACCACGATCTGCCGCTCCGCTAAGTTCAACGCCAGCAATGCCTCAATCGCCCACCGCGACGATTCGCCGAGCGACACCGCGTCCAGCACGATCGCGTCTGCCAACCGCGACCACGTGCGAAACAACTCGTCGAACTTCGCGCGCGTTAATTCCCCCGTCGGCGACAGCAACACCACACTTGCGCGCCGTCCAAACGCGTCGTCGAGCCGGTGCTGCAAGTCCGCCGAGTGCGTAAGCAATACGATGGTTTTCATGTCGCCCCGTTCCCGTGGTGGCCGTTGCGGTAGCGGCGCAGCACGACGGCCGTGTTGCGCCCGCCAAAACTGAAGGAATTGCTCAACGCGACCTCGACCGGATGGTGCCGCGCCTTGTTCGGTACGTAATCAAGGTCGCACTCCGGCTCGGGAAATTCGTAGTTCAACGTCGGCGGCAAAATGTTGTCGCGCACGCTCAGGCAACAGGCCGCCACCTCGCTGGAACCGCAGCCGCCCTGCATGTGGCCGACGGCGGATTTGATGGAGCTGACCGGGATTTGGTAGGCGCGCTCGCCGAACACCTTCTTCAACACCAACGTCTCCGCCCGGTCGCCACGCGGCGTGGATGTGCCGTGGGCGTTGATGTAATCCACTTCCTGCGGCGACACGCCCGCGCGCGTCATCGCCAGCCGAATCGCCCGCGCTCCCTGCGCGCCGTCAGGCGCCGGCTCACACATGTGATACGCGTCGCATGTCGAACCCCAGCCCACCAGTTCCGCGTAAATCCGCGCGCCGCGATTTTTCGCGTGCTGCAATTCTTCCAGCACGACGACCGCGCCGCCCTCGGCCATGATGAACCCGTCGCGCTTCGCGTCAAACGGCCGGGAGGCTTTTTGCGGCTCCTCGTTGCGCCACGTCATCGCGTAGCTCGCATCCAACGCGGCGATGATCGGCGGATGCACCGGCGCTTCCGCCCCGCCGGCGAACATGATGTCCGCCTCGTTTTTGGTGATCAAATCCGCCGCGTGCGCAATCGCCGCCGTCGAACAATCGCAGCCGGTGGAGATCGTGATGCTCGGCGCGCGCAAGCCGAGATGCAGCGCGATTTGTCCGCCGCACGAGCCGGTGAAAACCGCCGTGCCGGTGTACGGGCTGATGGCTTCCGCGCCGCGTTCGACGTACACACCGTATTCCTGCGTCGCGAACAGCCACCCGGCATAGGCGGTGCCCATCGAGATGCCCATCCGCTCGCCGTTTTCTTTTTCAAGCGCCAACCCGGAATCCTGCGCCGCCAAAATCGCCGCCACCAACCCGATCTGCGTAAAGCGGTCGGTGCGTTTGCAGTCTTTGCGGGCCAGCCATTGTTCGGGATGGAACTCTTTGACCTCGCCCGCCACTTTGCAGCGGCAATCTGATTTCATCAGCGCGGGCGACCGGTCCACGCCCGACACGCCGGCAATCAGGTTTTGCCAGAATTCGTCCACGCCAATCCCCACCGGCGTGACCAACCCCAAACCCGTAATCACAATCCGCCTGTTATTCATCGGCTCCCATCCACGGCTAGGTCGAAGAGGGGGAGAACTGCCGGCTCCTTGGTCCAACAACCTCCCAGACAATCTTCAGGCGCGACTATACAAAAATGCTCACTTGAGTAAAGAGTTTATTCGACAATTTTGTCCAGCCGGCCGGTTCACGGCCGCGGTTCAATCCGGACGAACCCCATCCGCGTCGCGCCAACGGCAAAACCCGCGCCCGCCAACTCGCCCGGCCAAAAGAAACCCCGGTAGCGAATCGGCGACCCGCCCGGCGGCGAACTCATCGTGCCGATAAACTCGCCCGTCCGAAAATTTGCGCTCAACCGGCCATTTGCATCCGAGCCGGTGACGCGCCCGCGGTCGAGAATCACAAAATCCTTGGTTCGCTCCGCCCCCCATTCACTGCCGCCCACCACGACGCGCACCGCTCCCGTCGTCAACACTGCATCGGCCACCCGCCGCCCCGTCAGATCCGCGACCAGCCGGAATCCCTCCGGATACTGCGTTGTATTCTGTGCCGGGCGAAACCAATCCAACATCCCCGTCACCGACCCATCCGACTGAAACGTCACCCAGCTCACACACGCGCCGCGCCGCCGATACAGCACACTGTACAGCGGCAGATGGCCGCCCTCCGAAACCCACCCGCGCCCCAGCAGCCGCGTTCCATCGCTCAGATAACCGCTGTACAACGCCTGCCCGTCCGCCCGCACAATCAGCGTCCCGAAACCGAACCCCTCCGGATGATACGGCACGCCCCCACTCGTCAACGCGAGCTTGAACCGATACGTCCCCTCCCACGGACACGGCTGCTGCCGGCTCCAATACCGCCGCAACGCGAACACCTCCGCCCGGTCATTTCCCCCTTTTGCCGCCATGCCGGTCACATCCCAATGCCCGGCATCCAACCGCAAACTCACATCCCACGTCGCCGCCCCGTCCCGCGCGAACCCGACCGAAATCTCCCCCGAATCCGCAAACAAACCCCGCCACGCCACCCGTCGGCCCCCCACCCCGCCGGTCGCCGAGTAGCCGCCATCGGCGCGGACGCTCACGGAGATCGTGCCGGTCGTTTCAAACCGGGGAAAATTCGGATCCAACACCAGCCCCGAATAGATACTCCCGCGTGCCGCTGCCGTCGCGGTCCGCGCCTGCACCCAGTCCGATGCGCGCGACTCGCCATGTTCGTTGTAGGCACGCACGCGGTAATAATAAAAACTACCGGGCGACAACCCCGTATCCGTGAATCGGTCTGCCGGCAGCGCCACCTGCCCCACTCGCTGCCACGGTCCGGTCGGACTGTTGGCGCGCTCCACGACAAAACCCGACACCTGCCCACCGCCGCTTCGCCAGCGCAAAGTGAGTGTTGTCCCTCCGGCCCAACCCGGCACAGCCGTCGCCAGCCCCCCACACAAGACCAACGCCGCCAACGCCAGCGGACCCCCTCGCCATCGTCCAGGATTCCGCACGCCGCGCGCACCCTATGCCCCCAACCAAAACCCTGTCAACGCCAAAGCCCGCCAGCGAAAGCCGCTTGCTTCACTCCAACTTCAAAGCCGCGATCCGCTGCATGACCTCGCGGCCGATGGCGAGATAAACGGCCTTCAAATCGTCGCCGCGCAACTGCTCAAAGTTGGCCGGTAACGGATACGCAAACGGCTCGCCGAATGCCACCGTCACCCGCGTGGGCCGCGGCCAGGACGCGCCTCGCGGCAACGCCTTGTCCGTTCCCCCAATCCGCATCGGCACGATGGGCACACCGGCTTTCGCCACGATCATCCCGATCCCGGCGCGCGCCTCCTGGAGTTGGCCGTTTGGACTGCGCGTGCCTTCCGGGAACATCACCACCGCTTTCCCCTCGGCCAGCAACCGCAACACCGTCCGCATCGCGGCGATGTCGCCGCCTTCTCGTTTCAACGGCACGCAGTTCCAACTCCGCAAAATCCAACCAGCCAGCGGATTCCGAAACAACGTGTCCCGCGCCAAAAAGTAAGCCGCCCGCCGACAGCACAACCCGAAGAATGGCGGATCGAGAAAACTCACATGATTGCCCGCCAGAATGAATGCCCCCGTGTCCGGCAGCCGGTCGGCATGGAGAATCCGCCCCCGGTGGTACACCCTGAAATACACCCGATAGAGGAACCGGCAGAACCGATACCAAAGCGTCATGACACGTGAAAGGCCCCGCGTCGCGTGTCCGCTTGCCGGATATGATCCAGAATGATCTTCACGGTCTCCTCCGGCGATTGGTGCGAATTGTTGATCACCGTCGCCCCGAGCGCGATCTGCAGCGGCGACGTCGCCCGCGACGAATCCAATTTGTCCCGCACTTCCAACGCCTGCGCCACCCCAGCCGTGTCGGCCGAAATTTTCATCGCGGCAAAATCCTTTGTCCGCCGCTGCGCGCGCACGGCCGGGTCGGCATCCAGGTAGAACTTGTGCGGCGTGTCCGGGAAGACCACGCTCCCGATGTCACGCCCTTCCATCACGAGCGACCCGAATTTCGTCAGCGAGCGCTGATGCGCGACGAGCAACTGCCGGACTTCGGGAATGGCCGCGATGACCGAGACCTTTTCCGCCACGCGCGGCTCGCGCACCGCATGGCCGGGATCCACGTCGTCCATGAACATCCGCGCCGCGCGTTCGCTGATCTCGAAATGAATCTTCATCCGGTGAATCAGCGCCAACACCTGCTCCGTGTCCGTGACGGCCAGTCCTTCCTCGATCACCTTCCACGTCACCGCCCGGTACATCGCGCCGGAATCCACGTAGTGATAGCCCAGCGCCTGCGCCAGCAACCGCGACACGGTGCTCTTTCCGCTCGCCGACGGCCCATCAATCGCAATGACAGTCACCCGCTCGCTCATGCCCGCAACTGCTCCAGCTTTTCGAAGAAGTTTGGAAACGTCTTGCTCACGCAGCCCGGATTCTTGAGCCGGATTCCCGGCACCTTCAATCCCAAAACCGCAAAACACATCGCCATCCGGTGGTCGTTGTACGTTTCGATTTCCGCGCCGTGCAACTGACCGGATGGGGCGGGATAGACCACCAAGCTCGTCGGCTTCTCCTCCACCTTGGCGCCGACTTTCTGCAATTCCGTCGCCAGCGCGTGCAGCCGGTCGCACTCCTGCTCCCGCAGCCGGCCGGCCTCGACCAATTCCAGCGGCTGCTCGCCGAACACCGCGCAGATCACCAACGTCATCACACTGTCGCCCAGATCGCGCAACCGCGACACCCGCAATCCCGCGCCCGGCCGCCGCAACTCCGGCAGAAACTCCGGGAACTTCCCGTCCACCTGCAACGAACTCTTCGGCCACCGGCTCACCTCCACTTTCCCCCCGCACAACCACTCCGCCGCGACAAAATACGACGCGCTCGACAGGTCCGGCTCGATCACATACTCCGGCCGAAACTCCGTCACCATCCGCCGCGTCATCGTCACGTACGCGTGTTCCTCCGTGTCCACCTGATGACCCACCAACAACAACGCGCTCGCGAACTGACTGCTCTCCGCGCCACTGACGCGCAACCGTTGCGGCGCAAGGCCGTTTGCCCGGATCGTGACGGGCAAATGCTCGCCCGCGATTCCCAACGCCCGGAACAAATCTCCCATCGGTCGCTGATGCATCCGCTCGTCGCCGTAAATCCGGTACGCCCCCTTCCCCGCGCACACGAACGCCGTCAAAAACCGCGCCGCCGTCCCCGCATTGCCCACGAACAACTCCGCCTGCGTTGCCGGGATCTCCCCCCCGCGACCCTCCACCTCGATCGTCCGGTTGGCCTCCTCCCCGCGATCCACCTCCACGTTCACCCGAAACCCCAATTTCTCCAACGCGGCCACCATCACCTGCGTGTCGTCCGCCCACAACGCCCCCCGCAACCGGCATTGCGCTTTCGACCGCGCCGCCAAAATCAGCGCCCGATTCGTAATGCTCTTCGACCCCGGCACCGTCACCACACAATTCGGCGGTCGTTCGAGCGGCTTGATTTCGAGAATGTCCGGTAATGACTTCATAAACCACAGAGACACAGAGATCGCAGAGACTCCGTGTCCTCCGTGTCTCTGTGGTTCAAGTCCGATTCGGTCATTGCCGGAACCTCAACTCATCGCGGTAATGCTTCGCGCGCTTCAGCAACGCTTTCAATTCGACGGCGTCGTTGTTCTCCAGCGCGGCGCGGAACTGGCCGAGTTCCTCCAGCAACGCGTCGAGCGACCGGCTGAGCTCCTGCCGGTTTTCGAGGCAGATTTCCGTCCACATCTCCGGTGGGCCGCTGGCGATCCGGCTGAAATCGCGGAAACCGGGGCCGACAAAGTCCAGCGCCTTGCCATCCTCCCGGCAGACGACATTCACCACGGCCGCCGCGACAGCGTGCGGAAGATGACTGACGCGCGCGACAATCTCATCGTGTTCCTGCGGTGAGAGCGAGCGGACGACGCAGCCAAGCGCCTTCCAAAAATCGTGGGCGGTTTGCAGCGCGCCTTTGTCGGTCGTCTCGGTCGGCGTGAGAATGCAGGCGGCGTTGGCGAACAAATCGCGGCGGGCGGCTTCGATACCGGCTTGCTCGGAACCCGCCATCGGATGCGCGCCGACAAAGCGCGGAAAGATCGCGCTGAGTTCCGCGACCACGTCGTATTTCACGCTGCCGACATCCGTGACGAGGCAATCCGGGCGAACAACGCTCCGCAGTTGCGCCGCCAACGTCCGCATCACGCCGACCGGCGTGGCGAAGATGATCACCTCCGCGTCTGCGACCGCGCGCCGCAGGTCGTGGGTGGCGGCGTCCGCCGCGCCGATTGTCACCGCCTGATCACCGGCTTCCGGCCGCCGCGCCCAGACCACGACTCGCCGCGCCAACTGGCGGTGTTTGACGGCCAACCCGATGGAACCGCCCAACAGACCGGGGCCGAGGATGGTGAGTTGCTGGAACATCGCGCGAAGGTTCTAACAACTCTTCTGCCGAAGAGCAACGCGATTGCCGGGTGAGAGCCGCCCTTGACTTTCTCTCCATCCAAACCTACACAAAGCCGTCATGCCGTCGCGCCGCGCATTCACGTTAATCGAGCTGTTGGTGGTGGTCGCTGTCATTGGCCTGCTGGCCGGGCTGCTGCTACCGGCCTTGAACCAGGCGCGGGACAAGGCCCGCTCGGCGCGGTGTCTGTCGAATTTGCGCCAGATCGGCATGGCGTTGACGTTGTATGCCGACGAATACGAGGAGCGTTACCCGTACACTGCCGGCACAGTGCTTTGGGGCGGTGTTGACCCCGATGACGGCACGCCGGGGTGGATGGAAGTGGTTGCGCCGCGCATCCGCACCGTCCGCGCTTTTCGCTGTCCGGCCGATGACCTGTCGCGGTTCAGCTACTTCCTCGGCACGCGGGCGGCGATCGTCGAGAACGGCTGGCGTTCCTCGGTGGATCGGCGCGCCATCAGTTTCCCCAGCGCGTATGTGTTGGGCGGAGACACGTTCTCAGGCCCCGGCCTGTTCGACCCCGAAGACTGCGACAAGGACGATTACTCAGTCAACCTCGTCGGCAACCCGACCCACGAATGGCGCCGACACGGCCAGCAGCAAAACCTCCTGTTCGGCGACGGTCGCGCGCAGACCTACGGCGGGTATGATCCCGTGGAGATGACCTTCCGTTATTACGCGATGGCCAGCTGGTAGCTAGCGGCGCTGAAACTCCAGCGGCTCGCCGGGTGCCAAGAGCTGGATCCGCCACTCGAACCCCTCGTTTTCTGCCACCTCGCGCGCGCGGCGCACCAGTTCAAAACTGTCGTCGCGCACCAGAAACTGGACAAAGAGCCGGTTGAAATCGAGCGTGCGCAACCGCTGCAGAAACTTCCCACTGGTGTCCGCCAGATTGCCGATCGGATCGCCGGGCACACCGGGCCGCGGCCGCAGCCGCACGATGTCGTCGAGAATGGCTGGGCCTTCCAGCACGTAGTGCTCATCCGCAAACACCGCCTGACCCAACGCGCGCTCGGCGAGCTCGATGTCCTGCCGCCGCGACAACGGACGGTACCGCTCCAAGAACTGCAACGCCCGCTTGCCCAGTTCATTGTTGGTCACGTAAAACAACTCGTTACTGCGGCACTCGAACATCACCGGCAGCCGGTCGAGCGGCCGCGCCAGCGCTCCCAACGTGAAGCCGGGCTGCTCGGTCGCCTTGTCCCACGGCACGCCGGCCTCCACCAACTCATGGGCGACGGTGATGCGCCGCAAATAGAACGACCGGTACGCTGCGCTGAACGTCTTCGCCGAGTCTGGCCGCTGCAACACCATCAAATACATCTTGTCGGCGTTCGCCTGCACATACTCCAGCGTCTGCCGCACCGGACTATTCGTCTCGGCCAACGCGATCACGTTGAAATTGCTCACCACGATCCCGCCCGGCTGAATCGTCAGCGCGTCTTTCCCACAATCGAAATACACCGCCGTCTTCTCAAACTTCGCCGGCTCCCTTCGCACCTCCACCGGCACGCTGGTGAATA
>CAZJCX010000130.1:8251-9373 GCA_964544425.1 uncultured Verrucomicrobiota bacterium
GGCAGGCCGACCGTGACCCGAATCCATTCCGGCAGTTTGTACGCGCGCATCGGACGGACGATGACGCCTCGTTGCTGCAGGCCGCGGAAAACGCGGTCGCCATCACCCACTTTGACCAGCACAAAATTGGCGACGCTCGGCACAAACTCCAAACTGAGCTTCTGGAACTCGCGCCCGAAATACACCAAGCCGCGCTTCGTCAGCATCTTGGTTTTGCGGATATGCCGCGCATCTCCGACGGCAGCCAACGCACCGGCCAGCGCGACGGCGTTGACGTTGAACGGCTGCCGGACTCGTTCGAGAAGCCGAATGCACTCCGGCCGCGCCACGCCGTACCCGATGCGCAGTCCCGCCAAACCGACGATTTTCGAGAAGGTGCGGAGCAACACCACGTTGTACCGGAGCGCATAGTTGACCGACGGCGGCGGGTCGTCCAGAAATTCGATGTACGCTTCATCGAGAACACAAATGACGTGCGGCGGCAAGTTGCGGACGAACCAGTCCAATTCCGCGTTCGGCACGCGCGTGCCGGTCGGGTTGTTGGGATTGGCGATGAACACCAATTTTGTCTTCGGCGAAATCGCCACGCGCATCGCGCGCAGGTCGTGTGTGTAGTTTTGAAACGGCACCTCGACGCACCGGGCTTGAAACGTCGCGCACATGAACTTGTAGATCACAAATGCCCGGTCGCCCACCACCACTTCGTCGCCGGGCGCGACGAACGCGTGAAAGAGAAACTCGATCACCTCGTTCGACCCGCTGCCGAACACGAGATTGGCGGGTTCGACGCCAAGCTTCTTCGCCACTGCCTGTCGGAGATAAAACGCGCCGCCGTCCGGGTAGAGGTGCGCCGTTTTCAACGCGGCCCGCATCGCCGCGATGGCTTTCGGCGAAGGACCGAGCGCGTTTTCGTTGGAGGCGAGCTTGATGATGCCGGTCGGTTTCAAGCCCACGTCGCGGGCGACTTGCTCGATGGGGCGACCGGGTTCATAGACGGGGATGTCGCAGACGTGTCGATTGGCGAGCGCGGAAAAATTCACAGTCTCAGTCTGGCAAAGCCCGGTAGGACGGTCAAATGTGATTTCGGATTGAAACGGACGGGTTATCCGGTTAAGAGGAACC
>CAZJCX010000131.1:0-340 GCA_964544425.1 uncultured Verrucomicrobiota bacterium
GGCGTCATACATCGGTTTCGCTGCGGGTGCCGTCGCACCTTGCGAGAGAACAGCCGCCACTGCGACGCCCGTGAGACACCCGCCCTTCTTGATTTCATCGCCCCAATCACTCCAGATGGCGGTCGCTATTTGCGTGCCGGACTTGCAATCATCGGCTTGTGCAGCATGGGGAGTAACCACGTTGGCGACTAACAGGGATGCGATTAGCCAGTTTAGGTTCATTTGGTACTTCAGCATGTTGGTCTTCATATTTATTCGAGGTTTGTTGTGTTTGTCGTTCTTTTGGTGTGGACTCCCAATCAAGCAGGCGGGATATCCATCTATGGCTGTCCGCACGCCA
>CAZJCX010000131.1:388-9358 GCA_964544425.1 uncultured Verrucomicrobiota bacterium
ATTTGTGAAGGCGGGTGCTGGAGTTCGGGATTCAACCGCTAATCGAAACGACTTTGAGGTCTATACCGGCACGATGAACGATGTGCCCCGCAATTGGATCGCCGGTCTCCGACCCGGCTCGGGATTGTTGGAACGGTTGCCAAAATGGATTTCCAGATTGAAAGCGGGAAACCCCTCACCCGGCCTTCGGCCACCCTCTCCCCATCGGATGGGGAGAGGGTCAGGGTGAGGGGTGTGGCGTTACGGTGCATTCGGCAGCACCTCAATCTTGTAGAACCGGTTTGTCTTCCCGGCCGCCGTGGAATCCGTGTGACTCGTCGTTGCACCGGCGGATGGCACATTCTCGCCGCCGGGCAGCCCGCCGAACGGCGTGAGCATGTTGTCGGTGAAATGCACCCGGTAATTCTTCCCATTCACGCTGGTCCACGTCACCGTGTATCCGCCGCCACCGGCCGGCGCGATGCTGACGATGCGCAGGCTCGAGCCGGCATCCTTCGGATGTGTGCCGGCGAGGAACTCGCGCAGGTTGGTTTGCCCATCGCCATCGTCGTCGTTACCGGCCACTCCGGCCGTGGCGGAATTCCAGTGTTGATGCTCAAAGCCGTCGCTCATCCCGTCGCCGTCGGTGTCGGCACTGGCCGGGTTGGAACTGAGCGTCAATTCGAACGCGTCGCTCAATCCGTCCCCGTCGAAGTCGGATCCGCCGTGCGTGACAACGATCCAGTTGTTGCTGGCGCTGGTAATGAAGGCCCCGGCAATCCGCACGCGGCCGGTGGCGAAGTTGTAATCACCGGGCGCCGGTACGTAGGCGACGCCGTTGGTGATCACCACCACGGGAGCCGTGCTCGCCGGGATGCGGAGGTACACGTCATAGTTCAACGCGCCGGCGGTGCGTTTGTTGAAGTCGGCGCGGGTTTGCGTGACCGTTTCCGCCACCGTCACATCGAGCCGGTGCTGCCGGTAGGCGAGGTTGTTGAACTTGATACTCGGCCATGCGGCCGGCAGCTTCGGCGCGAACGCCACCGTGTTATTGGCCAGCGGCCGGTAGTCGAGGAACATCATCAGCTGGTCGAGCAGCAAGGCGTGCGATTCCCAGACGTTCGGCCAGGCGGCTTGGAGCCAGAAATCCGGATATTTTTGCTCGCTGACATCGGCGGCGACCTGTTCCGCGCCGAGGCCCATCGGGCCGAGTTTCTCGATCACGAGGTCGAGCATGAACTTGTTGGTTTCCACGAGGGACTTGCCGCCGACGAAATCCTGCCAGCGGGTGTAGTACATGCCGTACCAGCAATTCGCGAGCGTCCACGGGCCGCCGTTCCAGTAAATGTCCAACTCGAACGGGATCGGCTCGCTGTGCGTCTTGTGATTGTAACGGCGCAGCCAGCCGGCGTTCGCCCCGGTCGGCTCGACGATGTTGCCTTCGCTGCCGGTAAACCCGCCGGCGCTTTGCCGACCGTGGAGCCATTCGACCAGGTTCGTCATGCGCGGGTCGGTCGGAGTGAACAACTCGAACGGTGTCACGAGACCGAGTTGGCTGATGTCGGACGTTTCGGTGCGGGCATCGAGGCGCGGGATGATGCCGTTGGTGAGGATGTCGTTGGCGCGCGTTTGGAACTCACCGGCCCAGAACGCTTGGCCGACATAGTTGGCGATGGATGCGGCGTCGCGCAGGCCGCGAACCACACTGCCGTTGGAGTAGAGGAACTCGCCCCATTGATCTTCCCAGATGTTCATGCTGGAGACGCGGCGGTTGATGTCGTGGAAGTAGAGCCGGGTGTCGGCGGCGCTGTCTTCGCTCGACGCGCGGGCGGCGGTGTAGGCGAGGTTCCAGTGATTCGAGAGGAACGCGCCGTCGCCGGTGCTGAGGTAGTGGTACCACATGCCCCATGGCACGCTGGCGGTTTCGTCCACCTGCGGGCTGCGCCAGACGGGTTTGCCGTCGGTGGTGTATTTCTGGAAGAAGTACCCTTTGCCCCACGTTTCATCGGGACGCTCGACATTGGTGAGCCACCGGTAAAACCCGGCGGCTTCCGCGGCGTGGCCGACGCGGTTGAACGTGATCGCGGCGTACACGCCGTCGCGCGGCCAGACGAACGGGTACGCGCCGTTATGCATCCCGGCGATGATCCCGCCGTGGACCGGGTCCGCGTGCAGTTTGCTGATGATCTTCGAGCGGGTGAAGAGCGAATCGTACACCGTGCCCGGGAAATCAATCGTCACGCCGCCCGCCACCCAGTTTGACCAGGATTGCGCGGTGGCGGCTTGCACGTTCGCGATGTTGTTCGCGTAAAACCAATCCACCATCGGCACACCCCAGTAGTTGTGCGTGCCGGCTGCGCCGGCGAAACTGTCCCACGAGCCGACCGTCATCACGTCCACCTCGACCGTTTGTCCGGCGGGGATGGTGATGCGTTTGCCGATCCAGCCTTCCTGATTGTCGGTCAACGTATGATCGCGCCAACTGCCGTCCGCCGGTGAGCCGGCGCCGGTGACGGTGTTGGTGACGAGTTTCATCACCGCGGCGAAATAGACGGAGTTGCTCTTCGCCCAGCCGCCGGCCGCCCCGGCGGGGTCGTACTCGGTGCCGGCCGTGCCGCCGTAGCCGTTCGGTCCGCACCACGAGCCGTTGACGACGCGGCCGACGATGTCGCGGACGACGAGCATGTTGCGCCCGCCGGTGGTGTCCCAGAACATCTCGTCGTGGGCGTTGTCGCCTTTGACGTTGAAGTTCACGTCCCAGTAGAAGTTGATGGTCTTCGGGCTGGCTTCGTTGTTGGTGAGCAGGAAGCGTTTGATGTGGACGGCTTTGTTCGTGCGCGTGCCGTCGGTCACATTCGGCAACGCCTCCACGGCGGGCACGAAGTCAAACTGTTCGACCTTGATGTTGTAGCCGGTGACGTTGAGCCGGTTGGAGCTGACGACGATGTTCACGTCGTCGCTGAGCCAGCGTTGGCCGATCTCGGTGTACGATGTGCCGGTCTGGTTCTTGAGCCAATGCACCTCGTTGCTGCCGCCAATCGGCACCGCAATCCCGCCCATCGCGGCGATCAGATTCATCTGACCGTTGGCTTGCAGACTAATCGGCTCACAGCCGGGCGGCCATGCCTGCGGACCCCGGTAGCCTTCGTTGGCCGTGCCGCCGCCGCTGCGTTGGCCGACGGTGGGGAAGTGGAAGTCGTAGAGCGTGCCATTCTGGTCGAGCATCACGGTCAAGTGCCCGTTGCCGACGATGGCTTCTTCTTTCCAGTGATGAATGTTCTCCACCGGATCGCTGGCGTAGCCGACGCCCGGCCACGGGATGACGTTCGGGCTGTAGGTGTAGTTCGCGCCGCCGTTGGAATTGAGCGCGAGCGTCAACTGATCCGCGTTCGCATGCGTCGGTAACACGGTGGAGGTCAGCACGTAGAAATTTACGATCGTGCCTTTGGGTTGCGCGGGGATGATCGCGCTGTAGTTCACACCGCTGCCGGTGGCCTCGGCAAAGGAACTCGAAACCCAGTTGTTGATCGTCCAGCGGACGAAGATGCGTTCTTGCGCCGACTTCGCGCCGGTCAGCGTGATGTTGACCGTAACCGGTTCGTTGGGAGTCGGGAAGACCGGGTTCGGATTGACCGATTGGATGTCGACCGGCTTGGCGCTGGTCTTGAAGACGGTGATGGGGGCCGGGGCGCTGGCGGTCGGTTCCGCGATGCGGAAGGAGTAGTGGAACCCGTTCTCGACCGTGATCGCGGCGTTGGTCGTGCCGCTCCACGCGAGCGTGGTCACGCCGTCAATGGCCACGTTGCCGGGCGCGTTGAGACCCCAGTTGTTGGCCCAGTTGTGGCCGGCGCGCAGTTTGAATTGGTACGTGCCGGGCGTGATGTCCCCGCCGGCGTTGGCGACGAAGAGGCAGTTGGTGAACCACGTTTGGGCGGCGGGCGTGCCGGGCGGGTTGACTTTGCCGAGGTTCCACGGTGCGACGAGGTCTTCCCACGCGCTCCAGGTGCCGGGGATGCCGAGGTCCGCGCCGCTGCCGGGAGGGGCGCCGACCCAGTTGACGTGGACGAGTTTTTGCGCGCCGCTGTCCGGCGTCTTGATGCCGAGTTTGCCTTGGGTCATCAACCAGCCTTGCGGCGCGTCGTTGAAGTTGGCCAGTTGCGGAATCGTCACGCCGTCAATCACGACGGATTGCACGTCCTGCGGATTGTTGACGTAGATGTAGTAGTCGCGGCTGCCGGGGTTGTACGAGCCTTCGCGGGCGTGGATGGTGAGGTCCCACGTGTTTTGTTGGCGGACGCTGACGTACCGGGTCTTAGCGTAACCGCCGCTCAAGTACGCCCAGCCTTCCCCGGCATCTTCGTAAAGCGTGAACTCGCTCGTGCCGGCCGGCCAGCATTGCAAATCGAGGAAGCCGGGCTGCGGGACGGAGAGATGTTGCGTGGCGGCGCCCATCGGGATGATCGCGCCGCCGCGCACGAACAACGGCAACGTGCCGAGCGGCGCGCTGACCGTGACGTGTTGGCCGCCGCTGAACTCTTGGCCGGTCGGCCAGTAGTACCAGATGATGTTTTCTTTCCACGGCAGATACGCGGTGCGTTGCGACGCGCCTTGATCATACACGGGCGCCGCGAGGAGGAAATCGCCCACCATGAACTCGTAGTCGTTCAAATTGTGCGTGTTCGTATCGGTGTAAAAATCAAACACGGTCGGCGTGTTCATCGGTTCGCCGGTCTCGGTGAACTCGTGGGCCAGCGTGTACAGGTACGGCATCAGCCGATAGCGGAACTTGATCGAGTCCCGCATCTTATTCTGATAATACGCGTCGAACCGCCACGGTTCGCGGTCGGCGGCGCTCTTGTCGGCGTGGTTGCGGAAGTAGGGCGTGAGCGCGTTCCATTCGTACGACCGGACCAGCAACTCGCCGTCGGGCGAGCCGGCGAATCCGCCGACGTCGTGCCCGAACCAGCCCGCGCCGGAAATCATCGCGCTGGTCCCGAAGCGGATCGTGGCGCGTTGGTAGAACCAGTTCGCGCGCGTGTCGCCGCTCCAACTGACCGCGTAGCGTTGCAACCCCGCCGTGCCCGACCGGCCGAGGATGTAGGGGCGGCGGTCCGGATATTTCGCCTTCATCGTGTCGTAGCTTTGTTGCGAGGCGCGGATGCCGAAGTAGTTGTGCTCGTTCGACCACCACCGGCGCGAGTCGGTGTTGCTGCTGCCGTACTTGCCGTCGAGCCAGAGCAGGCCGTTGTGGGGGATTTGGTCGCCGCCTTCCGGCTCGGTCAGATCGTTCCAGATGCCGTCCCACGGAACGCTGTTCATCCAGTTGAGGATTTTGTTCTGCCACCACGTCCGCATCGCCGTGCTGGTGTAGTCGAACCACGACACCGGCCCGACGTAGATGTTGCGCGTCACGGTCTGGCTGGCGTTGTCCTTGATGAAATGGAACTGGCCGTTGGCTTCGCCGTGGAGCGGGTCGTTGGGCTGGAGCCACGGTTCGATGAGCGGGATGACTTTCACGCCGCGCGCGTGGCAATAGCTGACCATGCCGGGCGGGTTGGGGAAGTTGCTGTTCATCGTCAACTGCCGGATGTTGCCGCCGCCGAGCGGGCCGTAGAGCATGTAATCAATGTCGCAATACACCGCGTCGAGCGGGATGTCGCGGACGGTGGCTTCGTTGGCGATGTACTCGACCCAGCTTTGGTTGTCGTAGCTGAACCGGCTGAGTTGATGTCCCAGCCCCCACTTCGGCAGAAATGTCGGGCGGCCGGTCAACTCGGAGAACCGGTCAATCACCTTCGCGAAGGTGTGCGACGCGCCCCCGCCGAAGAAGTAGTAATCGAGTTGCCCATCCCCGGCTTCAAACGAAAACCGGTCGCCGAACTGCGTGCCGAACTTGAAGAGCGGCCGGCAAGGATTGTTAAACAGGATGCCGTACACGAAGGCCGGTGTGCTGCCCGCCGCCGGTTGCACCCCGTAAAAGAATGGCGTGTTCAGATACGTCGGATTTTGGAACTCGCCCCAGTTGTACGTGCCGGTCGTCCAGACTTCCAATTCGCGCCCGCGTCGGTTCAACGGCCCGCCGTACTCGCCCAAGCCGAAATACGCCTGCCCGGCCGGCATGACTTTCAGGTTCTTGACCTTCGACGAGCCGGTGCCGCGCTGGCCGACGAAGTTGTAGGCCGGGTCGTATTCCATCTGTCCGTCCTGCACGAGCGTGAACCCGGACTTGTCTTTGAAATCCACTTTGAAAGGGTTCTTGTTGATGATCACATCCACCTGATCCGTCGAAAGCCGGTAGTGCGAGCCTTGATCGCTGAACGTCGTGCTCGTGTTCGGCCAATCGCCAATCGGCTTGGCGATCATCATCTCTTCCTTCGGCCACAAGCCGCTGAAATGAAACTGCACGCGAATCACATCCGGCGCATACGCCGCAATCGCCGCCTGCCCGCCCGTGCTCAAATCGAACACCCGCACCGTCGTCCCGTTCGGCGCGTTGGAAGTCGTGGCGCTGGTGATGTTGCCAACCGGCGTGACCGCGGCGTGGGCGAGGGTGTTGGCGAAAATCAGCGCGAGGCAGAGTCGCGTGGCGAGGGTGTGAGAGCGATGTGTTTTCATGGGATGAGTTGCACCTTGTAGTTCTTGTGCGGCGCGGCGGGCGCGGGATCGGTGAACGTGATCGTCGCGCCGGTGGCGCTGTTGGTGGAACTGGCCGGCGTGAACGGCGTCGTCGCCAAGTTCAGCGTGGCCAGCAACGCGTACTTCTTGCCGACGACGCTCGTGGCGGTGACCTGCACGTCGCTGTTGAGTTGGCGCACGATGCTGACGATGCGCAGGCTCGAACCGGCGTCCACCGGGTTCGTCCCGGCGAGAGCCTCATTCAGGTTCGTTTGCCCGTCGCCGTCGTGGTCGCCGCTCGGATTGCCGGCAGTCGGACTGCCGAAATACGTCTGCTCGAAACCGTCGTTCATTCCGTCGCCGTCGCGGTCGGGATTCTCGTAGAAACCGGGCTCCTGATCGTTCGGGATGCCATCGCCGTCAATGTCCTGCGCCGCACCCAGGCTGAACGCGAGCCAGACAGTGGCGTTGGTCGCCGTGTTGAATTGCTCGACCTGCTCGATCAGCGGCAGTTCACGGTTCTGATAGCCGGCATTGGGCAACTGACCGGCCGACCGGCTCGTGTTGGCGCCGTTGACGGCGTAGGCCGCGCCGCCGTTGGTGTTGCGCAGGCCGTAATAAAGCGGGGAACTGTCCGTGACGAGATTCGCGTCGCCGCGGAGCATGATGTCCATCTGGTTCGGCCCGAGACCGTGCCGGATGTAGAGCGTACCGGCTCCCGCGCCGATGGTGTACCGGGCTTGCACCGCATCGTGACCGGGGGGGAGTATGAAACGTTTGCGCACCGCGCCGTCGCTGGAGACGAACTCCCAGTAGTTCGATCCCGGCACTGCCGGCGTCAGCGCGTAATCATCGTCCACGTACCGGAAATTGTTCGGGCCGACGCTGGCGTACCGGTCCTTGAAGGCCGAGCAGCGATTGTTGTCGGCGCCTTCGCCGTCGTGTTCCTCGGCTGGGTTGGCCGCCGGGACGCCGATGACTTGATGCGCATCCTGCACGGCCGGGTCGAACACGAACGCGTAGATCAACCGGCCGCCCCAGCGTTTGAAGCAGAGATAGACCCGGTCGTTCTTGAGGATGTACTCATCCCACAAGTCGTCGTCCACGTCCTGCTGCTCCACGACGGTGGCGGCGGTTTGGGAGCCGTTCTTGATCGCCGCCACCCACGCGGCGGCGTCGGCGTGAATGCCCACTTTGCGAACGTGTCCGTGCAGTCGCAGCGCCCAGCCGGAGACGGGATCGTTGGAATTCGCATCGTCGTAGGAATCCGCCTCGGGACGTTGGAAGGTGACTTGGTAGTTTTTCGATTTGTAAGCGTCGAACCAGCCGAGCCACGGCTTGTCGAACGGCGGCCACCAGTCCGGCGGGTTCTCGTCGTGCCACGCGGTCTCGAAAATCATCGAGGAATACGTCCACTCCGCCAGCCGTTTCAGGTTGCCGGCGGGCATGGCGGCGACCTTGTCCCACGAATCGCGGAGCAGCGTGCCGGGGGTGTTCAAGTCGCCGTACGCTTTCGTGCCGGGAATCTTGAACCCGCTCGGCGCGGTACCGGGAACGCGGGCGGCGAAGTTCTCCTCGATCACGCCATTGCCGGTGTGGCCGAAGTACCACTTGTCGTAGCTCTGCTCGGTGGCCTTCTTGAGCCACTCGTAGGTTTCCATCGTCTTGTTGAACACGTACCCGTGGTCAATCACCCAGTTCGGGTCGCTCTGCGCCCACGTGGTCACGTCCTTGAGGTTGACGATGTGAATCCACTGGTGATTGGCGGCCCAGCGGATGGTGTTGTGCCATTGATCGGCGTTGTTGTTGGCGCCCTGGCCGAAGGAGTTGCCGGCATACGCTTCCCAGTCGTCGAACACGATGGTGATCTGCGCGTAGTCCGGCGAGAGCGCTTTCTGGAGGAGGGTGTACCGGGTGTCGTTGAGCATCCCGCCGTCGTCGTTGCCGAATTTCGACTGGTCCTCGCGGTCATTGATCATGAACGTGAGCACGCCATTGATCTTGTGAACCTTGTGGTGGTACGGCTCCTCGTCGTTGCCCTGACCGCCCGCCCAGCGGCCCCAGTTGTTGTCGTCCCAGCCGGGGTTGGTTTGCTCGTTTGGATAAAACCACCAGTGGAGATGGACGACTTCATCGAGGTAGGTCGCCGCGTAGCCGCCGGCGAGGATGTCCTCGAATGGCTTGCCCTTGAGCGGTTTGTTGGGATCGGCCTTGAACCAGTTGGTGTTCGAGTGGAACACGCGCTCCGGCGTGTGCATCACCTTCATGTCGTTCGTGGTCAGGCTGAAGAAATCGTTCGCGAGATCGTTGAACGCCTTGATGGAGGCGCGGTACACCTCGCCCTCGAAGTACGGCATGATATGCTCCGAATACACG
>CAZJCX010000132.1:0-814 GCA_964544425.1 uncultured Verrucomicrobiota bacterium
CAGAGGGTCTCTTATTTTCGGCCAAAGTTGATCGCCATCATCCCGCCGAAAAATTCCTCGAACCCGCAGTCCCGATAACCAGCGGCCGCCATCATATCTCGCACGCCACGCTGCGCCGGGTAGGCCTCCAACGAATCCACGATGTAGGCGTACGCCTCCGGATCACCGCACGACCAGCGGCCCATCAAGGGCAGGTGAAACCGCAAGTGGGCGAAAAACATCCGCTGCAGCAGCGCGTTCGCCGGCTTGCCAAAATCCAACGCCACCAATTTGCCGCCCGGCCGCAACACCCGCCGCATCTCACGCAACCCCGCCGGCAAGTCCGCCAAGTTGCGCAACCCATAGCCAACCGTCACCGCCTCAAATGACTCGTCGGCAAACGGCAACTGCAATGCGTCCGCCTGCAACCACGGAATCCGCGCCGACCGCGTCCGCGCCACGCGCAACATCTCGGCCGTGAAATCCACCCCGACAACGTGGCCGCGAAACCGCAGCGCGATATCGCCCGTGCCGCAGCACAAATCCAGCACAGACAGTGGATTGCCGGTGCGGGCGACCAGTCGGCGTTTCCAATACCGGTGCAGGCCGAGGGTCATCACATCGTTGAGCAAGTCATACCGGCGCGCGATGACCGTGAAAAGTCTCTGCACCCGTTCCCCGCGCGCCGCACCCGGCTCGTAAAACTTGCTTTTCACCGCCCGCGACAAAACCATATAATCGTCGCATGAGTCAACCGCGCATCGCCCAAGCACGGCAACTACTCGCCCAGTTCCCCGCCAATGATCTCGCCCGGTTCAGCCTCGCCCAAGCACTC
>CAZJCX010000132.1:840-8750 GCA_964544425.1 uncultured Verrucomicrobiota bacterium
CGGGCGAACTCCGGGAAGCCGCGGAACACCTCCGGCCGCTGGCGGCGCGCAAGACCGACTGGATGGTCGTCCACATCCTCCTCGGCAAATGCCAACTGACGCTGGGCGAGACAACCGCTGCCAAACAGACGCTCACACACGCGCATGCGCTGGCCGTGGCGCAACATCACGACGGGCCGCGCGAGGAGTTGACAGAACTTTTGCAATCGCTGGGTTGACATCCCCGCCAGCACACCACATCGTCGCAACTGGAGGAGCTATGCAACGCTGGAATCAATGGCTGATTGGCCTATGGCTGGTGGGACAGGTCGCCGCGCAGGACAAAATTGAAGTCACGCTTCAGTATGAAGACTCGCTCGCGCAAGAAGTGGCCGTCGCCGGCGACTTCAGCCAGGGGCGACCAATCCCCATGACGCAGGGCAGCGACCGCAAATGGACGTGCCGACTCACGCTCAAGCCCGGTGCCTACGCCTACAAGTTCCTCGTCAATGGCGACACGTGGGTGCTCGACCCGGCCAATCCCGCGCGCAAGGTGCTCAACAACTTCGAGTACTCGGCCTTGACGGTGGGCGACGCGCCACCGGCGACGCCTCGGCCGCCCACTGCCCCGCGTCCCCTCGCGCCCGCGCCGGTGCCCGCCGGTAAACCGCTGATCGCGGTGGAGATCGTGGCGACGAAGAACACCCGCAATGCCAGCAACTATGCCTACGCGGACGACCGCACGCAGATGGTCCAACTGCAGATTGTCGTCAAGAGCCGCGAGTTGACTCGCGCTCACACCGGGCTGACGGGCGAGTTGTACGTGTTGTCACGGAGCGCCCAAAACAACCGGGAGTACCAACTGATTCTTCGCGAGAGCAAAACCTTTGACCTGCCCGTGCGTCAGACCGTGGAGTACAAGTCCGGCGCGGCCAAGCTCAGTTTCGACCAGCAAGGTTACCGGTGGGGGTTCAAGTACTACGGGTACCTGTACATCGTGCGGGATGCCAAGGGCGATGTAATCCTGACGGAAAGCGTGCCGGATAAAATCTACCAGAGTCTCGATACGTTCCGCGACCTGCCGTTGAACGAGAGCTTTGCCCTGTAATCTACCCCGGCGGGTTGGGCGGTTTGATCGGCAGGACTTGAAACCGCCGCTCCAACACGAGGCTATCGTCGCAATAAAACTCGATCGAGTAGAGGCCTGGTTGCGGGAAGGTCACGTTGAGCAAATCGAAATTCAGCTCCGCCACCATGTGAACGTCCGCGAACTGGATCTGGCCCGTTACTTCCCCGATGCCAGTGCCGGACTCTTCATGCACCATCCGCAACCGCACGCCGTACGCCCCCCGCCCCTCCGTCAACGACACAAACACCGCCATCCGCGGATGCCGGCACGGAAACGTCGGCGTGGCGATCTGGTTGAAGATCCCGATCAAGGATTTCTTGTGCGTGAGCTTGTCCTCGATGATCTGGTCGCAGATCACAATCGCCAAGCCCATCGGCGTTGATTTTTCCATAGTCACCGGGAAATGTCGTTCTGCCCGAGCACCGTCACGCCGCCGTGCCCCAACACGTCGCGCGCGTACTCCGCGTCCTCACAATGCAACGCCAGCAACGCCCGGTCATGCGGCCGAATCATCAGCGAATACGTGTATTGCAGGTTCACCTCGGCAGCCACGAGAATGCGCAACACCTCGCCCAACTTCTCCGGCCCGCGCGGCAACTCCGCCACCACTACCTGCGACTCCGCCGCGGCAATCCCCGCCTCGGTCAAGACGTCATGACACCGGTCGGGATCATCCACCACCAGCCGTACCACCGCCGAATCCGCCGTGTCCACCACCGACAAGCCGCAGATGTGAATGTTGTTCTGCCCCAACAACCGCGTCAGGTCGAGCAGCGCGCCGATTTTGTTTTGCAGGAACACCGAAAATTGCCGCACCAACGGCGAACGATGCGCCTTGGTGATCTCAGAACTGGCCGCCATGCGTTTCTCCTTACCGCCGCACCCTATCACCCGCCGCTCCAAAACCAAGTCCAATCCATGCGTCACTCCGCAAACAAAAAACGCAAATCCTCCAACGTCAAACTCTGCGCGAATCGTTCCTCGCCGAGAATGTCCTCCGCGAGCGCGCGCTTCTGTTTCTGCAGCGACCGGATTTTTTCCTCGATGCTGTTTTTGATCAACAGCCGGTACGCCATCACTTTGTTCGTCTGGCCGATCCGATGCGTCCGGTCAATCGCCTGATTCTCCACCGCCGGGTTCCACCACGGATCAAACAGGACCACGTAGCTGGCGGCCGTCAGATTGACACCAAACCCGCCGGCTTTCAGCGAAATCAAAAATACCGCCGCGCCCGGTGCCTGCTGAAACTGCGCCACCAACTCGCCGCGATTCTCCGTGGCGCCTGTCAGCCGGTAGTACGGCCAACCTTGCTGGCGGATCACCGGCTCCACCAAGTCGAGCACCGACACAAATTGGCTGAACACGAGCACCTTGTGCCCCTCCGCCATCAACGGTTCCAGCACGTCCTGCAATGCGTTCATCTTCGCGCTCTCCGCGTCCCGCTGCTGCGCGTCCACCAACGCGGGATGACAACAAATCTGCCGCAACCGCAGCAACGAGGTGAGGAAGTTGAACCGGTTCCGGTCGAACTCTTGCGCAGTCTTCATCTTCAACAACATCTGCTGCGCCGCCTTGAACTCCGCCCGGTACAACATCAGTTGCGCCCCCTCCATCTCGCACAACAAATCCTCCTCGGCGCGATCCGGCAGCTCTTGCGCCACCTGCCCCTTCGTCCGGCGCAACAGAAACGGCCGCACCCGCGCCGCCAACCGCCGCCGCGCCAGCGGATCCTCCGCCTGATCAAACCGCCGCGGGAACTGGGTCCGGTTGCCCAGCACCCCCGGCATCGCAAAATTCATCAGACTCCACAAGTCCAGCAGCCGGTTCTCAATCGGCGTCCCCGTCAGCACCAGCCGGTGCTCTGCCGCCATCTGCCCGGCCACCCGCGCCGTCTGCGACGCGGGATTCTTGATGTACTGCCCCTCGTCCAAAATCACCGCCAACCACTTCTGCCCGGTCGCCTCGTCCGCGAGGTTCCGCAATTGCGTGTAATTGATCACGCACACGTCCGCATCCGGCCCGATCCCAAACCGCACCCGCAACCCCGGCGCAAACCGCTCCGCCTCCGCCCGCCAATTGTCCATCACCGACTTCGGACAAACGACCAGACTCGGCCGCGCCGCGTTCCCGGCCTGTTCCCGCAGCCACACCAACCACGCCAACGTCTGCAACGTCTTTCCCAACCCCATGTCGTCCGCCAGAATCCCGCCCAACCGATTCGTCGCGAGGTATGCGAGGAAATGAAACCCCTCCACCTGATACGGTCGCAACTCCGCTCGCACCCCACCGGGCACCGGCGGCATCACCCGCGCCTGCAACTCCTCCGTCCGCCGCCGAATCTCCCGCACCTGCTGCTCCGGTAAGAATCGCGCCGCCGCTGCATCGGCCAGTTGCAGCGCATGGAGCCGTTGCGGTTCGGAACTGAAATCGTGCGCGCTCAACCCCAACTGCGCCAACCGCGCATCATCTTCCGCCGGTAAATCAAACTGCAACCGCTGCCAGCCGCGCTTGTCCAACCGCACCCACCCGCCGCGCGCGTCGAGCAAGATCTTCAACTCCTCCGCCGTCAACGTGGTGTCAGCCACCTGCAACGCCACCTTCAGATCAAACCAATCCACCCCGACCGGCGTGCAATCCAACCGCACCGACGCCTGAATCGGCCCGTCCCGCAGCGATAACAGGTCACCGGACAAGTCCACATTCACCTCAGCCGGCAACGACGCCAGCCACGCCGCGAACGTCTCCGGAAACTTCTTCGTCACCCGCGCCTGCCATCCGTGCCGCAGCGAATCCCAATTCAATCCCAACGGCGCGAGCAACGCCGGCATCCGCGCCAGCAGGTGGCGATCGAACAAGTAGATCGCCTCGTCCGCGGTCTCCGCCGTCTTTACCGGCTGCCGCGAGTCGTCCCGCCACCCCGCCGGCGTGTACACCTCCTGCCGGAACCCCCGCTCGTCGCTCGCGGTGATCTGCGCGCTCAGCGATTCACTCTTCCCGGCGCCATCAAGCCAGCACCGCACGTGGACCTCGACCGCCACGCGGCGCGTCCGCTCCGCCAACCGCGGCGGCAGATCCAAACCAAAACTCATCAACCATTGCGCCCCGTGCGCCGTCTCCAGCGCGACGGCCGGGATGGAAAGCTCCGTGACCGGCTCGTCCCCCTCGAACTGCGGCGGCGGCCCGCGAAACACCGTTGTCGCCGTCACGTACAACGTCGGCACGCCCGGCAACACCGCGCGGATGCCCGCGACGGGACGGCCCTGCGCGTCCACCAACCGCACCCGGTAATTCTCCTCGGCTGACCCCGCCGGCTCCAAATCCCACCGCAGCGGTTCGGGCGCATGAACGAACGGCTGGCCCCGCTCATTCACCACCCGGTCGGCCAACACCTCCATCAACAACCACCCGCGCACCAACTGCTGCACCTCTTCATCGTGCAAGCTGAGGTCCGAGTACCCGCCATGCCGGGCCCGCAGTTTCACCGCGTACCAGATCGGCTCCGCCGCGGGGACCACGACGATATCCTGCAACCCTCCATTGTAGCTGAGTTGCCGGATCTGGCTGCTCTTGAACGGACGAAACTCCGCCTGCCCCCGCCCGCGCCACTGCACCTCGGCGGCGCGGCCTTTCAACATCACCCGCACCTCACGCGCTTCCGTGTCCGGGGCGACCGGCGGCGCCAATTGCAGCCGCTCCTGCCACAGCGCGATTGTCCGCCGCCGTTCCCGCTCGGACGCTTGCTGCGCCACCCGCGCGTGGTCGGTGAACGGTTCCAAAAATGCCGGAATCTTCGCGCCACGTTGCGTCAGCGCGAACGCGAGGTATTGCCAAAACTCCACCACGGTCGCCGGGGGCTTCTCCCACAGATCCACCGGCTCCCACCGCGACACCCGCAACTGCGGCGCAAACGGCCGCAGATCATCCGTCATCAACCGGCCAAACAACGCCCGCTCATACAACTTCTGGACTTGGCGCGCGTACTTCTGCTCGTCCGCCGTCAACGCCCGCTTCCAATGCGCCGCCACGCGCTGCTCGAACCGCTCCGCCCGCCCCGCGGAGGCCGCTTTCACCGGCTGACCCGTCAGATCCAACAACGCGAACACCGCCGCCATCCCGTGCTTGCACTCCGAACGCACCGGGCACGTACAATCCGCAAACCAATGCCCGTCCTCATAGTAGAGCGCGACTTCATAGCACTCCCCGCCGCGCACTTCCGCGCCGTACTGCGTACCGGGCTCATCACACCACACCGCTTCCACGCGACCTTCCCGGAAATAATCTTCGCCCCGCTTCCGCGCGCCCCGATCCACCAAATCCAACAACACCCGCAACTCACGCGCGTCCTGCGGCGGCGGCAACTCGCCTGTGCCGGCCGGCTGACTCATAACCGCCACTTTTAGACTGCACCCGTGCGCGCCGCAAGTGGAGAGTGCAAGGAAATACACAACCGACGCCGTGACGGCTGCCTCTCCCCCACCTAACCTGTTGTAGTGGCCGCCGTCCCGGCGGCACATCTCAAAGCCGCGCGATGAGTTGGCAGCACACGATCTTGCAGACCAATGCGACGGGGTACACCGTCGCGTAACCGACGGCCGGGCCGTTGGAGTCAGTGAGCCGCCCGACCGCGACCAAGCCGGGCGTGCTCGTCATCGCCCCGGTTGTGACGCCGAGCAGCGTGAGAACGTTCAGCCGCAGCAGGCGATGCCCGACGAGGGCGCCGACTAGCATCGGCGCCACCGTCAGCACGGCCCCCACTGCGAACACTTTCACGCCGTTCGTGGTCAGCGTTTCGACCAGACGCGCCCCGGCTTCAGTGCCGACGCTCGCCAGAAAGAACAGCAACCCCAGTTCCCGCAACAGCGTGTTCGCGTAGCCCGACAAACTCCAGATCACCGGCCCCGTCTTCCCCAACCGGCTCAAGAGCAAGCCCGCCACCAAAACCCCGCCGGTCATTCCCAGCGATAGTCTCAGGCCGCCCACCGGCAGGGCGAGCTTGCCGAGGACGACGCCGATGACGATCCCGAGCGCGATGGGCAAAAAGTCCGTTTCCGAAAGTCGTTTGGTGTCGTTGCCCAAAATCTTCGTCACGTGCGCCATGTTCTCCTGCCGGCCCGCCACCATTAACTTGTCGCCAAACCGCAAGACGCTCGTCCCCGTCGGGCTGATGTCAATCCCGCTGCGCCGAATCCGCGTGACGGTCGTGTCGTACAGCGCCCACAGATTCAACTCCGCCAGGGACCGGCCGACGACCGCCTTATTCGTCACCAACACCCACTGGACTTCGTGCCCTTGCGCCAGCGGAATATCCCGCTCCGTCGGCGGCCCCACCAGCAAGCGCACCTTCTCCAGCGCCGCCGCCGTGCCGACCGCCTTGATCAAGTCGCCTTGGCGCAGCGGCGTATCTTTCGTGGGCGTGATCGCCACTCCGGCATGGCTGACCCGCGAGATGGTCGCTCCGGTCATCGTCCCAATCCCCATCTCGCCAATGGTCTTGCCGGCAATGTTCCCGTTCACGACCACAAAATTCTGGTTCGACATCTCCGGGAAGTCCGCGCGCATCTCCTGCTGGTAATCCGCCTCGCTCCGGCGCAGATCCACGCGCAACAACCGCGGCAACAGCCGCACAAACAGAATCACCCCCACCACGCCAAACGGATACGCCACGCCGTACCCGATGGACGCCAACGGCGACTGTGCGCTTTCGATGGCCGCCGCCAGCCCCGGCGTGCTCGTCAACGCCCCGGCAAACAACCCCACCGCCAACTTCGAATCAATCCCCAGACTCCGCGCCAGCACCACCGTCAAAATTGCCGCCGTCGCGACCATCGCCACCGTCAAGATGATCAGTTGCCGGCCGTACTTGCGAAACGATTCGAAGAATCCGGGCCCGGCCTGCAAGCCCACCGTGTAAATGAACAAGATCAACCCCAGCTTCTGGAAGTCCGCCGGCACGGTGAAACCAAAATGCCCAAACACCAACGCCGCAAAAATCACCGCCGACACGTCGAGCGACAACCCGCGAATCTGCAAGTTCCCCACCACAATCCCCGCCGCCACAATCAAAAAAATGACGAAGTAACCTTCCTGCATTAGTCCGCTCATGACGGTTAGATGACCGGTGCCACAGCCGCCTGTCAAGCCCCCGCACAATCCGCCGCCGCAGTAGCGGCCGCCGGCTCGGCGGCGGCTGACGGGGACCACCGGTCACTCAAATCGCCGGCCGGTCAGGTGGATGAAGACATCTTCGAGCGTCGGTTTGCCGACGCTGACGGATTCGACTTCGCCGGGGAATGCTTCCACCAATTGCGGCACGAACTCGTGGCCCCGTGTTCGCTCGATGCGGACCTGTCCGTCTACAACCGCGGCGGCGACACCGAACTTCGCCGTCACGTGGACCCTCAGGGATTCCGGCGCTTTGGCGGTCACACTGATCACGTCCCCGCCCACCCGCTCTTTCAACGCGGCCGGCGTGTCGAGCGCCACCAGTTTCCCCTGATCGAGGATGGCCAGCCGCTGACAACGATCGGCCTCATCCATGATGTGCGTCGTCAGCAACACCGTCACGCCATCCTGCCGGGCGAGCTGTTCGAGATAATCGCCCAACTCCCGGCGCGCGCGCGGATCTAGCCCCGTGCTCGGTTCGTCGAGCAACAGCACGGTCGGCTGGTGCAATAGCCCCTTCGCCAACTCCACCCGCCGCCGCAACCCCCCGGAGAGCTTCTCCACATAGTCACCGGCCCGGTCGGCCAGCCGAAACCGCTCCAGCAACTCGGTCATGCGTTTTGCCAACGCCGGGCCGCGC
>CAZJCX010000132.1:8813-9303 GCA_964544425.1 uncultured Verrucomicrobiota bacterium
AAACTCGGCGATTGAAACACAACGCCAATCTGCCGCCGATCCACCGGCCCGCCAGCCAACGTGACGCGGCCGGCGGACGGTCGCAGCAACGTGCAAAGAATCCGAAACAACGTCGTCTTGCCGCCCCCGTTCGGCCCCAGCAGGCCAAACAACTCCCCGCGCCGCACGGTGAAACTGACTTGGTCGAGCGCCGTGCGTTCCCCGTACCGGTGGGTCAGGGATTCGATGGCCAGCAGCGCTGAATCAGAAGCCGGCATCGGCGATGATGAGGATCAGCAGCAACGGGAGATAAATCACCGAGGCTTTCAGCAGCCGCTGCGCGTCGCCAAAAGTTTGCGTCAGCGCGAACCAGATGCCGGTCGCCAGCAACGCGCCGCCCAACGCCAGCGCCCCGACCAGATACACCGGCCCCGTCATGCCGATGATGGAGGGTAGCAGCGAGACGCCAATCAGCCCGAACGAAAACAGAATCGTCTGCCGAAACGTGCTG
>CAZJCX010000133.1:0-3074 GCA_964544425.1 uncultured Verrucomicrobiota bacterium
GAACCGGGCGGCCTACCACGGCCACGCCTGCCGACGATCTGCTCCACCTTGCCACGATCGGCATTGCGCCCTGCCTGCTCCCGCGGCTGCCGCAGTTTCCAGACGTAGTTGGTTCCCAGCTTGGTCAGCACGGCGCGGCCATCGCCCACGTAGACACCGTTCGAGAGCGTGTAGTCATGCAGCGTTCCCTCCCAATCCAAGATGCGGATGGTGTTCGTGGAGGTCTCTGTCAGGAGCAGGTTGTAGGTGTGCGTCCAGCCACCGCCAAACGCATTCGTGACCAAACTGTCGCCGGTCTGCACTCGGCCGAATGCCAACGTCGCCGCACGGGTGTCCCCGCTCTGCCGCAAGGGCAGCAATTCTACATCGGCCAGCAACGTCGTGCCACGCGCAGAATGCACCGGGTCAAAGTTGCGGTCGTTGTGATTGGCATCCTCAGAGTGAGAGTAGGCAGTGGCTCCCGGCGAGATCGTCGTAAAGGATCCGCCAGCACTTTGGCAGCCGCCCAACCATGTCGAATAGCAATCACCATTGCGATAGGTGTTGGTGCTGACGTCATCGGTAATGCACACGTCAAACGATCCCGCATTGTCGCCATAGGCGGTGGTCTCATCGTTGAAATGGAGGGTCAACTCACCGGAGGCTGCCGCCGTGAAGGTTCCGTCGCTGCCCAACTGAAAGCAGTTCGCCCCATCAATCTTCCCGACAAGCGACCAGTGAGTCAGGCTGCTGCACAAGAACGGATTGGCCGGGGCTTGGGGCGAGATCGGCGGACAAAAAGCACCATCCGGAGTGGCGTTGGTGCCCGGCCCTCCGAACTGCACGCAGCCGGTAGCGTTGTAGGCGTATGTTTGACCAGCAACAACATTTCCCCAGACTGCTCCGGCTGTTGAATTTGCTGGCACAAGCGCACATGTGCTGCCCGCGAGCAACATGCTCATGCCGCCACCCCCTCCACCGAAGTCAGAGTCGTGCGGCCCGGTTTCGATCTGGTTGAGTGCACTGCTTCCAGATGAGGCGATCAAACCTCGTTCTGCCTGGAGAGTGACTCCTGCCGGCGGGTTGGCGAATTGCGCCTTGATCAGACTAACCTCAAGTGCTTGTCCGTAAATTCGCACGTCACTCATCACACCGACAAAAGGCCAACCGCTCGCGGCTTGTCCCAAGACGACGGCCTGTTCGTACAGACGAACCACTCCCGCTGCATGAGCCGCCCCGTCTTCTTGTCCGTTTAGAAAAACCCGGAGGCGCTCACAATCATACGTGCCGGCGACATGGTACCAAACGTCCTCGGTAAGCTGTGTCGCTCCTTCCGCCGCAATCTGCTCGTCCCCGATCACCACCTCGAACACGGCCCGACCATTGACCAAGAACAAAGCGAAGCTCCCGCTGAGATCGTCCCCCACCCATGTATCCAGCAACGTCCCGTCCGGGGAAGGACCCCGCTTCACCCAAGTCGACACTGTCAGTTGATTGTCGAGCGCCGCCAACTGCGGCAACACCGGGGTCACCACCACGCTTTCCCCGCCCAACAATTGCAGCGCTGCGCCACTTGTTTCGTTAAAAACCCACATCGGTTCAGGATCACCGGTCAACAACCCGTCGCTGCCGTTGCCGCTCGCGTCCACGGCCACCGGACCCTCCCCCTCGTCCAACCGCCACCACCCCATCAGACCGTCCTGCACCGGCTCCGCAGCAACCTCACCTCGAGTGACCACCGACTGGCTCCGCACCAACACGAACCCCGCCGCAAGCCCACACGCCAAAACAAACACCAACGACAACCGCACCGCTGCCTGAACGAACGACACACCACGAGCGCGATCAGAAAAAGTCTTCATAAGAACCTTCCCAGACAAGAACGTCCGTTTGAGCCAGCAGCAGACCTACCGCATCGCGCCGTTGCGCCGTTGCGCCGGACATTATGATAGTCAAGAGCCATCATCTAATGCCACGCTTTCGCTTCTACGCCTCGCCCGTGGCAGATGCAACAAGAAATACGCGATCACCCGAAAATATTCTTTGTGAAATTTGCGTTACGCCCCGCGCTGCTGACAAAGTGGATCGCGCTACTTCCACTCGACGAAATCGCCTACCGCACCAGATTCCATTTGGCCTACCATGAAACACTCGCACAAACAGTCACAAGCTGTGCCATGGACTACAGTCAGCGACGCCAGTTACGGGCAGACTTGCCGGTTTACAGGGCACAAACGCGAGTTGGCGCGAATTGAGGGGCTGGCGATTGATTAGGACAACCGCGCCGGTTGCCTGCGTGTTTCGACGGGGCAAGCGATGCGCTTGATCTACAAATGCGATTTTCAATCAGACTTAGACGCTTAAGCACTCAACCGGAACGACACAGCCAAAGGGCGCGACCTACCCCGCACCTCTCGGCGCGCCCATTCCGGGAACAGTCATTGTGAACACGGTTTTGCCACCAATTTTCCAGCCAGCAACTGAATCGCTGCGACTCCGGGCTGGCCTACGCCTTGGCGGCGGCGACGACGGCGCTGAACGCTTTGGGATCGTTGACGGCCAAGTCGGCGAGGATCTTGCGATCAATCGCGATGTTGGCTTTCTTCAACGCGTTCATGAACCGGCTGTAGGTGATTCCTTCGGGCCGGCAGGCGGCGTTGATCCGCTGGATCCAGAGGCCGCGCATGTCGCCCTTCTTGTCCTTGCGATGAGCGAAGCTGTATTGGAGGCCGTGCCAGACGGCATCCTTGGCGTATTTGAACTTCTTGCTGCGCCAACCGCGGTAGCCTTTGGCGGCTTGGAGCATGCGGTTGCGACGGCGACGACTGGCGACGGAATTGGTGGCTCTCGGCATGGTGACTCCTGAAAGATAATGACTCGGTGAACGTTAGCCGCGGTGACTGAACGGCAGCGAGACTTCGATGTGGTGCTTGTGGGTTTCGCTGACTTGGAGCGTGTTGCGCAGGTGGCGTTTGACCTTGGATCGCTTGTGGCCGAGCAGGTGACGCTTGCCGGCGCCTTTTCGCAAAATTTTACCGGTGGCGGTGATTTTGAATCGTTTCGCCGCCGCCTTTTTAGTCTTCATCGGTTGCCAA
>CAZJCX010000133.1:3084-5595 GCA_964544425.1 uncultured Verrucomicrobiota bacterium
GAATCTCCTTGTTCCCATCGCTACTCGGCATTGTCGGCGGCTGGCTCGTGGCGCGGTTGCTTGGCCAACCCTTTCGCAGGCGCGAGCATCATGTGAATGCTGCGTCCGATCTGTTTCGGCATTACTTCCGGTCGGCCAAACGCGGCCACATCCGCGATGACTCGCTGCATCAACTGCTGCCCGTATTCCGGGTGGGCATTTTGCCGACCGCGGAACTGCAAGGACACTTTGACCTTCATGCCCTCGCGCAAAAAATCCTCAATGTGGGTCAGCTTCGTCTGGTAATCATGCTGGTCAATATTCAGACCGAACTTGATTTCCTTGAGCTTATTGGCGTGCTGATGTTTGCGCGCCTCCCGCTCCCGCTTTTCCTGCTCGTACTTGAATTTTCCAAACTCCGCGACCCGACAAACGGGCGGCGTGGCGTTCGGCGCCACTTCGATTAAGTCCATCCCGGACTGCTGCGCCAACCCCAACGCTTGCTGAATGGAAATCACTCCGACTTGCTTCCCGTCCGCATCAATTACCCGCACTTCCCGCGCGCGAATCTTATGATTTACCCGAACAAATTGTTGAATATCTCCGACCTCCGGTTGTGACCCGCTGGGTCACCGTTGTTTCTGTTCTGCCTGTGAAGCGCGTTCTTTTACGCTTTTCACTATCGCATTGCAACCATCTTTTTGGTGTCCGGCAAGTCATCTGCTCAGGACGGGAATTGCATCCCGTCCGCGAAGCGACCGTCGGGAGACCATTGAAATCACGCCAGTTCCGCCAAACGCACCGACACCGATAGCTGCTGCAAAATGACCATTGTGGACAAACAATCTGCCGCGGCGCCGTTGTTGGGTGACTACGCGGTGAACGAGTTCTTCGACGAGATGTTCCAGAGCAAAGCGACCGTGCACCCGCACTATGCCAAACTGCGGGACGCATTGGCCTCGCTGCCTCCCGGCGAGTTCGAAACCCGCCGGCGCGCCGTGGACCTGTCTTTTCTTCGGCAGGGCGTGACGTTCAATGTCTATGGTGACTCGCGCGGCTCGGAACGGGTGTTCCCGTTCGATCTCGTTCCGCGCATCATTCCCGCCTCCGAATGGGAAGTGCTCGAACGCGGTCTGATCCAGCGCATCACCGCGTTGAACCTCTTCCTCCACGACATTTATCACGAGCAACACATTCTCAAAGACGGCACCATCCCCGCCCACTACGTTTTGACGGGAAAACATTTCCGGCGCGAGTTTGTGAACTTTGCCGTCCCCAAAAACATCTACATCCACGTCTGCGGCACAGACCTGATTCGCGACGACCGCGGCCAGTACCTCGTTCTCGAAGACAACGCCCGCTGTCCGAGCGGCATCAGTTACGTCCTTGAAAACCGCCGCGCGATGAAACGGACGTTTCGCGGGTTGTTCGAGAACATTGGCGTCCGCCCGGTGGATCACTATCCGCAGGAATTGTTAAAGACGCTCCAGCACATCGCGCCTGCCGGCATTGTCAATCCCACCATCGTCCTCCTCACGCCGGGCGCCTGCAACAGCGCGTATTTTGAGCACACCTATCTCGCGCGGCAAATGGGCATCGAGATCGTCGAGGGGCGCGACCTCCAAGTCACCGACGACCACGTCTTCATGCGCACCACCAAGGGACTCCAACCCGTCCACGTGATCTACCGTCGCATTGACGATGATTTTCTCGACCCGACCGTGTTCCGGCGCGATTCGATGCTCGGCGTCCCCGGCCTTGTCCGCGCCTACCGCGCGGGGCACGTCTCGCTGGCTAATTCCATCGGCACCGGCATCGCGGACGACAAGGTGATGTATTACTTCGTCCCCCGCCTGATCCGCTATTACCTCGCGCAAGACCCCATCCTGCCGAACGTCCCCACCTACCTCGCCAACGAACCGACCGATCTCGCGTACATCCTGGAAAATCTTCACCAGCTCGTCGTCAAAGCCGCCAACGAATCCGGCGGCTACGGGATGCTGATGGGCCCGCAGGCGAGCCGCGCCGAAATCGCCGCGTTCCGCGACCAGATCATCGCCGCGCCGCGCAACTACATCGCCCAACCACTCGTCCGGCTTTCGCAGCACCCGACCTTCGTGGACGACCATCGGTTCGAGGGCCGCCATATTGATCTGCGACCGTTCATCCTCACCGGCGACCAAACCGTCATCGTGCCGGGAGGTCTCACGCGCGTGGCCTTGCGAAAAGGCTCGTTCGTCGTGAATTCCTCTCAAGGCGGCGGCAGCAAGGACACCTGGGTCTTGTACGGAGACCGGTAAACATGCTCTCCCGCGTGGCCAATTCACTTTACTGGATGTCCCGGTACGTCGAACGCGCCGAAAACGTCGCCCGCATCCTCGACGTCAATCTCCAACTCTCGCTCGATTTTCACAGCCTCGACCCGGTCGAGCTGCAGAATCATTGGCTGCCGATCCTGAATTGCACCGGCGACCAGGACCTGTTTCGCGCCCGGCACCCGCACGTTACCGCCGCGGCCGTGACCGATCTGCT
>CAZJCX010000133.1:5605-7046 GCA_964544425.1 uncultured Verrucomicrobiota bacterium
GGTGTTCGATCTCGAAAACCCGAACTCCATCGTCGCCTCGATCAATCAGGCCCGCGAAAACGCCCGGATGGTGCGCGACCAGATTTCGCACGAAACCTGGGAGCAGATCAACCGGTTGTACCTGTTCGCCCACAGCCCGGTCGCCCGCCAAATGTGGGCCAGCAGCCCCAGCGACTTTTTCGCGGAGGTCAAATCCGCGTCGCTCCTGCTGATCGGCCTCAGCGAAACGACTCACAGCCACAACGAAGGCTGGCTCTTCAGCCAACTCGGCCGGTTCCTCGAACGCGCCGACAAAACCTCCCGCATCCTCGACGTCCGCACCCACACCCTGCCGGCCCACGGCCTGCCCAAGACCGTCTCCCAGACGACCGCCCTCGAATGGTCGGCGGTCCTGCGTTCCGCCAGCGCGTGGGATGCGTTCAAGGCGATCTACGGCGCGGACGTGCAACCCCGGCACGCCGCGGAACTGCTCCTGTTCAACGAGGATTTTCCCCGCTCCATCCGCGCCTGCGTCGAGGAACTCAACGCGGCCTTGCGCCGCATTTCCGGCGTCGCCGAGGGCCGGTACTCCAACGCCGCCGAAAAACTCGCTGGCCGCCTCGCGGCTGACCTCCGCTTCACCACCGTCGAGGAGGTGTTCGCCGTCGGCCTGCACGAGTACCTCGACGAAATCCAAACCAAACTCAATGCCATCGGCAAGGCCGTATTCACCATCTACATTTCCCACGCGTTCCAAACCAGCGATCTCGTCTTCTCACAGCAGGAAGAACAACAACAGCAGGTGCACGGCGTGTTTTGACTCGCGCCGCGCCGCCGCTTTTGCTAACCCCGCCCGCCATGAAATACGCCATCCGGCACCGCACGCATTACGACTACGCCCAACCGGTGCGCGATAGCTTCAATGAACTCCGCCTCCAGCCCGCCAGCTCCGATCGCCAGACCGTGGATGGATTCCTCCTCCGCATCCTGCCCGCCACCCGCCTGCAATCATACCGCGATTTCTATCTCAACGTCGTCCACCACTTCGAGATCAGCGAACCGCACCCCACCCTCACCATTGACGCCCAATTTCACGTCACCACCCACCCGGTGCCGCCGCTGCCGCTCGATGCCCGGCCCGCGGAGCTTGCGAATCTCAAGCCCGCGATGCAGACCGCGCAACTCTACGACTTCGTCCTCGCCAGCCAGTACGCCGACACTGATGTCCCCACGTGGAAGGTCGCCATGGATGCTACCGCCGGTGAAACCGATGTGTGGCAGAGCGCCCTGCGGCTCATGGAATTCGTCCACCAACATCTCAAGTACGAGCCAAACTCCACCCAAGTCCACACCCACATGCGCGACGTCCTCGCCCAACGCCGCGGCGTCTGCCAGGATTTCGCCCACGTCCTCATCGGACTCTGCCGCTCCCTCCAGATTCCGGCCCGGTACGTGAGCGGCT
>CAZJCX010000133.1:7076-9248 GCA_964544425.1 uncultured Verrucomicrobiota bacterium
CGAAATCGCCAGCGCCACCCACGCGTGGATTGAAGTCTTCGTCCCCGGTCACGGCTGGCAGCCGCTCGACCCCACCCACAACTGCCAACCCAGCGAGACCTATGTCAAGATTGCCGCCGGTCGCGACTACGCCGACGTCGCCCCCGTGCGCGGCACCTACCGGGGCGCCACCACCCATCAAATGAAAGTTGAAATCAAAATCGAACCGCGCCCATGAACCGCCTCCTCCTGCTTGGCGCGCTACTCGCCGCCACCGTCGTCACCGGCCAAAACATCGCGCCGCTCTTCCGCGAATGCTTTGCCGCCCCGCTCAGCCGCGAGTGGAAACCGGTCAAGATCGGCCGACTCACCGAGTACCGCGTCGAGCGGGATGCCGAGACGCCCTGCCTGCTCGCCGTCGCCCGCGGCTCCGCCTCTGGTCTCGCCCATGCCATCACCGTGGCACCGGCCGACCGCCTGCGGCTGGCGTGGCACTGGAAAATTGACCGCGTTCCGCCCAATGGCTCCGACAAAACGCTCGCCTCATTCGACCACACCGCGCGCGTCTTCATCGGCTTCAAAACATTTCTTGGCCCGCCCTACTCCATTCACTATGTCTGGGCCAACACCGAACCAGTCGGCGTCACCTTCCACCATCCAATGACAGGCCGCGCCCGCTTCATCGTCTTGCGCTCCGGTAATGCCGAAGCTGGTCAGTGGCTGGCTGAATCCCGCGACATCGTCGCCGATTGGCGCCAACTGTTCCCCGGTAAGGAAATGCCCCGCCTCGAAGCGATCGGTGTTTTCACTGATACCGACGGCACCGGCGCCACTGTGACCGGCCGCTACGCGCGCATCGAACTGCGAACGGAGTAACCGGCGCTTAGCCGCGATACTGCTCGTCACTCACCTTTTCCAGCCAATCCACGACCTTCCCGTCGAGATTCTCGTGAATGGCGATGTGCATCATGGCGGTCGTCGGCGATGCACCATGCCAGTGTTTTTCGCCGGGCGCGATCCAGACCACGTCGCCGGGTCGGATTTCCTCGACCAGTCCGCCCCACCGTTGCACGCGCCCAATGCCGCAGGTGACGATCAATGTTTGTCCGAGCGGATGCGTGTGCCAGTCTGTTCGCGCCCCTGGTTCAAACGTAACGTTGAGGCAACTCGCTCGCGCCGGTGGCGGCGCTTCATGAAGCGGCTCGAGGCGGACGACACCGGTAAACCAGCTTGCCGGGCCTGGGCGCGACGGTTGCGAACCATTGCGTTTGATTTCCATGCGCGGTCAGGCCCTCTGGTAAATCTCGCCACCAGCGCGCTTGAACTCCTCGCTCTTGGCCTTCATTCCCTCTTCGGCGAATTTGCGGACGTCTTCGGTGATCTTCATCGAACAGAAGTTCGGACCACACATGCTGCAGAAGTGGGCGAGCTTTGCGCCGTCGGCCGGTAACGTCTCGTCGTGATAGTCACGCGCGGTTTCGGGGTCGAGCGCGAGGTTGAATTGGTCCTCCCACCGGAACTCGAATCTTGCCTTGCTTAACGCATCGTCCCATTTCTTCGCGCCGGGATGGCCCTTCGCAAGGTCAGCGGCGTGCGCGGCGATTTTGTAGGCGATGACACCGGCTTTTACGTCTTCCTTGTTCGGCAAGCCGAGATGTTCCTTCGGGGTGACGTAACAGAGCATCGCGCAGCCGTACCAGCCGATCATCGCCGCGCCGATCGCACTGGTGATGTGGTCGTAACCGGGCGCGATGTCGGTGGTGAGCGGCCCCAGCGTGTAGAACGGCGCTTCGTGACACCACTCAAGCTGCTTGTCCATGTTCTCCTTGATGAGATGCATGGGAATGTGGCCGGGCCCTTCGTTCATCACTTGCACGCCGCGCTGCCACGCGCGCGTCGTCAGTTCACCCTGCGTGAATAGCTCGCCGAACTGCGCCTCGTCGTTCGCGTCGGCAATGCTACCGGGGCGCAGTCCATCGCCAATGCTAAAGCTGACATCGTAGGCCGCGCAGATTTCGCAAATTTCGTCCCAATGCGTGTAGAGGAAGTTTTCCTGGTGATGCGCGCGACACCACTTCGCCAGAATCGAGCCGCCGCGGCTCACGATGCCGGTCATGCGTTTGGCCGTCAGTGGGATATACCGGAGCAACACACCGGCATGCACGGTGAAGTAGTCCACGCCCTGCTCGGCCT
>CAZJCX010000134.1:0-3727 GCA_964544425.1 uncultured Verrucomicrobiota bacterium
ATTTTCCTCCGAGCCGACTCGCCCGATTGGGAATACCGGCACGTCCGCCACGCCCTCGCCGCCGACCCGCTCGTTGAATTAGTGGATGATCCCCGGCAGGCGGATGAAATCATTGCCACGACCAATGAAACCTGGCGCCTCCGCCGGTTCGGCAACGCCGCGTTGGCCGCCTACTGGCAACGCGCGCGCCCACCGAACACCGCGTCGCCGTCCGACGAAATTTACCGGCTTGGCGTCAACACTTCACTCATCGCCGACATTCACCGCGTCACCGCCGGCTTTGCCGACCGGCCGCGCGTGGATCTCCGCGACTCTCCGCTCATGCTGGCGCTCCTCCTCGCCGCATTCCTCGGCGCGTGGTTCCGTCAGCGTATGCTACACTGACTGCGATGGAACGCCTCCCGCCCAATCTCCGCCGCAAATTCCGGCAATACCGGTTTGCCTACTGGAGCCTCGCGACGGCGGAAACGATTTGTCTCGGCGCGTGCTTGGTCGCGTTCCTCGAACCACCGGCCTTGCTGCTGGCCATCTCGTGGCTGGGCTGGAAACTCTGGCGCAGTCCGACCGACGTCGCTATCGCGGCCCAGCTCGAACGCTCCCGTCCCGAACTGCACGAGAAACTTGTCAGCGTCGTTGAACTTGCGCGTCACGCGGATGGCTCGTCCGGCCTGCGCCACCATGCGTTTGCGGAGATTGACCAAGCGGTTGCCGCCGTGGAAGTCGGCCCGCTGCACTCCTTGCGGCCCGTCGCGCTGTTCATGATCGTCGCCGTGGTGATCAACGTCGCCGTCGGAGTCCAACGACAACGCGAGCCGCGCGCCACTTTGGGAGCGCCCTTCCGGGCGCCACCGCCTGAGCTACCGGAGTCGCGCCCGGCAGGGCGCTCCCACAAAATCACGCTGGCCGAACTGACGGAAGCGCTGCGCGACCAACCCGACTCGGTTCTCGCCAAATTGCCGCCGTATGCCCGGTCACTGGAGCAGGCTGCTCGGCAAGCTGCCGCCACCGGCGGTGATGCCGAAGCCCTGCGCGGGCAAGCGGCGGAGACGCTCGCCGAGTTTGCCCGGCTCGCCCGCGAGATACCGGAGTTGGCGACACTCGCGGCGGCGGCGACGGCGTTGGCCAACGAGCTCGCCACGACCGGCCGCGCGATCGCCACGCAGGCTCCCGCCGAATTCACGAACACGACCGCGACCGCGCGGATGCCGCCGCCGATTGTCGAGACGTCGCTGCCGGTCGCCACGGACGGCCCGGTTTGGCAGGCGGTGCGCCCACCGGCCGCAACCGCATCGGATCGCGTGCCGACTCAATATCAACCCGCTGTCCGGGGATACTTTGAAACGCTTGCTGCTGATATTCGTTAGTCCGCTGCTCTTGGCGAGCGTCGCCGCTGCCACGACCAACGCGGTCCCGCGCGGACTCGCGTGGCTCGCCGCGCAGCAGCGCGCGGATGGTTCCTGGAGCGAGAACGTCGCGCTCAATTCCTTGGCCGTCCTCGCGCATTACTCCGCCGGCCATCCTCCTGTAGCCGCGCTTGCCAAGCGCGGCCACAGCGGCGCGGATTTGGAATCGGCGCTCGCGTTCATCCTCACGCAACAATCACCGGACGGCGCGTTCACCACCAACAACGCCTTCATGTACGGTCACGGCATCACGACGTTGCTGCTGGCCGAGTCCACCGGCATGACGAAGCAACCGGTCCGGCCCGCGCTGGAAAAATCCGTGCAACTCATCCTCCGCTCGCAGGCCGTGGCGAAATCTGATTATCATGCCGGGGGCTGGCGCTATCTGCCCGGCTCGCCAGACAGCGACCTCTCCGTAACGGTCTGGCAGATCGTCGCGTTGAAAGCCGCGCGCGACGTCGGCGTGCCGGTGCCGCGCGCGGCGATGGAACGCGCGCTGGCCTACGTGAAACGTTGCGAGCATCCGCAGGGCGGCTTCGGCTACCAACCCGGAGGGTTGCCGAACCAATCCCGGACGGCGGCGGCGATCGTGGCGCTGCGGCTGTGCGGGGAGCGACCCTCCACCCGGTGGTTGGCGGAAAACCCGCTCCGGTGGGACTCGCCATTTTTCTACTACGCCGCGCATTACGCTGCGCATACCGGGTGGGACGCGCAGATGTTGGCAAAGAAACAAAACCCAGACGGCAGTTGGCCGGTCACCGAAGGCGAGGATGCCAGGAAGGGCGGCCCGGTTTATTGCACCGCCATGGCCATCCTCGCGCTGACGGCGGAGTGGAAGTATCTGCCGGCGTTCTTATGGTGAATCACGCAGGCTAAAGCCTGCGGCTACAGGCGAGTGTAGCCGCACCCTTTACGGGTGCGTGAAGCGCCTCAAAAACTCCACCGGATCGTACGGCTCGCCGGCCGCGTTCCAAACCTCGAAGTGCAGATGCGGCGCGATCAACATCCAATTCCGCGCGTCCGCATTCCGGGAGGACTGCCCCATCCACCCCAGCACATCCCCGCCCGCCCGGTTGATCGCCCGCAGATGACCGTACAATGTAAAAAACTTTTCCCCACTTTTCGGCCAGCGATGTTCGATGACGACGTGTATGCCGAAATCGGACGCGGTCTCGTCGTCCACCCACTCGCTCACCACACCGTCACAGACCCGGAGCACCGGGTCGTGCGGCACAAACGTTGGCTCGTCACTCTCGTAATCCTGGCCGGTCGCGCAATCCGTAAATACAACTCGCGTCGTCTGGCCCGTCGCTGTCACGTTCACCGGCGCGATGTCGCAGCCGCGGTGAAATCGTTTGCCGCAGTCACGAGTAAAGCCGGGTTTGCCATAGTCCGGATTGGCGCGTGTCCGGGCAAAAAACTTCTCCGGCGCACTCCGCAGCTGCCGGTTGGGAGTTGGCCACACGATGCGCAGCGTTTCATCGCTTGGCAGCGGGGTGAAGTGTTGGTAGCCTCTCACCCCAAGGAGTCTATCAGCGCGCATGAGCGACCCGCAAGAACTGCAGCGACTACAGGACGAAGTCCGCCAACTGCGGGTGCGGCTCAATGACATGGAGCAGCGGATCTACGAGGCGCAAGTCCGCGCGCGGGAGGAGTCGGTGCCGGCGGAGGAGCCACGTTTGGCTGGCCCGTCCATGGAAGCGGACGTGACGGCCGTGCCGCCGGTGATTGGGCTACCGCCCGTGATTGAGAATGCGGGGAGAGCCGCCGGGACGGCGGCCGCTACACCCATCCACCAACCCCAACCGCCAGCCCCCAAAGAATCGTTTGAGGTCCGGTTGGGAACGTACTGGTTGCCGCGCATCGGGATTGCCGTGTTGCTGACCGGGATGGTGTTCCTCGTGACGTGGAGCTACCAGTATCTCGGGCGGCCGGGCAAGGTGTCGTTGAGTTATTTGTGTGCGGCGTTGCTGGGCGGGTTGGGCGTGTGGCTGGAGAAGAAGACACCGGCGTTCGGGCGGGTGTTGTTGGCCGGGGCGTTGGCGCTGGCGTATTTTGTGACGTACGCGCTGCATTTCGTACCGGCATTTCGCGTGGTGGAATCGGTGCCGGTCGCACTGGGGTTGCTGGTGGTCGTGGTGACCGGGATCGTGATGGTGGCCGACCGGAAACAGTCGCCCTTGATTGCCGGGATGGCGTTGTTCTTCGGTTATTGCACATCGGTGATGAGCGGGGTGGACACGTTCACGCTGGCAGCCAACGGCGTACTGGCGGCGGCGGCGTTATTTTTCCTCGCGCGGAACCGCTGGGTGCCGTTGTCGTTC
>CAZJCX010000134.1:3747-6568 GCA_964544425.1 uncultured Verrucomicrobiota bacterium
CTGGGAACGTACCTCGCCTATTTGTTGTGGGTCTGGAAAATCAACTGGGGCGCGGACCTCGACCGGCTCATCTTGGATGCCGGGTATCTGAGCGCGGAACAGTTCCGGCTGCGCGGGGCGTTCCTCGGCTTGTACTGGTTGTTGTTCACCGGCGGCGGATTGCTTGTAAATCGCGACGCGCTGCCAGTCGCGGAGCGGAAGGGTCTGCTCACGTTGAACAATGCGTTTTTCTTCGTGCTCTTCACGCTGTTGATGCGGCACGCGTATCCTGATCAATACTGGGCGTTCTTCTTCCCGTTTGCCGGGGTGTTATTCGTCACGTCGGCCATCGCGTACTCGCGGTTTGCGCCGGAACGGTCGGTGATGGATGTGCTGTTTCTCCAAGGGGTGCTGGTCGCGACGTTGGGGCTGTTGGATTATTTTGCGGGCGCGACGTTGATGGCGGTGCTTGCGGTGGAGAGTTTGTTCTTGTTGGTGTTGGCCCGGTGGTTGAATGCGCCGTGGCTGGCGTGGCTGGGCCGGTTCGCTTTCGCGGTCGCGCTGGCGGTGGGCTGGTCGCGGGGGACGGATGTGTGGCCGATGTGGTTCACGGCTGCGGCCGGCTTCGCGTGCGTGCAGGTGGAACGGACGAACCGCGTACGAAGCGCGGGCGCATGGTATTTTGCGTTGGCGGCGACGCTGTTGGCCATGCGCGCGGCCGAGGTGGTGTTCGATGAACCGGACATGCCGTGGGTGTGGTTGGCCGGGGCGGTGATCGTGACGGGGATTGCCGGGTTTTTGCGGTCGCGAGAGATCGGGTGGGCGGCGCATTTGCCGTTGGCCTGGGCGCACCTGACATTCTATGCGGCCCGGGGCGGCGACGATGCATGGAGTCTGGCGCAGGCGTTGGGATTGATCACGGTGACGTTGGCATTTGGGATCGTCCTCTGGGCGAACCAACGCGTCACGGTGGATCCAGACCGCGCGCGGATTGCGGCCAACCGGGTGTTGCGACCGTACGCGATTGTGGCGGTCTTGGCCGTGGTGGTCACGACTCTCGATTACGCGCCGGACCGGTGGCGGTTGCTGGTGTTTGCGGGTGAGTCGGTGGTGTTTGTGATCGCTGCCGTGCTGGCCGGGGAGACGTTGTTCATTGGTTTGGCGATGGCGACGCTGGCGGCCGGGGCGATTGGCTATCCGCGCACGGAACCCGGTGAGGTGGCGCCAGCGGTGGCGTGGATCAACTTGCTGGGCAGCGTGGGGTTGATGGTGGTCGCCGAGCGGCTTTTCAAATGGCGCATGGCGGATTTGTTGTTTTACGAGCAGACGTGCCGGCGGTTGCGGTCTTGGATGGTAGTGATTCTGACCGGCGTGTTGGTGTACGGTCTGGGGGAATTGACGGGACGGCTGGTGCTGACGGTGGTGTGGGCCGTGGCCGGGTTTGGGTTGTTGGTGCTGGGCTTCATCGGCAAGGAGCGGGCGTACCGGTTCGCGGGTCTGATCGTGCTCACACTCAGTCTCGGCCGCGCGGTGATTTATGACCTGAGCAAGCTGGAGACGATTTACCGGATTCTCACCTACATGGCCCTCGGCGCGATTCTGCTCGTGCTCGGCTATCTTTATACGAAGAACCGCGAGCGGCTGGCGAAGTGGTTGTAGGGGATTATTCTTCGTCGGCGCGGAGTTTGGCGATCACGTTGAGGTCTTCCAGTGTGGTGGTGTCGCCTTTGACGTCGCCACCGGCGGCGATTTCCTTAAGAAGACGGCGCATGATTTTGCCCGACCGGGTTTTGGGGAGCGCGTCGGTGAAGCGGATGTCATCGGGTTTGGCGATGCTGCCAATTTGGACGCCGATGTGGGCGCGGAGCTCTTCCTTCAACTCGGGGGTGACGATGGTGCCTTGTTTCGGGGTGACGAACGCGACGAGCGCTTGCCCCTTCAAGTTGTCCGGGCGGCCGACCACAGCGGCCTCGGCAACCTTCGGGTGACTGACGATGGCGCTTTCGACTTCGGCGGTGCCGATGCGGTGGCCGGCGACGTTGAGCACGTCATCAATGCGGCCGACGATCCAGAAATAGCCGTCCTTGTCGCGGCGGCAGCCGTCGCCGGTGAAGTAGACGTGCGGGATTTCGCCGAAGTACTGGCGTTTGAAACGTTCGGGATCGCCGTAAATCGTGCGCATGATGGACGGCCACGGTTTGCGGATGACGAGGTAGCCGCCGACGTTGGCGGGCAGTTCGTTGCCCTCCTTGTTCACGACGAGCGGGTCCACGCCGAAGAACGGTTGGCCGGCGCTCCCGGGTTTGGTGAACATCGCGCCCGGCAGTGTGGTGATGAGAATCGAGCCAGTCTCGGTCTGCCACCAGGTGTCCACGATGGGGCAGCGTTTCTTGCCGATGACGTTGTAATACCACATCCATGCTTCGGGGTTGATCGGCTCGCCGACGCTGCCGAGGAGGCGGAGCGAAGACAGGTCGTGCTTGTTGACCCACTCGTCGCCCCAGCGCATGAACGCGCGGATGGCGGTCGGGGCGGTGTAGAAGATGGTGACCCGGTACTTGTCAATGATCCGCCAGAAACGGTCCGGCTCCGGCCAGTTGGGCGCGCCTTCGTAAAGCAACGTGGTTGCGCCGTTGGCGAGCGCGCCGTACACGGTATAGCTGTGGCCGGTGACCCAGCCAATGTCGGCGGTACACCAGAACGTATCTTGCTCCTTCAAATCGAACACGTACTTCGTGGTCAAATACGCGCCGAGCAGGTAGCCGGCCGTGGTGTGGAGCACGCCTTTCGGTTTGCCGGTCGAACCGCTGGTGTACAGGATGTAGAGCGGATGCTCGCTGTC
>CAZJCX010000134.1:6578-7625 GCA_964544425.1 uncultured Verrucomicrobiota bacterium
GCAGACGTCGGAAACGTATTCCAGCTCGCGATGCCACCACACGTCGCGGCCTTCTTCGATGTGGATGTCATTGTTGGCGCGGCGCAACACGATCACGCGCTTCACGCCGGGACATTGTTTGAGCGCGTCGTCCACGTTTTTCTTGAGCGGGATGACCGAGCCGCGCCGGTAGCCGCCGTCGGCGGTGATGACCATCTTCGCGCCGCAGTCGTGAATCCGGTCAATCAACGCCTGCGCGCTGAACCCGCCAAACACAACCGAATGTGTCGCGCCGATGCGGGCGCAGGCGAGCATCGCGATGGCGGCTTCGGGGACAAGCGGCAGGTAGATGATGATCCGGTCGCCTTTGACGATGCCGTTGCGTTTGAGAACGTTCGCGAACCGGCAGACCTCGCGGTGCAAATCGGTGTACGTCAGGACGCGCTCTTCGCCCACCTTGCCCGGCCCAGCCGGCTCGCCTTCCCAAATGATCGCGGCCTTGTTGCGGCGCGGCCCGGCGAGATGCCGGTCGAGGCAGTTGTAACTGACGTTCGTCTGCCCGCCGATGAACCATTTCGCAAACGGCTCGTCCCACTCCATCAATTTCTTCCACGGTTTGAACCAGTGCAGTTCCTTCGCCATCTTCGGCCAGAACGACCGGGGCGAGTGGATGGATTCCCGGTAGAGTTTCTGATAGGCGGCGAGCGATTTGATGTGGGCTTGTTTGCTGAAAGCGGCGGCGGGTTTGAACTTGCGGCCGGCTTTTTGCAGCGAAGTGATGTCGGCAGACATGGCGGTTTCTCCTGCGCGGTTGGTTTGACCCGTTCGGTGCGGCGGATAGTAGCGAGTGCGCCGCGCACCGGTCAACTGGCAAAAAAAACAGGGGCGGCCCGGTGGGGCCGCCCCTGTTTGGAGAACGGACGTGTTAGTACACGTTCGTGGATTCTTCTTCCGTGACGGGCGACTTCAGCACGTCGGAGGTCAATTCGACCTTCAGGCGATGGTCGCCGGTCGCGACGCCCTTGGCGTTGATCGTCCAGGAGACGGTCTGCTTCGGCGAGAGCCGCG
>CAZJCX010000134.1:7676-9118 GCA_964544425.1 uncultured Verrucomicrobiota bacterium
ACGACTTTGCCGTTAACCGTGCCGGCGGTGGAGCCGCTGGCGGAGGTCGGGTCAATTTCCTTGGCGAAGTTCGCCACGATCTTGATGTTCGCGTCGTCCGCGGTGCCCTGGTTGGTCACGCGGATGGTGTACTTGGTGGATTCGCCGACCGAGATCGGATCCGGTTCATCCACGACTTCGATCAGGATGGCCGCTTGGCCGCGCCAATCGGTGCAGGCTTCCGCGACTTCGCGCATCCCGTCGGCTTGGGCCGCGACGCCGTTGCAATGCCGGCCCACGGTGCCGCTGGTCAACACGACATCAAACGTCTGCTTGCCACCCTTGGCCAGGCTCGGGATCCGCCACGAGGCGACATTGCCGCTGACCGAGGCGCCGGTGGCGCTGACGATGCGGGTGGCCGCGGGGGCGGTATCAGTGACCACGACGTCCTTCAGCTCGGTGTCGCCGGTGTTGGAGACGACGATCTGATAGGAAGCGTTACGGCCAATGAACTGATCCTTGGTGCCGGTCTTGGTGATCGCGAGGCCGGGTTGGACGATGACCGTGCAGGCATCATCCTTCACTTCGCCGGCGTTGGTGCTCTTGGCGACGGCGGGGTTGCAAACTTCGCCGCGCTTGGTCGCTTTGAGGGTCACCGGGATGCTCTTGGACGCGCCGGGAGCGAGGGTACCGAGGTTGTAGGTCAGCACTTTTTCGCCGTTGGCGGCTGCGAGGCCTTCGGGAACGTTGTCAGTGACGACGACGTTGTCGGCATCGCTGCTGCCGGTGTTCTTGACGACGATGGTGTAGGTCACGTCGCTGCCGAGTTTGGCCGTGGCCGGGCCGCTCTTCTCGATGCTGAGGGCCGGTTTGCCAATCAGTGTGCCGGCGCAACCGCGCGGAATGGCCGTGAGGGTCGCGCAGTTGACGAGCGTGCCTTCCTTGTCCGCCCGGTACCAGATCTTGGCGTTGATGACTTGGCCGCGATCCAGATTGCCGAGGGCCCAGGTGAGTTTGTTGCCGGCCACTTGCGCGGCCGGTTCCGCCTTCACGAAGGTGGATCCATCCGGAATCGTATCGGTCACCACGGCTTCTGCGCAGTTATCGAGCGCGGTGATGGTGAGCTGCGATTCGAGGTTTTCGCCCAGCGCGCCTTTGGCGGGCACGCGCTTGTGAACCTGCAAGAGATCATTCTTGATGGTGAACTCGTTGCTGGCAGCCGCTTTGGGAGCGGGGGCGGCGGGGGCCGGTTTGGCCGGGGCTTCCTCACGGCCGTAACGCGGGACTTCCGTGCGGCTCGTGGGGTTGGTCTTCATGTACTCGGCTTTGTCCTCGGCGCGCCAACTGGCGCAGCCGGTTTGGAACAGGGCCGTGGCGAGTATCGCCACCGCCGCCAAGGGCGCTGCCCTGGTGGTCGATCCCGAGGACAAGGAGTTCCTGGCCAACCTGATGGTCATCGGCGT
>CAZJCX010000135.1:0-9094 GCA_964544425.1 uncultured Verrucomicrobiota bacterium
CATCCAGTTTTGCCGTCGCCGCTTCGCGCTACCTTACGGTGGGCGATGTCAACCGCGACAACCGTCCCGATCTCATTACCACCCAAGGCGTTTGCCTAGGTAATGGGAACGGCACCTTTGCGTCCGCTTCGGCACAGCTTTCCCTCGCAGCCTCTGTCCCGGTTGTTGTGGCCGATTTCAATGGCGATGGCGACCTCGACGTGGCCGGCGCAAATCAGTTCTCGCAGAGCACGGTCAGCGTCTTCCTCGGTCGCGGCAACGGCTCCTTTCTGGCGCCAACGAATTTCGTCGTCAACGGCTCACTCGTCAGCCTGGCCGCTGGCGATTTCAATGGCGACGGGCGTGCCGATCTCGTTACGTCTCACCTCTTCGCTCCGTTGAGCGTGCTCATGAATCGCACCCAGCTCGCAGTCCAACCGCCTGCCATAACCAAGCAGCCTTTGAGTCAAACCGTGTCTGCGGGTGCTACGGTTACCTTCACCGTCACCGCGAGCGGGCCTTCGCCCTTGAGTTACCAATGGCAGAAGGATGGGGTGAACCTGGCGGGCAAAACGAGTTCGACGCTCACGTTGAACAGCGTTCAAAGTTCCAGCGCAGGCATTTACACGGTTGTCGTATCGAATCCCGGCGGCTCCCGCATCAGTAACCCGGCCACGCTTACCGTCCTGCCGGAAACCATCAAACCGACCGTCAGCATCACCTCGCCCACGAGCGGAGCGCGTTTGACCAACGCCGCCGTGACCGTGCAGGGCACAGCGAGCGATAATGATGCGGTCGTTGAGGTTGAATACCGGTTGGAAAATGCTGCCGGCATTGGCAACTACCAGACCGCGACCGGCACCAAGAATTGGACGGCGCACATTGCCGGTTTAATTCCCGGCGCAAATACCATCCGGGTGCGAGCGTGCGACGTCAGCGGCAACGTCTCGATCGAAGCAGTCAGGACATTCACCTATGTCCTGACCGGCCCTCTGGTGGTGGGCATCCAGGGCAAGGGCACGGTCAATCCCAACCACAACGGCAAGCTGCTGGAGATCGGGAAAACGCACACCATGACCGCGACCCCGGCGGTGGGCCATGCCTTCAGCCATTGGAGCGACGCCACCGGAGCGGTGATCACCAACCGGGCCATGCTCTCGTTCGTGATGCAGTCAAACCTGGTATTCAACGCGCACTTCGTGGATGTCCAGAAACCCACGATCACCTTCACGTCTCCCCGGCTCAACCAACGCTGGAGCAACGCGGTGTTCACCGTGACGGGCCGCGCCACCGACAATGGCGCCGTGGCCCAGGTGTTCTATCAACTCAACGGCGCGGGTTGGATGCTCGCGGCCACGGGCAACTCTTGGACCAACTGGACGGCCGAGATCATCCTCACACCCGGGCCAAACACCCTACGGGCGTATGCCGTGGACACCACGGGCAACTGCTCGACCACCAACACGGTGACCATGACCTACGTGCTGACCGGGCCGTTGGTGGTGGGCATCCACGGCAAGGGCACGGTCACTCCCGCCTACAACGGCAAGCTGCTGGAGATCGGCAAGGTTCACACAATGACCGCCCGACCGGCGGTGGGCTATGCCTTCACCAACTGGACGGACGGTGACGGGCTAGTGATCACCAACCGGGCCATGCTCTCGTTCGTGATGCAGTCCAACCTGGTGTTCAACGCCAACTTCGTGGACGTCCAGAAACCCACGGTCACCTTCACGTCTCCCCGGCTCAACCAACGTTGGAGCAACGCGGTGTTCACCGTGACGGGCCGCGCCACCGACAATGGCGCCGTGGCCCAGGTGTTCTATCAACTCAACGGCGCGGGTTGGATGCTCGCGGCCACGGGCAACTCTTGGACCAACTGGACGGCCGAGATCATCCTCACACCCGGGCCAAACACCCTACGGGCGTATGCCGTGGACACCACGGGCAACTGCTCGACCACCAACACGGTGACCATGACCTACGTGCTGACCGGGCCGTTGGTGGTGGGCATCCACGGCAAGGGCACGGTCACTCCCGCCTACAACGGCAAGCTGCTGGAGATCGGCAAGGTTCACACAATGACCGCCCGACCGGCGGTGGGCTATGCCTTCACCAACTGGACGGACGGTGACGGGCTAGTGATCACCAACCGGGCCATGCTCTCGTTCGTGATGCAGTCCAACCTGGTGTTCAACGCCAACTTCGTGGACGTCCAGAAACCCACGGTCACCTTCACGTCTCCCCGGCTCAACCAACGTTGGAGCAACGCGGTGTTCACTGTGACCGGAAGGGCAGCGGACAATGACCGGGTGGCCACGGTGTACTGCCAACTGAATGGCGGCGACTGGGCCAATGCCGCAAGCGCCAACAACTGGAGCAACTGGACGGCAAACGTGACCTTGACGCCGGGCGCGAACACGATTCGGGCCTACGCAATGGACGCCGCAGGCAACCACTCGACCACCAACACAGTGACCATGACCTACGTGCCAACCGATCCTCAGCCGGCATTGGCGCGGGATTCAGTCAGCGCCAGGATTACGACGGCCTGGCGACTGCCGAAAGGTGAATTCCACATCCAATTCATCGGCGAACCATACCGCAACTATGTCGTGGAATGTTCTGAAGACTTGGAGTGCTGGATCCCGGTCTCGACCAATCAAGTGGATGAGTCAGGTTTGGGCGAGTTCACCGACACCGCAGCCGTCAGCCGGCCGAGGAGCTTTTACCGGTTTCGGCTTTTGGAATAAGGAAATGGACATTTGCGAGCCAGCATACCGAGCAAGCAAGGGCAAGCAATGTAACGCGCTGCAATACCGTCCTGAAAAATCAGAACCCGCAAACTAATCTATGAAGCCAATACATAACGTTTCGGAGAAGTGGCCCTTCTGCTTCTCGCAAGTTGTCAAAAACCTGCTGATTCCGCTGTGTTTGTTGGCAGCGGTGAGCCAGGCGCAAGAGAACGTCGAAAACTTCGAGAGCGGTTATTTCATAGGACCGAATGCCAATTGGCCTTGGAGAACTGGCGGCAACTCGGCTTGGGGCTTGACTGCCATCTCGCCGCGAACCGGCACGTACTGTGCCCAGTCGGGCAACCTCGGGCACAGTCAGACCAATTGGGCGGAATTGCGGTTGGTTGTGAATACTTCCGCCAACATATCCTTTTGGTTCAAGACCAGCACCGAGACCAACAAGGACGTGCTCCGCTTCTTGATTGACGGCGTGGTGCAGACCAATTTCTCGGGGAACACACCTTGGAGCATGTTCACCAGCGCGAACCCTGTCGGTCCGGGGCCGCGCGTGTTTCGGTGGGAATTTGTTCGCGACGCCAGCGGTGATGGCGGCAACAACCTGGTCTGGATAGACGACATCACGCTTCCGATCGCCGATGGAATCACCATCATTACCACCAACGGTCCGAATACGGTTTGGCACGACGGCGATCCACAAGAAATCAAGTGGAGAAGCATCGGTGCGGTCGGCTCGACCGTGAAGCTCGAGTATTCCACGGACAACAAGGCGTCGTGGACCACTATCACCAATGGCTTTCCCAACGCAAGTGGGCTGAACAGTTACACCTGGACCTTCCCACCTACAGCGCCGCTGAATCTTTCAACCTCCTGTTTTGTGCGTGTGACCTCGGGGGCTAATCCGGCGTGGTTTGGAGACAACCCGGACAGGCTTTGGCTGTGGCCAATCCGCGAGGATTTCGAGACGGGGAACTTCAACAACTGGCCGTGGCGTTCGACGTGGTGGCAGCCGTGGGACGTGAGCGCCGTCACACCGTATCACGGGGCGGCGTGTGCGCGGCGGACGTATGTGGCAGCCGACGCGTCGTTGAGTTTGAAGGTGGAGGTCAAGCAGGCGGGTTTTGTAGGTTTTTTCTTTCGCAAGACGACCAGCGAGCAGTGGTTTCGGTTCAAGATTGACGGGATAGAGGCGTATGCGACCGGCACGAGTCATCCGTGGACAGCGGTGGTGGTGCCAGTTACTGCGGGAGTCCACACGCTGGAATGGATGTACGACCTCACCAGCCTCTACAACGACGTGACGGTGTATGTGGACGCGATTCATTTTCCGGCGGACACGGGCATCGTGGTGTGCGAACCCAATGGGACCGATCCTTACGGGACCGGCAGTCCACAGGCGTGGCTGGTTGGAGACACGAATTGGATCACCTGGCATTCCTATGGAAACATGGGAAGCACTGTCACCCTCCAGTATTCGGAAGATGGCCGCGCATCGTGGAAGACAATTACGGACAGCGCGTCAAATGCTGGTGCAGACGGAGTGCTTCGCACGTATCCCTGGGTAACGCCCAACATTTACGGCACGTGTTGGATTCGAATCATTCCCAGTGCGGCTCCTTCCTCAGCGGCGACGAACATGGCTTCAATAGACGTCTGGGGACAGGACGATGGGTTCGAGACCGGCAGTTTCACGAAGTGGCCGTGGCAAGTTGGTGGGAGCTGGGTAATCAGCAGCCCGGCGCATCGCGGTGGGGGAGCAGCGACTTACGCCGCTGGCACCAACTCCACCCTGCAAGTGTCCCTGACATTCGACACGTCCGGGTTCATTGGTTTCTTCGCACGCAAGAACGGGGATTCAGACGTCTTCCGTTTTCGGATTGATGGCGTCGAACAGCTCGCGTTGAGCAGTTCGCAGCCATGGCTGCGACATCGAGTCCCCATCACGGCAGGCACTCACACATTAACGTGGGAATACAGCAACACCGGCTCTGGCACCAGCATCGTAGCTGTGGATGCAATCGGATTCGCACCACTGCTCGAACTGACAGAGCCGCTTCCAAGCACAGTTTGGGACCTCGGTTCGATACAAACCATCCGTTGGACGAACACCTTGGCTGTGGGGGCCACTGTGTCCCTGGATTACACCACCAACGCAGGTCTTTCGTGGCTGCCAATTGACCCAGCGGCGCCCAATGACGGCGAACAAGCATGGGTAGTGGCTCAGACACCCTCGCAAAACGTTCTTTTCCGGGCGAGTGGTTCGCGGGCTGCTCTCGATCAAACAGTGGTACCGTTGACAATTCGCGGCACTCACTGGCTGTACCCCAATGGCGGCGAGGCGCTGCGGATCGGTTCCACCGTGAATCTCCTCTGGGAGAGTGCCTCTGTAAACGCGGCCAACGTGCTGCTTGAGTATTCAACGGATGGAAAGGGAAGTTGGAAGCCAATCGAGGCCAACACGCCTAACGACGGGTCGCATGCCTGGATTATTCCAAACGAGGAGACGGGCAACGCTTTCTTCCGCCTCACATCGCTGGGCGCCAGTCAGTTCACGGATGTTAGCGACGCGGCGGCACAATTCTATGCTCAATATGACTTGGAGATAACTTCGATTTCGGTTATTCCCTCGACCGCGAACCTGGGGGAGGAGCTGACATTGTCGGTGACGGTGCATAATCGGGGATCCAATGACATTGCTCAGGCGTTCTTTTCAGGGGGATGGCAGGACTTGGCGCACAATCCATCGCCGGGCGAGCAAGAGGAATTCTACTGGCATTCACCCACCGGACTGGCTGCTGGAGCCACCACCAACTTCACTGCGAAGTTTACGCCATCTTCTCCAGGCGTAAAGACCGCGCGGGCGCTCGTTGATTCGCTCAACTGGGTTGCTGAATCCAACGAGGGCAACAACACCGCTAGCGCGACTTACACGGTGAACAACGACGAGCCGTTGTTGCTGACGTTGAATCCAGGAACCACGAATGGACAGATCCTGTTGCAGTGGCGGAGTGTGGCTGGTCGCACCTATGATTTGCTCTCTTCCACAAACATGCAATTCGGGTTCGCCCTCTTGCGCAGCAACTTGCCCGCGACTCCGCCGAAAAACTCACACGAGGAGTGGATTGACGGCACGGCCATGAGAGTTTTCAAGTTGCGAGAGAAAACTCCATAGGGCGGTTGGGGGCGAAGCAGGCAGGAGGGCCATTGACGTCAAATCAAAGGAATCAGCCATGAAAAATCCAAGAATTCTGAATGTTCTAATCGCAGTCCTGTCCTGCGGTGTCGCCCAAGCCACAACAACCGATGGATTTGATTATCCCATAGGAAACAGGGGCTATGATGAGGCAGGGAACGCCGTTCCTGTGCTGGAGTTTCCAAGCGATTCGGGTTTCAATGAACATCGTAATGACGTGTTTCCAAATGCTCCCCGGGCGTACGCAGAGCACGAGACCGGCCGCGCCGATACGACGCGGTCAGATTGGTATAATTTTCAAGACATAGGGGCGTATTATGCTGCGGTGGGAGGAATCCATCCTGGGGAGGACTGGAACAAGTCTGGAGGAGACGCCGGAGAACTCGTCTTCGCCGTGGCCAACGGCACCGTGGTCAACATTCGCCCCACGAAGTCATCCGCTCCCCTTACGGAGTGGGCTTGGACGGTGATCATCAGACACCAACTCCCCAATGGTCAGAATTACTACTCGATCTATTCGCACGTTACACCATTGGATTCATCACCCGGCGTCGCCAATTTGTCCGGTGCGGTCATGGAGTTAGAGTCGGCGTTCACTTACCAGGAGGGTGTGACTGTAAAACGCGGCGATCCAATTGCCCGCATCGCCGCCATTTCCAATCCTCCTCATCTTCATTTTGAGATTCGGAATGATGCACTCAATCTAGCCATTGCAGCCCAAATGTATCCAAATAGTAATGGCAGTGGCTACTACAGCCGCGTGCCAAGCACTCCACAGAAACAGGGAATGTCCCTTGAAGACGTCACAGCCGCCTCCGCACTCATGCAGGAGGACGGACTGGTGGTTGACCCCTCCGATTTCATTGATGCCAATCGTCCCAATGCCCTTCCTCGCGGCATCACTCAGGTGAAGTTGAATGCGGCGTTGGTTAGCGCAAATGATAGCGGGCGGGTGTGGGTTCGAGGAGCACGAATACAATCGGACTCCACGGATTTGGATGATTACGTGGTCTTGAGCTACGACTTGGACGTTCAGTCGCTTGCACTTCGGCCCGTTTCTGCAACCGTTCACCCGGATATCGGTGTTGTCTATCGCCCGGAGGCTATCTTCATTAAGGATGTGCCCGCTGAGTTTACATTCGATCGCGGCGGTCCGTCAGGCCATTCAAGTACAACCTACACCTTTACCGCCTACAACGACCAACCCTTTCGAATGAGTCTCGAAGCAGGCACCACGCTCTGCTTTAGCTTGAGGAATCCATCGAGGAATTATCATTTCATCATTCAGAAGGCCGACACAGGCGCGATAATTCGCGACTCGTATTTCTTGGAGGGATCATATTGGTCTGCGTGGCAGACGGCGATTTTTGCAACCGGGGAATATCTTTTTTTCTTTCAAGTGGAGGGCTCAACCAGCATGACACTTGAGATGACGGCATTCAACTCAAACCGCTTCCGATTATCTGATCTCGTCAATGGAAGCTCGTTCTCAGCGTCGTTCCGCGAGGCTAGTGGTGATTACGGCAAGTGGCGCACATTCCTCCAGAAGGGGCAGACACTCACTGTCACCAGGACTTCCGCAACAGGAGATGTTCGATTCTGGCTCATATTTGAAGATTCGACATCAGTCGGCTCAGGTGGGTTCGCGACCTTCGCCCACCTTGCCCAAAAGGCAGGAACCTACTACCTCGTTTGTAAGATGGCTGGAACCGAATCAGGTTCCTGCGCCGGCACAATCTCAATTACCAGTCCGGGCATGGGCTATGTCCAGTGGCGGAATTGGTATGGGTTCGCACCGGGGTTGGAATACGCCAGCAGCGATCCCGATGGCGATGGGCTTTCAAACTTTGTCGAATACGCGCTTGATACCAATCCACTGACGCCGACCTCGGCGAGAGAATTCCAGTCGCTGTCAATCGAAGGCGGGAATGCGGTGTTTTCCTTAACGACTCCCAAATACGCGGCGGACGCCACGTATCAGATTTTGTCCGGCGACGAAATCCGCAACCTCAACAATCGCGCCGTCCAGATATTCCCCAATCCCACCGACCCCGCGAAGCAAGATCGCAAAGTCATTGAACCTCTCGGCTCGCAACAATTCTATCGAACCAGAATCACAGACGGTCAGCCCTGAGTCACCTCCTCGCGAGCCAGGCTCTCAAAGCGGGCTTGGATGTCGCCGCCCACACCTCGCCGTTTCTCGATCTTGAACAGAAGGCCAGGGTAGTGTGTCACGATTGAACCACGGCAGACGGTTGAGAGTTGAGGGTTGAATGTTGAGAGGTTCGCGGCGACGACCGGACCAGACGGCATGTGCCTGACATGCGCCTGACGACGGCTTGCCAACCAGCGCACTTGTTATGTGAAGTAGAGCCCGTGTCGGCGCCGCAGGTTCCCGGCGGTTTACTCCACAGGGCGCGCCGACTGGAAAGTCGGCGTTACAGACCAACGGTTTGTGGGGAGGAAAAACTGCTCGCAGCGGAATGACTCTTGGCACTCTCTCTTACCTGCCGACGCCTGCCTTTCGCTCGCTGCGCTGCAACTCGCGAATCGGCCGGTAGCTCATGAGGATGATGTTCTGCTCCTGGATCAGGCGCTTCATATCCTCGTCGTGCGTGAAGACCTCGTACTCCTGCGCGCGGACGGCCCATGAACCGGTGATGGCCTTGGATTCCTCGGTGGGTAGCGCGGCGTGGATGTAAAGTTCGGTCACGCCGGGTTTCAGGTTCTTGACAATTCCCAGCCAGAAATTCTTCACGCCGTTTTTGTCGCGTCGCATTTCGTCGTACTGCTTCAGTTCGTCGTAAACGAAATAGTCCGTGAACAGAATACCCTTGTTTGCAATCTGATTTCGTAAATCGGCTTGACCAAATCGCGCCATGGTTTCCTGCGACGCCATGCGCAGCGGCAGATCGAACTCCAGCGCCAGTTGCACGTACACCTTCATGTAATCAGGATTGAGCTGCAGCGTGCCCATGTGCGAATCGAGATGCGTCACGTCAATGCCCGCGGCGAGCGCCTTCTTGATTTGCGCCCGGCCTTCGATCAACGCCTCCTCGGGTTTGGCATGCGTGTAAACGCCCTCCACCCCGCGCCACAGGTAACCATCCGGATCAATCAAACCCGGCACCTGGTCGCGGGGCGCCACCGGTCCCCAGCGATACTTCAC
>CAZJCX010000136.1:0-9066 GCA_964544425.1 uncultured Verrucomicrobiota bacterium
TTGAGTTGGGCGGGGCAGGAGATGTTTTCGCAACGGAGCGCGACGAACTCGGGGTCTTTGTGGACCGGGCCACCGCAGACCGGGCATCGCTTCGGCATGTGAAAAATCTTTTCCCGGCCGGTGCGCTTGGCGGTGACGACGCTGACGACTTCGGGAATCACCATTCCGGCTTTGCGGATGATGACGGTGTCGCCGACGCGGATGTCTTTGCGTTTGATTTCTTCTTCGTTGTGAAGCGTGGCGCGGCTGACGGTGCTGCCCTGGACGAAGACGGGTTCGAGTTCGGCCACCGGGGTGAGCACGCCGGTGCGGCCGACTTGGACGGTGATGGCGAGGAGTTTGGTTTCAGCCGGTTTGATCCAGTGCTCGGGTTTGAAGACGATGGCGTGGCCGGGGGCACGGGCTTTGGCGGGGATTTTAGCTTGTTGGGCGAGGGAGTTGACTTTGACGACGATGCCGTCGAGTTCGTAGGGTACTTTGGCGCGGAGATCGCCGGTATCCACGTCTTGTTTGTAGCGGGCAAGGACTTGGTCCATGTCGCGGCAGAGCCAGTGCGGGGGTACTGGGAGGCCGAGGTCACGGAGCAAGTTGAGGGATTCGGAATGGGAGGACAACCGGGACGGTTGTCCCACTGTGGCGTAGAAGACGGCGCTGAGGGGGCGGGCGGCGACTTTGCGGGGGTCGAGGAGTTTGAGGGAGCCGGCGGTGGCGTTGCGCGGGTTGGGCAGTGGTTTCTCCAGCGTCGTGTTGAACTTCTCGAACTCAGCGACCGGCATGTAAGCCTCGCCGCGGACTTCGATGGTCACCGGCTCGGCGAGTTGGAGTGGGATGGCTTTGATGGTTTTGACGTTGGCGGTGATGTCGTCGCCGGTCTGGCCGTCGCCGCGGGTGGCGGCTTGGACGAGAAGGCCGTTTTCGTAGCGGACGCTGATGGAGACGCCATCCACTTTCGGTTCGAGGACGTATTCCACCTGCTCGCCCGGTAACTGTTTGCGAATATCAGCGTCGAATTTTTTCAAACCTTCGAGAGTGTCGGTTTTTTCGAGCGACAGCATAGGGACGGCGTGGCGGACGCTTTGGAATTCCTTGAGCGGCGCGCCGCCGACGCGTTGGGTGGGGGAGTCGGGCGTGACGAGGTTGGGGAACTCGGTTTCGAGTTGCTGGAGTTCCCGGTAAAGCTGGTCGTAGTCGTAGTCGGACAGTACCGGCTGCGCCGCGACGTAATAGAGGTGGTCGTGGCGGCGGATTTCGTCGCGGAGTTTAGCGAGACGTTTTTCGGCTTGGGCGCGTGTCATACCAATGAATCAGTTGGGCCAGCGCGCCGCCGGTCACGTCAGCCAGCCAATCGAGCACGCTGGGGACGCGGCCGGGGACGAATGACTGGTGCCATTCGTCGCTCGCGCCGTACACCGCGACGAGCAGGATAGCCAGAGGCGCAGCGCGACGCAATTCCAGGTTGTGCGCCCGGCGGAGCGTGTGGGTGATGAGAAAACCGAGCAATCCAAACGCCGCCAGATGCGCCCACTTATCAAAGAAAGGCACCGGCACGGCTGGCAACAGTGGTCGCTCCTCCGCGGAAAGCAGAAAGATGCAAGCCGCCCACAAGCCGGGCAGTGACCAGAACACGATGCGGCGACGATTCACGCGCGCATGATGGTCGAGGCCACAAACCGTCACAAGGAAGTTTTGTGGGGGTCTCGTTTTGGTAGATTACGACCCATCAGATGAAGAAAACGATTTGGCGATGGGTGGGGCGCATGACACTCGGCGGATTGGCGGTGGCGGTGATGGTTGGCGTGTGGATCGGGGTGAACCATTTCCGTGGGGCGCGCGCATTGCAAGTGTTGCTGGAGCGATTGGAGGCGGATGGCGAGAAGTTGTCACTCGCGGATTTTGAGTTGGCTGGCGCAGCACCGGCGCAGCAACCGGAGTTGTGGGCACTGACGAATGTGGTGCGGCAGTTGGACGCACGCTTGGGTTTTTTGCGGGATCAGGCCACGGGGTTGATGTTTGTCGCGCCCGGTGAAGCACGAGTGCGACACTGTCAGCCGGACCTGGGAGTTCGCGGACGGTTCGGTAACTCGTGGGAGTTCTTGGACGCGCGGTTGGGGGAAGCGGGAGGCTTGTTGAGGGTGATGCGGCGTTCGGCGGCAGCGCCTGTGAAACGATTTGCGTTGGAGTATGCGCGAGGGTTTGAGGCGTGGCTGCCGCATACGCAGGTGCTGCGGGGGGGAGCCGGTTGGCTGGCGCTGGCGGCGTTGCGAGATTTGCGCGGTGGTGATCGCGCGGGGGCTTTGGGGAATGTAATCGCGATTACCGGGTTGGCGGCGGTGGCGGAGGATGACCTGTTTCTGGCAGTGCAGTTGAATCGCCGGGACATCGTCGAGACAGGGTTGACCGCGACGTGGGAACTGTTGCAGGCGGACGGCTGGTCGGATGACGAGTTGGCTGAGTTGCAGCGAGCGTGGGAAACGGTGCGGGTGACACATCGCCTCGTCGCGGCGGCCGAGATGGAGCGGGTCATTCGGCGTGCGTACTTCGCGCAAGCCCGCGGGTGGCCGGAGTGGAATCAGATGCGGATCAGCACCTTGACTGAGTCCCAATGTGGCGATTGTCCGTACGGGCTGGGGGAGCTTTGGAATGATGTGCGGCAGTCGGCCCGATTTATTGCGTGGCGATTGGGCGCGTTGGATGAGGATGAACGGCGTCTGTTGACCGAATGGCAGCGCTTGCTCAATGGGTTACGACGGGGGACCGGTCAGCGGTCGTGGGCCGCGGCCGGGTTGCCCGCCGATCTGTTTCAGAGCAGTGGAAAATGGCGGCATCTACTATCCGATCCATTTCGACCCGACAGCGTGATGATCTGGCGAAAGTTGTTTGAGACGGAAACGCAGCGCGAACTGGCCATCGCGGCGGTGGCGTTGCGGCGCTACGAATTGCGACACCGTGCGGTGCCCGCGCGGCTGGAGGATCTGATGCCTGAGTTTGTCGCGGCCCAACCGCACGATTGGGTGACGGGACAACCGCTGCGTTACGGGCCGCGCGCCGATGGCAGCTACCGGCTCTACGCGGTGGGGCGCGATAGCGAAGATGATGGCGGCTGCCCGGACCTGGGGGGGAGGCGGCGGATGATTTCCATCTGGGATGGCCGGGATGCGGTTTGGCCGGTAGCGAAGCAGGATTGAGCGCTGCGCCGTCAGGGCACATTTCGGCAGAGCCGCGGGGACGGCGGCCTCTCCAACAGTTGTAGGTGCCGCCGTCCCGGCGGCAGGTGGGGAGTTGGAGCGGAATTTTATGTTTTGAGTTGCGGGGGGGCAGTAATTATAGTGCCCGGCATGAACATCCAAGGATGGTTCGTGGGGGCGTTCCTGGTGTGTGCCATCGGGGAACGTTTGTATGAACGGCGGTTCAGCAGTCAGGCATCGCGCGGCGCGGTGAAGATGGGCTGGTCGTACACAGCGTTCCATATCCTGCACGCGTTGATTTATGTGTTGAGCGGGTGGGAATTTTTCTACGGGCGACACGGAGCGGAGTTTAGTTGGGCGATCGGTGCGGTGGGGGTGGCGTTGTTCATCGTGTCGCTCATCGTGCGGTTGGCGGCGATTCGGACGTTGGGGAAGATGTGGAGCCTGAATCTGGAAATCCGGGAGGGACACCAACTGGTGACGGCCGGGATTTATCAATGGATGCGGCATCCGGCGTATTCGGCGATTATGCTGGAGGTGGTGGCGATTCCGCTGGTGGCCAACGCGTTTTACACGCTGCTGATTCCGCTGGCGTTGTACGTGCCGTTGTTGCTAGCGCGGTGGCGACGTGAAGAAGCGGAAATGGTCGCGAAGTTTGGGCGGCAGTATGAGGATTACCGGCGGCAGGTCTGGGCGTTCGTGCCCGTGCGCCGCTTGGCCGACGCCAAACAATGACGCGGGTCCTCTTTTTTTTGGTTGTGATCAACGGCGTGGTGGCGCTTGCCGCCGCCGGGGCGGTCTGGTGGCGCAATCGCCGCTCAATTCTCGGGCCGTTGTTTGCCGCGACGCTGACGTTGATGGCGGCGTGGATGTTCGGCTTCGCGTTTTACTACTACCCGTTGTCCCATGATGCCGCGCTGTTCGGGGCGTACCTGACGTTGTCGTTTTCGATCCTGACACACGCGGCGTGGTTTCACACACTGTGCGCGTTGGCGGAACGGCATCAGCGGATGCGGTGGTGGATTTGGACTTCCTACGGTTGCGCGGCGTTGTTCTTGGTGTTGCTGTGGCACGGCGACATGATCACCGGCTTGCGGGACTGCGCGTTCATGGAGCACTACGTCCATTACAACCGCAAATTGTATCCTTGGTTGATGAGTTATTTGATGAGCTGGCAGTTTCTCGGCGTGCTGCTGGTGTGGCAGACCGCGCGGCAGAAGGCCGGGTACCAGCGCTCGCAGTTGACATATTTCCTCGCGGCGTGGTTCGTGATCTTTCTCACCACGACGTTGATCATCGTGCCAATTGAGTACAATTTCACCATCCCGCCGTTTGGGTTTTTCATCCTGCCCGTCAACTTGATGTTCCTGTCGTACGTCATGGCCAAGGCGCGGCTGGCGGACTACAACGTCGTCATCGCCCGACTGCTCTTGCACTCGGTGACGCTGGTGGTGGTGGTGGCTGTCAGCTTGCTGTTCATCGGCGCGATGACGCTGGTAGCGCCCGGGTTCATGAACCAGCAACAGATTCTCTTCACCATTCTGCTCGTGACCGGGGTGGGGCTGGGGCTGGCGTTTTTCCTGCCGCGCTGGTTGCCGCGCGCGGAACGGATGATGCAGGAGCGGTTTCTCGGCAAACGGTACGGGTATCAAGACGCGCTGGCCGGGCTGGTGCAACAGTTGAGCACGCTTTCCAACGCGGACGAAGTCCTCAACGCCGTGGTGGATACTGTCCACGAACAGATGCAAGTATCGCGGTCGGTCATCCTGCTGGCCGACCCGGTGTCTGGTCGGGTTCAACTGCGCGCGCAGAGCGGGATGACCCCGGAAGAGGCCGAGATCGCGCCGGACCTGCCGGAAGACTCGGCGATTGTGAACTGGTTGAACCACAACCGGGATGCGTTGGTGCGCGACGAATTGCCGCGCCGCGAAACAGAGGCCATCGCGGAGGTGCTGAAGCGCGAAATGGATTTGTACAAGGTGACGATTTGCGTGCCGATGATCACGGACGACCGGGTGGTCGGTCTGATCGCGCTTGGCGCAAAGGCGACCGGGGACATGTTTTTCGTCAGCGACTTGCGGGTCCTGGAAACGCTCGCCACCGAAGTCGCATTGGCGATCAGGTACCGGAATATGGAGGAGGAGATTTTCCGCAAGAACAAACTGATCGAGCTTGGCACGTTGGCGGCGGGTGTGGCGCACGAGATTCGCAACCCGCTCGCTTCGATCCGCACGTTCGCGCAACTGATGCCGGAGCGGATGGATGACCCCGAGTTCAAGAACGAATTCAGCAAGCTCGTGCTGAAAGACGTGGACCGAATCACGAAGGTCATCGAGAGCATGCTGGCCTTCGCGCGCCCGTCCCAAGTCACCGTCAGCGCACACGCCGTCGTGGACCTCGTCGAGGAGGCGATCCTGCTGGCACAGCCGCGATTCAAGGCGAAACGCATTGAGCTGACGCGGCAATTCCACGACACGCCCGTCGTCAAGGCGAACAAACAGCAAGTCCTCCAGGTTCTGATCAATCTCATCAACAACGCGGCCGATGCGTTGCCGGAAGGCGGCAAGATCCGCGTCTCGACGGGTATCCGATGGTTGGAGCCGACCAACTCCGACGAGCGCCGTGTGCGGGCCGGGGTGATTGAAGTGATGGACAACGGCCCCGGCATCCCGCCCAACATCCGCGCTCGGTTGTTCGACCCGTTTTTCACGACGAAGAAGGAAGGGACGGGCCTCGGCCTTTCGATCTCACAGAAAATCGTCCGCGACCACGGCGGCATCATCACGGTCACGAGCGTCGAGGGCAAAGGGACGACGTTTCAAGTCAGCCTCCCCGTGGCGGAAGCCGGTGTGCCAGCGGTACCGGTCAATAAGCCCGCCCCCGTCCAGCCTGCCGTGACCGTCGGCTAGCGTCGTTTCTCGGCTTGCACTCACAACGCCGGAAGAGTATCACGCAAGGCGATGAGCGTAGGAGGAGCACGATACGGATTTGATCCGCTGCGGTTTGGGTTGATCGGGGCGGTGGTGTTGGCCGTGACCGTGGTCGTGTTGGGGGTATTCATCTGGTTTTTTTGCCGGATCGAACCGCCGTCAGGGACGTGCGCCGTGTTGGTTCGGTTGGATGGTGAGGATATTCCGGCCGACGACATCATCGCGACGAAACCCGGTCAGAAAGGCATCCAACTCGAGCCGTTGAGCGAAGGCCGGTATTTCCGCAATCCGATCTACTGGGAATGGAGCATTCAACCGCTCGTTCAGGTCAAGGAAGGCGAGGTTGGCGTGATGATCCGTCAATTCGGCGCGCGACCACCCGACGGACAGTTTATCGTGGCGCAGGCGTCGGGGTTGCGCGGAGTGATCGAAGAGCCGCTGCGGCCCGGGACATACCGGATCAATCCGTACGCCTACAAAGTCGAGAAACATCCCGCCGTGAAAATCAATCCGGGTGAGGTGGGGGTTGTCACGCTCCGATACGGTCGCACGCCGGAACAGCCGAATGCGATCCTCGTCAAAGAGGGCGAACGCGGGGTGCAAGCCGCGCCGTTGCGCCCCGGTACCTATTATCTCAACCCGTACGTCCAGCGCGTGGACATTGTGGGCGTGCAAAGTCACAAGACCGAATTTGAAATCAGCTTTTTGTCCAAGGACGGCTTTCGATTTCCGGTCAAAGGCACGGTCGAGTGGGCGGTGGATGATCGTCACGCGCCGGAAGTCTTTGTCTTGCTCGGCGACGAGGATGACATCGTGAACAAAGTCATCCTCCGGTCGGCGCTGTCGATGAGCCGCATCCAAGGCTCGAAATACACCTCGGCGGACGTCATCAGCGGCACCGTCCGCAAAGCATTTCAGGACGAGTTTAGTCGTCACATCACCGCCGAATCCGGGAAGAAGAACATCCTGGTCAAAGCCGCATTGATCAGTGAAATCGAGCCGCCGCAGCGGATCGCCGAGCCGATCCGCGAACGCGAGATCGCCATCCAGACGCGCGCCAAGTACGAACGGGAAATGGATCGCGCCCGGTCCGACGCCCTCGTCGCTGAGCAGCGCAAGACGCAAGACCAACGGATCCGTGTCGTGGCGGCCGATACGCTTCGCAAGAACGCCATTCAGAAGGCCACCAAGGAACAGGAAGTCGAAGTCATCGCGGCGGAACGCGATTTGGAAGTGGCCAAGAAAGATCTCGAGACGTCCGAGAAACGCGCACAAGCGATCATCTCGATCGGGCAGGGCGAAGCGGATGTGATCGCGTACACGCGCACGGCAGAAGCGGCGGCGCTACGCGCGATCATCGCGCCCTTTGGCAACGGCACCGCGTACGCCCGGTACCTCTACCTCGCCAAGGTCGCCCCGAACATCGAACGCATCCTCAGCAACACCGACGGGCCGCTCGCCGAGCCATTCCGCGAACTCTCCAAGCCGGGAGGTTCGAAATGAAGGGGCGGTTCTCGACGATCCTGCTGGGTGTGGTTACGCTGGTCTTCCTTGGTTACGTCATCGTGTATCAGGGGTTCTGGGTTTGGGTGGTGGAGAACTCGGTCGTGCCGCCGGACAAGATGTTGATTGTCGTGGCGAAAACGGGCGAGGAAATGCCGGCCGGCCAGATCATCGCCGCCAAAGGCCAAAAAGGGGTGCTGTTGGAGCCGCTCGGCCCGGGTCGGCATTTTGTAAACCCGTTTCTCTACGAGCGCCAACTGAAGGATCAGATCGTCGTCAACGGCGGCCAAGTCGGGCTGGTCGTGAGCCGATTCGGCACGGATTTGCCGACGGGGGAATTTTTGGCGGGTCCTGGTCAGCGCGGAATTCAGCGCGAGGTATTGTTGCCGGGCACCTACAGGCTCAATCCGTACGCCTACGAAATCCGGGTGGTGCCGATGGTCGAAATCGAACCGGGCTACGTCGGCGTGGTGACCGCGCGCTCCGGTAAACCCGCCGCGGGCCAGTTGGCGGAGCCTGGGGAGCGCGGCGTTCAAAAGGCGGTGTTACCGCCGGGCTTGTATGCGCTCAACCCGGAAGCGTTTTCCGTGGAGCAGATCGAGATCGGGTTCAATCAAATCACGATGGCGCACTCCGGCAAGCTGCCAATCGCGCAGACGACCGGCCAGCAAGCCATTCGCAGCAAGATGGCGGAGCAGATCGGGCAGGGGTTGCAACGCGAGGAACGTCTGACCGGGCAAAGCGCCCTGCCGGTGTTGCCGGCGGTGACGTTTCCGTCGAGCGACGGGTTTGAGATCATGATTGACGTCACGTTGCTCTGGCAGTTGCTGCCGCAGGACGCTCCGGAAGTCGTCGCACGGTATGGGGGCATCAAGAAGATCGAGGAGAACATACTGATTCCGCAAATCAATTCCACGGCGCGCATCAAAGGCTCCACATTCGGCGCGGTGGATTTCATCGTGGGCGACAAACGCGAGGAATTTCAGCACTCGTTTCAGGAGACCATTGAGAAGACGTTGCGCGAAAAGAAATTGCAGGTGGACCTCGCGCTGGTGCAGGACACGCTTGTGCCCGACAACATTTCCGGGCCGATTCAGGATTCGCGCATCGCCGCCGAGTGGAACACGACCAACGCCGAGAAGACGAAAACCGAGGCGAAGAAGGCGGAGTTGGACGAGCAGATCGGCAAGATCCGCCAGATCGAACAGGTCGTGGAGTTTGAAACGCAGCGTCTCGAAGGCAATACCGCCGCCGAGAAAGAAAAAGCCGTCAACGAAATCGCCGCCCAAACCCGGTTGCTCGTGGCCGAATTGGAACGGCAGACCGCGGCGATTCACGCCGACACCCGGCGCAAACTGGGCGCGGCCGAGGCGAAAGTTGTGGAACTGAAAGGCAAAGCGGAAGGCGACGGTTATGCGTTGCTCGTGAAGGCGGTCGGCGCGCCCGCC
>CAZJCX010000137.1:0-1349 GCA_964544425.1 uncultured Verrucomicrobiota bacterium
ATTTCGATTTCGCTGCGCCCGTACGAACCGTCATAGTCCAGCTTCACAATCACATCCTGGCCCGGTTCGTCGCCCAACTCCGCCAGCACCATCTTCACGATGTGCGGCGCGCTGAACACCTGTTCGAACGCCGTCTTCAAGGCCGGGCTCAACCCGAAATTCACCAGCCGCCGCAGTGACACATCCGCCACCGCCCGGTTGAACCCTTCAACATGCGCCAAGTCAATCGCCGCCAAGCGCAGCCGCTCGATGTCCGCCGGATGTCCCAACGCCGCGAACGCAATCCGGTCGTACACCTCGAAAATCTTTCGCGTTTCCCGGCTCACCGTGAGCAACAGCAGCCCGTCGGCATAATTCAGCAGCACAATCGGGCTGCCGCGGGCGAGCTGGTCCTCGATGTACTCGCGCCGGTTGGCAATCGCCTCGACCCAACGATAAGGTTCCTCCGTCATACCTCGCTCTTGTAAATCTTGGCCAACTCCGCCTCTTCGATCTCGTGAATCCCGTCCTCGGTGATCGCGCGAACATTCGGGAACACGTTGACCTTGCTGTTGTAACCGCCCGTCGCCGTGTCGCTGGCCGCCGCCGTGTCAAGCGCGCGCAAGGCCGTCACGATCACTTCCGCTTCCGTCAGTTTCGCCAGCGGCTTCCCGGCCCAAGTGTTCAAGTAGTGCAACACACTGCGCACCGCCAACGAGCCGGACCCGCTCGCCGCGAAGTCCGCGCTCTCAAACTGCGCGCCGAGCGCGTCGTAGAGGAACACTTTGCCGCCGTCGTCGTAGGTCGCGAAAATCGGTACGACCATCCCAACCCCCTGCAACGTCATCGGCAGATTTTCCTTCAACAGCTTCGACAATGATCGCACCTTGCCGGCGGTGCTCATTTCCTGCAGCTGGCTGCGCTGGTAATACTGAAAGCTGTGTTCCAACACACGCGCCATCTCGAAGGCGACCGCGGGAACGCCGGCGATGGCGAGGATCGAGCGCCCATCAATGTTGATCAACTTCTCCGCGCGCTCGTACATCACGAGGTTGCCGGCCGTCGCCCGCCGGTCGCCGGCCACGAGCACACCGTCTTTGTACTTGATCGCCAGAACGGTGGTGCCGTGCGTGACCGGGAAGCTCGCCGCCGCAGCGGCCAGCCGGGGAGCCAATTCGTAACCGCGCGCCTTCAGAACCGTGAGAAAATCGCCACCGGCGGGAACCTGATCCATCATTCTCCTGTGCGCTGCCGGTAGCGGCGGGCTTGATTGGGGTCCACTCGCCGCATTTTCTTGAGCAACTCTTTCGTGTCGGGCGCGTCCACGTCCGGCCGGCGCGGCCCGCTCTCGTCGGTTTCCTTTTTCTCCC
>CAZJCX010000137.1:1372-7011 GCA_964544425.1 uncultured Verrucomicrobiota bacterium
AGGGCCGGTCGGTCGTTGAATCCGGTCAGGCATGGCGATGTCCTCGGTTCATGGTTTTCGCTTCACCGCAATTTCGCAACGTCCGCCGCAAAGTCAATGCGGGCATTCTACCGCGCCCGCCCGGCCGCGGCAAGCCACCGGTGATCAGAGCACGCGCGCCCAGATGACTTTGAGGTACCGGCTTTCGAGGCAGTTCGACAGCACCGGATGGTCGGGGCCGGCCGTCGTGCGGTCGAAAATCTGCAAGCGGCGGTCGAGCCGGTGCGCGGCGCGGATGACGTGGTACTCGAATTGTTCGAGCGACAGCAGGCCGGAACACGAGGCCGTCACGAACAAGCCGCCGGGCTCCACCAGTTGAATCGCGAGCGAATTAAGGTCTTCGTATTTGCGGATGCCGTCGCGTTCTTCTTCCCGGCTGTCGAGCAGCTTGGGCGGGTCGAGCACCACCGCGCCCCACTGTTGGCCGTTTTGATACATCTGGCGGGCGTAGGCAAATGCGTCGGCGTGAATCCAACTCAGCCGGTTTTGTTGATTGAGATTTCCATTCCGGCGGGCTTGCGCGATGGCGTCCTCATCCAAATCCACGCCGGTGACGTCCGTGGCGCCGCCGCGGACGGCGGCGGCGATGGCGAAACCGCCGGTGTAACAGCACAGATCGAGCGTCCGCCGCCCGGCCGCCAAGTCCGCGAATTGGCGGCGATTGTCCCGCTGGTCGCAGAAGAAGCCGGTCTTGTGGCCGCTGGCGAAATTCACTTCAAAGCGGACGCCGTGCTCGCGGATCTTCACGGTGTGGCCGGCCAACGGCTGATGGTGGATGCCCTCGTTGCGCGCGGAGCGTTCCTCGACTTGGATGATCTCCCGTTTCGTGCCGAGCTTCGCGTGCAGCACCGGCAGCCACTGCGGCAATCGTTGGTACACGCCGAGGCTGTGGACCTCGATGCTCAACGTGTCGCCATACCGGTCCACCATCAACCCGCTCAACCCGTCGCCATCGGAGTTCACCACCCGGTACGCATCCGATTGCTCATCGAGTCGCCACGTTTTCACGCGCCAATCCATCGCGCGCTCCAGCAGTTTGAGAAAATGATCCTCGCCGACCGGCTCGGCGCCGTGGTGAATCACCCGCAACGCAATCCGCGCCCGCGGATTGTACAAGCCCGTGCCAAAGCGCTCCCCGTCCTTGTTGAACACCGCGACGAGGTCGCCGGGCCGCGCGCCGGGCGACGCGGCGCCGATCATGCCGGGGAAAATCGTCGGACTAAAACTGTACGTCCGCATCTGCACCCACGGCGTCGGCCAGGTTTCACTGCCGGGCGGGGTGCGCGTGGTTTTGGGACGGTTCATTTGAACCACGGCAGGCAGGCTTTGAAATCGGCGGTGCCGGCCTCGCGCAGCATTTCGAAAATGGCGCTCTCGACCGTGGTGATGACCGCCCCACAATCGCGCATCCGCTCAATGGCCACATCCCGGTCGAGGTCGCGCCGCGAGCAAATCGCGTCGGCGCAGACGTACACGAAATAGTCCTTCATCAAATCAATCACGGTCTGCTGAACGCAGACGTGCGCCTCGACGCCGCACACGATGATTCGTTGCCGGCTCAGATCTTTGACGGCGCGCGTGAAGTCCGGCGAGCCGCAACAGGAGAACGCCAGCTTCTCGATGGCCGGCGGTCCCGCCACTTCCGCGCAGACCGGCCCCAACCCTTTGATATATTGCGCCGTCATCACGACCGGCAAGTGGAGTGCTCGCGCCGCGCCGATCAATTTCTGCAGACCGGCCATCGTCTCCGCCTTGCGCGGCATGGCGTTCATCAATTTTTCCTGCACGTCCACCACGACGAGCGCCGCGTTGTGCGGGGTCAATCGCCAATCAGACATGGGTCGTTCTCCGGGGTTGCATTCCGACAGCGGCATGAAACCAGAGCGCCGGATGACTGTCAAAGACCTTCGCCGGATCGAAACAGATGGGGCGTCCGGCAAAAAACGATCGGCTCAGGCGGCGTAGGTGGGTTTGGCGAATTCGACGCCGCAGGGGCCGCCGCCTTGATTGACCTCGTACGGAACTTCTGCGCCGGCGAAATTGAGCAGCGGGAAATACCATTTGCTGATGCAGCGGGCGCTGGCCGGCATGTAGTGGCAGATGAACGAGCGCCGCCAGAGGGTGGCGTGGCGGTTCGGGCCGCTGCCGTGGATGACGTTGCCGTTGAAGAAAAGGGTGTCGCCCGGTTGCAACTCCGCAGGGATGGCTTTCTTGCCGGCGGGTGGACGGACGAGGTGGACGAATGCGCTCTCGGTCATGTCCGCCTGCTCGGGGCAGACGAGGTCGTAATCCTGCGTGTTCGGCACGACGTACAAGCCGCCGTTGGTGATCAGCGCTGGGTCAATCGCGGTCCACGCGGCGATGCAGCTTTGCGGTTCGACTTGGAGATAGAAATTGTCCTGATGCAACGCCTGGCCGCGCGCGCCGGGCGGCTTGAAGTAAAACATGCTCTGCGTGGCGATCGGTTCATCGTTCAGCAATTGCTTGAGCACCGCTGCGACATTGGGATGCAGCAACATCTGTTTGGAGAGCGGATCCCAGCGGTGCGGATGCATGACGCGCGGATACCGCACGAGCGGGTCCGTCGCGTTTGGGTCGTGATCCCACATCCCGGCCGGCGCGGGATCGCGGCCTTCCGCCAAGTCCTCGAACCGGTGGCGCAATGCATCCACTTCAGCCGCCTTAAAAAGCCCGCGCACAATGAGATAACCTTCGCGATGAAAGAAGGCGATTTGTTCGTCGGAAAGTTGATAGCTTTCGGAGGCGACCGAGTTCATGGCGACATGATAGCCGGTCAGCATCTCAACGCCATAGATTAGATTGCTTTTTCGATGGACAATCTTGGCGCGATCTTTAAGGTTTCGCCATGCTGACGGCCATTGAAAAGCAAATCCGGCTCGTGCAGAGCGGGCACTTTGTGGAGATGCCGCACCATCGCACCCAGCGGGACGACCCGCTGGACTATCTGACCATGTGGGTGCTGGCCGGGCGTGGTTTGGTGCGGGCGGAGGGCCGGGAGATCGAGGCGAAGCCCGGTGATCTGTTCTTGTTCCGGCCGCATGTGCCGCAGGAATACCGGGCTGATCCCGCGCGGCCGTGGGACATTTTGTGGGCGCATTTCGATGGCAAATTGGCCGAGCCATTCGTGGGCGCGATCCGGCAGTTTGGCGGCGTGCGAGTCGAGCTGGGGTTGGATCCGGAGATCCGCGATCGCTGGGTGGAATTGGTGATCGCGGAATATACGCGGGACGCCGGCGCCGATGTCCGGTGTCACACAGCGCTGGCGGCGGTGCTCGGCTTGATCTGGCACCGGCTCCAAGTGCGCTCGCTCGCGCCCGATCGCGTGACGGGATTGGATGTTCACAAGTTGCAGAGTTACATTCACGAACATCTCCGTGAACCGATCACGCTGGCGCAGCTGGCCAAAGTCGCGCATTTGTCGCCGACGCATTTTGCGCGCGTCTTCAAACGACAATTCGCCGTCAGCCCGCTCTACTACGTCATCCAGAAACGCGTCGCCCTCGCCTGCACGATGTTGACGGAAACGGACCTGCCCATGAAACAGGTGGCGACCGCCGTCGGCTACGACGACCCATACTATTTCTCCCGCATCTTCCGCAAAGTCACCGGCGCCAGCCCGACCCGGTACCGCGCGGGGCACCGGACGCTACGCCTTTGACTTGGAGCGGGCGATTTTGGCGAAGGTTTCTTCGAGCACGAGCCGGTCGTCGAGTTGGGTGGAGACCAGCCGGAGGTGGGCGTCGGGCGGCAGGTCGAGCGCGCGGATCAGTTCGCTCGCTGTGAAATGTTTCGCGGCGGTGGCGCAGCGGTAGAGCCGCCACGCGTTCGGCAACTGACCTTCCTTCGTGCGCGGCAGGTGCGCGGTCTGCGCGGGCGGGAGTTTCTCGAATGCTTTGACGTACTCGAAGTTGCCGCCCGGTCCATCGCGCGGGACGAGGACTTTGCGCTCGGCCAGATCGCGCGCGAGGAGCATCAACCGGAACTGGCCGACGAGCATCATCACGATGCCGATGGGTTGTTCGCCTTGCGCGAGCAGATGTTCCAGCGCGGCGATCGCCTGTGGCAACCGGCGCGTGCCGAGCGCGTCGGTCAGCTCCCAAATCACGGATTGCCGGGAGGGCGAGACGATGGCGCGCACATCGGCTTCGGTGATCTCGGTTTTGGGCCCAACGTACACAAACAGTTTTTCGAGTTCGTTGGCCATTTCCCGGTAGCTGGCCGCGACGAGGTGAGTGAACGCATCGGCCGCTTGGGCGGTCATCTTCTTGCCCTCGGCTTTCAGCCGGTCGTGGAGGAACTCGGCGATTTCATCCTGCCCAGCCTGCTTTTCCGGATCGGGCGCGGCGAAAAGTTGCACCTCGCCCAGTTTTTCGATCGTTTTGTAAGCGGACCGGCGCCGGTCGAGGCCGATGGCGCTGATGAGCAGGGTCGTGCCGTCCGGTAATCCTTTCTTCAACCGCTCCGCCACATCTGCCAAAGCCTCCTTCACAGCTTCGCCGCGCGTGGTGACGTTGTCGGCCAGCAGGTCGGTGCTCTTCCACCAGACGAGTTTGTCGCCGCCGCCAAACAAGCCGCCGGTAAAGAGAGCCTCTCGGAGCCGGGCGAGCAGCTTGAGAGCGGCGTCCTGATTGGAGGCGTCGCCTTCAACGATCTCGGTGCCGAACTCGCCCCCGGCTTTTGGCGCGAGTTTCGCGGCGAGCCTGGCGGCGGCCTCCTTGATGGAAAACTCGTCGTCACCGCCGATGAGATAGATCGTCTTGGCCACCGTGGCAGGCATGGCGGGGAGACTAACGATGCGAGCCGCACTTGGCAAGCGACGGGGCTGTGATAAGCTGGGCGCGTGAAATTGTGGGCTATTTTGTTGGGGTTGATCTTGGCGGCGGGCGCGCGCGCGGCCGAAGTGATTCCGCAGGTGGAGATTGACGGCCGCCTGTACGAAGGCGTCCGCTGGGGGCCGGTCAACCAGGGTAAGATCGTGGTGCTGCACAGTCGCGGCTCGGCGTTTGTTCCGGTCGAGAAGCTGCCGGAGCATTACCGGCAACAGTTGGGCATCAAATTGCCGGACGCCCCGCCTGTTCCATTCGAGCCTGTGTCGCCGGCGCGCGGTGAATCGGCGTTTGAGCGGTCGCAGCGCCAACAGCGGGAACGCGACGCGGCGGCGCAGCGGGAACGAGACCGCGCGCTTGTGGTCGAACAAGACCGGTGGGCGGTGATTGACGGCGCCGTGGTGGCGAAGACGGAGTTGACGCAGTTGACCGGCTTCGTTCGCAGCCGGGCCGAGACGCACGATGGCGACCAGATCATTTTGCGCGGTGTGGTGATCGAGTTGGCGCAGCGCCGCGACCCGACGAAACCGATACCTGCCTACTTGGAGATGCGGCCCGGCTTGTGGCAGGAGACCGGGGAGCGGGTGTTCTTGGAGGGCTATCAAGGGAGCACCAAAATCGGCGAGTTGATACGGCTTTGGGGTCGCGAGAAGCCTGAGCGGGTTCAGGAGATGCGGCTGTTCACCGCGGCGCGCGAACCGACAGCGGCGGAGTTAGCGGGACGTTGACGCGGGTGGCGGTAGCTGGCAAGCT
>CAZJCX010000137.1:7038-9059 GCA_964544425.1 uncultured Verrucomicrobiota bacterium
CCGATTTACTACGTCAACGACCGGCCCCACATCGGGCACGTCTATACCACCACGATCGCCGATATCTTCGCGCGGTATCACCGGCTCAACGGCGATGACGTGTTCTTTCTGACCGGCACCGACGAGCACGCGGCGAAGGTCGTGGATTCCGCGGCGCAACAGGGACTCACCGCCCAGCAGTGGGCCGATCAAAACGCGCAGGCGTTTCAGGACACATTCCAGAAACTCGGCATCGCCAACGATGATTTTATTCGCACGTCCCAGCCGCGCCACAAAGCGAAGGTGCAGCAGTACGTCGCGGCGTTGATGCAGTCGGGTGACGTTTATCTCGGCGAGTACGAAGGTTGGTACGACGCCGGGCAGGAAGAATATCTCACCGAAAGCAAAGCGAAAGAGTACGACTACAAATCACCGTTCAACGGCAAGCCGCTCGTCCGCAAAAAAGAAAAAAATTACTTCTTCAAACTTAGCCGGTACGCCGAGCCGTTACTGAAACTGCTCGCGGACCAACCGGACTTCGTCCAGCCCGACATCCGCCGCAACGAAATCAGCAACCGCATTCGCGAAGGTCTTAATGACGTGCCGATCTCGCGCACCGGCGGCGGCGAGTGGGGCATCAAGGTGCCGGGCGATGAAACGCATGTCATCTACGTCTGGATTGACGCGCTGATCAATTACCTCTCCACCGTGGACACACCCGACCGGATCAAGTACTGGCCGGCGGATGTCCATCTCATCGCGAAAGACATCCTCTGGTTCCACGCTGTCATCTGGCCGGCGATGCTCATGGCGCTCAAGCGGCCTTTGCCCCGGCAAGTGTACGCGCACAGTTTCTGGATCGCCGAAGGCCAGAAGATGAGCAAGAGCCTCGGCAACTTCGTGGACTTGGAGAAGATCGCCCGCTACGTCGGCGCCTACGGGCTGGATGCGTTCCGCTATTTCCTCGCCGCGTACGGCCCGCTCGGCGCCAATGACAGCGACTTCGCCGAAGCGAAATTCATCGAAGTGTACAACGCCAATCTCGCCAACGACCTCGGCAACCTTGTCAACCGCTCGCTCTCGATGATCCAGCGCTACCGGGGCGTGGTGCCCGCCGCGACTGGCAGTGGATTGCAGGCGGAAGCCGAGAAAACGATCACCGCGTTCCGCCAGGCCATGGACCGGCTCGACCTGACCGGCGCGCTCGAACAGCTCCGCCGCTACGTCACCCGCGCGAACCAATACGTCGAAGAAAACGCACCGTGGAAATTGGCGAAAGACCCCGCGCAAGCCGGCAAGCTCGACGCGGTGCTTTACGACCTAGCGGAATCGGTGCGGCTCATCGCGATCCTGATCTCCCCGGTGATGCCGACGATTGCCGGCCAAATCCGCGCACAACTCGGCGCGGCCGCGCGCGCGCCTGCTTTCGCCGACGCGCGGTGGGGGTTGCTGCCCGCCGGGGCAACACTCGGCACGGTTGCGCCGCTGTTTCCCAAACTCGACAAACATTCCCGGTAGCCACCGCATGATCCAACCCGGCGATCGAATCCTGTTCCAAGGTGATTCCGTCACCCACGCGTTTCGCCAGCCAGCCGAACGCAACAATGCGTTCCAGTTCGGGAACGGCTACGTGTTTCTCGTGGCGGCCCGCCTGCTGGCGGCCCGGCCGACGGATGGCTTGGAGGTGCTCAATCGCGGTGTGTGTGGCGACGGCGTCGCCAAGTTGGCTGCGCGCTGGGAAACGGATTGTGTGGCGTTGCGACCGACGGTGATCAGCATCCTGGTCGGTATCAATGATGTCTTGGCGGCTGTCAACCCGGCGGAGTTCGCCCAGACCTACCGGGCGTTGCTGCAACGCACCGCGACCGCGCTGCCGGGCGTGCGGCTCGTGTTATGTGAGCCGTTTGCCTTGCCGGTGGGATTGATCACGGCGCAACACGTGCCGCGCCTCGCCGCCTGCCAGCAAATCGTCCGCGACCTCGCCGGCGAATCCGGGGCCGTTTTTGTTCCACTCCAAGCGCGCTTCCAGCACGCGGCCGCGA
>CAZJCX010000138.1:0-7285 GCA_964544425.1 uncultured Verrucomicrobiota bacterium
AATGGGCGGCGCGCCGTCCGTCCCGGCAAACGCCGGATGCGATTTTCCCTCCACCGTCCACTGCACCGCAAACCGTCCCTCCTGCGCCGCACCGCCGCCCGGTCGCCGCGCCGGCAACAACTCGGCCAAAGCCGTCGCGCCAAAGCCGGTCTTGTCCCACGCGTTCGGTCCGCCGAGCAAAACGAGACTGCCGCCGTCGCCGACAAATTTCACCAACGCCCGCGCCCGCGCCTCGCCGATCACCTCCGCCGTCAAATCGCCGAGCACGACAATCTGGAACTGCGCGAGTTGTTCCGGCGTCATCTCCGCCGTCAGGCCGCCGCGCGCGCCGACGGTGAAAAATTGTTTGTTCGGTCCCTGGAGAAAAATCAGCGGTGTGATGTTCGGGTTCGCCTGCAACGCGCGCGCGAGGAATTTGGACTCAAAGCGCGGCGGGCCTTCGACGTAGAGCAACCGGTTCTTCGTGTCCACCACTTGCACGGAGACGGCGTAGGCGTTGTCGTTTGTGACGCTCTCGCCCGGCAGCGCCGGCACCCGCACCGTGTACGTGAAATGGCCGACTGCCGGATGCGGCACCGCAAACACCACATCGCGCGTGCCGCCCTCGGCCGGCAATTGCGTGGGCTGTTCGGCGAGCAGCCGGTCGCCTTCCAAAAGCTGCACCGTCAACACCCGCCCCTGCGTCCCGCGTCCGGCCACCACGGCCGTCAGCTTGCTTTCCCAACCGGCCACCACGCGCCGCGGCGAGTCAATCTTCGTCACACGCACGTCCGGCTCTTCGGCCCACGTGGCCGGTGGTTCGAGTTGCACGGTGAAGATCGGGCACGGCCACGCCCCGGCCGCCACATCCTCCCGCTCATCCAAACCGTCGCTCACCACCAACACCCCGGCTAGCGGTTGACCCCGGTAACGCTCGATGAGTTTGCGCAACGACGCCTGCAACCGCGTCGCATTGCCGGTCGGCACGCCCGCTTCCCCGTCGGTTGCGCGCTCGCCAAGCTCCGCCGCGAATGGATACACGGACAACTCGGCGCGGCCCGCGAGTGTTTTGCGCCAGGACTGCGCCAAGACCGACTGCGCCACCGCCCACCGGCTCGGCTCGCCGGTTGGCGCGAGTTGCATGCTGGCCGACGTATCCACCAAGACGAGGAAGCGCGGCTTCACCACGTTGGCCACCGCCTCCTTCCAAGCCGGCCGCAACAGACACCACCCCAGCCCCAACAAAAATATAATCCGCACCGCGGCCAGAAGCCCGGTCGTCCAGCCTTCCCGGACAAATCGCCAGAACCACCAACCCGCCAACGCCACCGCCGCCAGCACTCCGCCCACCACCAACCACAGCGGCGCCGCGTGCTCGAAGAAAAGTGAAGCCATCACAACCCCGGCAGACTACCAGCCGCGCGGGGTTGACTCAAGTTACCGGCGCGAAACCCGGTCACTGCGCCACGAGGATCTCGTTGCGGACTTCCTGCACGCCGGGTACCGCCGCCGCCACGCCTTCCGCCCGCCACGCGGCGGTCACCGAAGGCACCGCCCCGCGCAACGTCACAATCCCCTGGCTGACCTCGACAATCACGCTGGCCGTCAACGCCGGATCCGCCGTCTCCAACCGCCGCCGAATCTCCGTGCCGATCGCCTCGTCACTGCCGCCTGGCTCCGGCTGCGCCGCCTGCCCCAACGCCCGCATCGCGGGTTTCTCGGCCGATTCATTCAGAGCGCAACCCGCAAGGATCACGTTGCCCAGAGCAGCGATGGAAAGTATCATCGGCTTCATACGCGCATCCTACCGGCCTGACCACCGGGATTCAAGCCGCCTTCCGCGCGCCGGCAGCTTGACAGTCGAGACGCGACAACGGAAGATGCCCGCACACGCACCAAGCCGCCGTAGCTCAATTGGCAGAGCAGCTGATTTGTAATCAGCAGGTTATCGGTTCAAGTCCGATCGGCGGCTCCACTCTCGGAGCGACAGACGCTCTCGCCCTTGTTACCGGCCGGACTCGCGGTAGCCGTGGCTGCCGTGGTCGTGGAAGCCGGTGACTTGCGCGATGCGACCAGGTTTGTGCGCGGCGAGTTTGGGTTTGTCGTGGGGGCCGGGATATTTCTGGCGGTGTGCGCCGAGTTCGAGTTGCGAGAGAAAGCCTTCGCCGCAGACGGGGCACTCATAATGGCGGACGGGCACCGGGTTGGAGTTCATGGTGTTTGCCTCCGGGTTGTTGTCGCACTTTCCGGCCGCGGCGGCGGGCTGTCAAGGGAGGCGGGCGAGGATGCCGGCGTTGACTTCGGCCACTTTGGCGGGGCCGCACAACAATTCCACGAGCGTAAACGCGAATTCCATCGCGGTGCCGGCGGCGCGGCTGGTGATGACCGGGCCGTCCACCACGACGCGCTCCTCGCTGTATTGGCCGACATTCAACTCCGCGCGGACGCTGGGATGGCTCGTGGCGGCGCGACCGACCAGCACACCAGCGTCGGACAACACGGTGGGCGCGGCGCAGATGGCGGCGACGGGGCGGTCGTTGGCGCGGAGGGTTTCGATGATGCGCCGGAGGCGCGGATCAGTTCGCAGGTTGTTTGTGCCGGGTTGGCCACCGGGGAGGACGAGCAGGTCGAAGTCCTCGGCGCGAACGTCGGCGAGCAGGCAGTCCGGCAAGTGTTTGGTCTGGCGGGAAGCGGTGATGGGGCCGGGCACCGTGCCGGCGACCGTGACAGCGACGCCGGCGCGGCGGAGGATATCAATGACGGTGATAGCCTCGATTTCTTCGAAGCCGGGCGCGAGCGGGACGAGGACGTTTTTCATGGCGCGTCGGGTGGTGGGATGACTTTGAGGCGTTGGATCAGGAGCGCGCCGTCGGGCGTGGCGGTGAAGCGGAGGGCGATCAGGTCACCGGTGTTGATTTGTTCGGGGACGATTTTTTGTTTGCCGCGGAAAAAGTAGGTGCGGTCGTTCCAGCCGAACGTCTGCGTTGCCTCGCGGGTGCGGAGGGTGAGGCGTTTGGGGAACAGCTCGATTTTTTCGGCGTATCCTTTGGCAAAGGGCGGCTCACGATGCGGGAGCGGCCGTTCGGCCACCACGGGGACCGCGGCCAGCAGCATCGCGAGGAGCCACCGGTTCACGGGTCAACTACCGGCGCGTTGAGCGCCGGGCGGGCGCGGTGGGAGGGCCGGCATTTTGACGGGCGCGGTGATTTGCTTGAGGCCGGGCCGCTGGAGGACGCCGCCGGGCGCGGCGGATGCCGGGGACACGATTTGCGGAACTTGCTGCAGCACCGCCGAGTCCGCCGCGGTGGTTTCGAAGATGAGCGTGGTGTTCCCGACCTGGATTTTGTCGCCGGTCCCCAGTGCGCATTGGAAGACGCGGGCGCCGTTGCGGTAGGTGCCGTTGGTGGAGCCGAGGTCCTTGAGGGTGAACTGACTCTCGGCGTAGCCAATGCCAGCGTGGACGCGCGAGACAAATGAGTCGCGCACCATGATGTCGGACTCGGCAACCCGGCCAATCACGAGCGGCTTGGCGCCAATCTCCAGTGTCCGGTCGGCGGCGTCAGTTCGTTTAAGCGTAAGCGTGGGCATCAGCGTTTAGCAGCGCCATGATGGCGGCGGTTTGTTGCGCAAAATCGGTCGCGGACACGACCGGCTCCACCGGATTGGTCGGCAGTGCGCGTTCCAGTTCGATCCAACTCTTGCACCCGGCGTACTGTTCGCGGACAGGCAAGCGCAGCGGTTGCGGCGCGCGGTGGACGCGAACGACCAGCGCGTGGAGTCCCGGCTCGCGGCCAAATTCAAATCGTTGCTGTAAAATGTGCTCACTCCAAATATGCAGACCCTGGAGCCGTTTCCATGCCGCCGGCTCGGTGAGGCGATGCACCGCGACCACGTCCGCCAGATATTGGATGTCCACCGCGTCGGGCGTCGCCGCGGCCGTGAGGGCGCGGACGGCGGGGCGTTTGGAGGGGATGACCGATTGCTCGGCTTCGTGAAATTGAGTGGGGTACAGCCAGAAGCGCCGGTGCTCCACGCGAAACTCGCCGCGTTGCTCGTGGATACCGCCCTTGCGCAAGATCAGGATTTGCTCGCCGCGGCCCAGCGCTTCGACGACCACCGCCCATTCTTTGAACGCCGTCTGGCAACTCGCCGTCATGATCTGCGCTAGAAATACCTCAGTCGCCCGGCAAAGTCCACGCTGAAACCGGCCGCCGCGTGGATCGCCGCCGGGCGCGCACGGTGGACCGAGCGTCCCCGCGAGGCCACGGTTGACGGGTGCGGGAAGTGTTGTTAGACATGGCGCGGATCGCTTACGAAAGGATTTGCATGAAACGTTTCGTCGCTGTTTGTCTGCTGGTCGGCGGATGCCTGACCGCGGCGGTCGCGCAGGATAACGCGACCGGCATCGCCATCCAGCCCGTCAACCCGCTCGCGGGGACGGCCGCGCGATTTGCCACGCCCACCACCGGCGAAGTGGGTCGCTATCAAATCTCCGTCATCTCCGACGGCAATCGGGGCACGGTCGTGATGTTGCTCGACACCAAGGAAGGCGCGACGTGGATTTACCGGCCGCCGCAGGGCAACGCCGTCAACGGCTTCTGGAGCGACATTCCCCGGCTGACGTACGCACCCGAGTTCTGGCGGAACATTTTCAACCAACAACAGCAACTCAATGAGCCGGCCACGCCCGCTCCAGCCCCCGCGCCATGAAGTACCGTTCTCTCCCCGGCACGAATCTCCAAGTCTCGGAAGTCGGTTTCGGCGTCTGGACGGTCGGCACCACGATGTGGGGCGTCGCCGCCGACGATTATCAGACGGGCATCCACTTGTTGCGGCGCGCGCTTGATCTCGGCGTGAATTTCTTCGACACCGCCGATGTGTACGGCGACGGCAAAGGCGAGACGATTCTCGCGCAAGCATTCCCCGGCGCGGCGCGCGACCGGGTCGTGATCGCCACCAAATTCGGCTACGACTTTTACAATCACCCCGGCGTCCAGCCCGGCCAGCGCGAACGCCCGCACAACTGGTCGCCGTCATTCATCCGCTTGGCCTGCGAGAAAAGTTTGCAGCGGCTGCAGACCGACCGGATTGATTTCTACCAACTTCACAATCCCCGGCTCGACACGATCCGCAACGATGACGTGTTCGCCACGCTCGACCGGCTCCGCGCCGAGGGCAAGATCCTCAGCTACGGCACCGCGCTCGGCCCGGCGATCAATGAGCGGCAGATTGACGAGGCGATCGCGACGATCACGGAACGCCGCGCGCACACGCAGATCATCTACAACCTGCTCGAGCAGATGCTCGGCGAAAAAATCCTGCCCGTCGCCCGGCAACACAACGTCCGCGTCTTCACGCGCGTCCCGCACAGCTCCGGCTTGCTCGAAGGCGCGTATTCGGAGCAAACGACGTTCGACAAGAACGACCACCGCACGTTCCGCGTGAAAGACGACGCCGCCCGCCAGACGTGGCTGGTGAATGGGTTGAAAAAAGTCGAACAACTGAAATTCCTGACCGGGACGCGTACCCTCGCGCAGGCCGCCATCAAATTCATCCTCAGCGAATCAAGCATCGGCTCGGTGCTGCCCAACATCTACAACGAAGCCCAACTGCGGGACTTCGCTGCCGCGCCCGACACGCCCGACCTGACCAGCGCGGAACTGGCCCGGCTTGCGGAGCTTTATCGGAGCAACTTCGGACTGCCGATGGCCGCCTGATGAAACGCGTCCTCAACCAACTGATCCAACTCCAAGAACTCGATTTTGCGCTGGCCGAAGGCCGCGCCGCCACCGCGAAGATCCCGCTCGCGCAACTCGAACAGGCCATCGCCCAAACGCTCCAAAGCCTGCCGGAAGACGTCGCCGCCCGCTACCAGCGCCTCCACAAACGCCACCCGCTCGCCGTCACCCCGGTCATGCACGGCACCTGTCCGCCCTGCGGCATCGCGTTACCAGTCGCCCTCGTCAACCAAGTCCACGCCGCCGATGCGCTGCAAAACTGCCCGCACTGCGGCCGGTACCTTTACTATCCGGAACTGGTCGCCAAACAGGCGCGCAAGAAACTCGATCCCGGCCAGCCCCCACCAGCCGGCATCGCCCGTTTCTCGGCGCCGGAGTTGATGGTGCCGCTGTTGCAGGCCGAGAACCGGGAGACGGCGATTGCGGAGTTGGCCGGTGTCCTCGCCGGTCATGAGTTTGTGGACAACGCCCAGGCGCTGACCGATCAGGCGCTGCGCCGCGAAGCCATCATCAGCACCGCCGTCGAACACGGCCTCGCGTTCCCGCACGCCCGCGAAGTCGAAGGCGGCGGCCTCACGTTTGCCGTTGGGCTGAGCCGCAAAGGACTCGACTTCGCCGCGCCCGACGGCAAGCCGACGAAGATCATTTTTCTGATCGCCATCCCGACGCCCGCCGCTGCGTTTTATCTCCGGCTGCTGGCGGGTCTGGTGAACACCTTCAGCGAGGCCGATGCCCGCAAAGCGTTGCTCGACGCCGAAACCCCGGACGCGATGTGGAAAATCCTCACCAAACTAACGCGCGCCACCGTCGCGTAAGTTTTTTCGGCCGGTCGCGAACGACCAGCACCAGGCCGCGATAAACAGCGCGACACCGGTCAGGCCCCACGTGAAGTGCGGGCCGCCATCGAGCGGAAATTCCCGGGTCTGCCACCACGCCGCGCCGAACGTGACGAACCACAATCCGGTGAGTCCGAGCGCCAGCACGGCTTGCGCGCTGCCCGCGAGCCGGTGGCCGGCGAGGAACGTGCCGAGGCCGGGCAACACCAGCAGATTGACCAGCAGGTAATTGCGGCGCGTGGTGCGGTCAGCTTTGGGCGGGACGGGCGCCAAAGAGAGTCTCGTATATCGTCATTTGAATGGCGAAGCCCAGCGGCATCGTGAATACCAAGCCGACGCAACACGCGAGCACGCCGCTGATCACGATCAAGCCGGTCACCAACATGCAGCCGAGCACCGCCCACCAGTGGCGGCGGACGACGGCGCGGCTCAGTTTCATTGCGCTCCAAAAACCCATCTGGCGGTCCACGATCAACGGCAATGTGAACAGCCAGCACACCGTCACATGGATCGCCACCAGAAATCCCGCCAACGTCACCACGCCACCCACGACCAGCAGGCCGATACTGAGCGGCGAAGGCGCGCCCGCCTGAAGCGCGGCCCCGGCAGCCAACGGCACAACGCCCGGGAGGATGCAGGCCACGGTCAGCGCCCCGACGACAACATTGCCCAGCATCAGGTTCACGAATCCGCGCCGGAACCCGGCGAAGAAATCGCCGAACTCGATCGGCT
>CAZJCX010000138.1:7310-9058 GCA_964544425.1 uncultured Verrucomicrobiota bacterium
GAACGGCCAGTAAAGCCCGCCCAGCAACGGCCCGGTCAGCGCAATGCTCAATCCCCAGCCGAGAATCATCAGCCCGACGGCCACCGCGATCAACGGCAGGCGACCCCCGCCGTGTTCCAGCAACGCGCCTCCGATATTGGCGGGCGCGCCGACCATCCCATTGAGCACCATCACCACCAGCGTCCCGGCAATTAGCAATCCAAGATTGCTCGTCAACAACTGCCACCCGCCCCGGACACACGCGCCGAGGTCGAGCCGGTAATCCCGCGCCCGCAACTCCTCCTCCGTCGGCAACCCCGGCGCCGCCGGCGCGGCGACGGCCGGCGCCGCCGCGAACTCCGGCCGGGAACCAAGCGGCGTCCAGTCAGTCTCCCCGGCCAGCCGCGTCTGCGTCGTGGCATTGACGCGGCCTTCGGTTTGCCACTCGCGCAACTGCTCCGCCGTGACCGGCCCGTATTCCCGGCCATCCGCTCCGATGATGGTGTACATGAGATTTGCCGGGTCTGGTCCCGTCCTTCCGGCCGGGCTTAGAACCAGCCCTTCTTGCCGGTGATGTACGTGGCGACGAATTCTTCGTCCGACTTGGTGAGGTACATGATCCCCTCGATCAAGCCGATGATGCCGCCGACGCACAGGAAGCCGAGGATCAACTGAATGACCCCTTCCTTCATGTCGCCGAGGTAAAACTTATGGATGCCGAGGCCGCCGAGCAAAATGCCCAAGATGCCGGCGACGACTTTTTTCTCTGCGCCTGCTGGTTTGCCATTACTCATGTCGCTTCTCCTCTGGTTTAGGTTGTGGGTGCCAACAACGTGAACGGATACGCCGGGATGTTCCGCAACACCCCGTACAACACCACCACGAACAACACCATCCAAATCCAAATCGGTTTCCACCGCGTCGTCCCGCCGCGCCACGCCGCCAGCGCCAACGCCGGCAACGCCGCCACCGCCAACGCGTTCAAGCCGAACGCCGCCGCCACGTTCCCGTGCGCCAGTTGATGCAACGCGCGCGACGAACCGCAGCCCGGACAATGCAGCCCGGTCGTCACGTGCAACAGGCAGCGCGGAAAAAATCGCGTTGCGACCGGATCAAAAAAGTAAAACACCGCCAGCAGCGCGAGCACGCCACCGAGTCCGAATACCCACCGCCGCTGGAAAAAGTGATTCATGGCGACCAACCCAGCCCGGCCACCGCCGCGAAAAAGAGCAGGTAGAGCAGGCCGGGAACAAGCGCCCCCAACGCCGACACCCAACACCACATCCGCGCTTTTCGCGACGCCTGTTGTGCTTGGGACAGATCACCGGCCTGCAAATATGTATTCACTTTACCGGAGTATACGATGGCGACGATGCCGAATGGCAGACAACAAAACAGAGTCGTGAGAATGGCCGGCACGAGATAGTTCGGCGCCGCCGACTTCGGCAGCGGCGTGACGGGCGCGGCGACGGGCGGAACGGGAGCCGCGTTCAATTCCGGAAAATCCGCGAACGTCCGCCACTCCGTTTGCCCTTCGGCTTGGACGCGGGTTTGCGAGTTGACGCGACCTTCCGCGACCCACTGGCGCATTTGGTCTGCGCTGACTGGGCCGTATTCTTTGCCGTCGCCACCGATGATCCGATACAAACCGCCCTCCCTGCCTTTGCGGGAAGCTACAAAACGCCCCCCGGCAACGCGAGTCTTTAATTTTCACCCGCGCCTGCCGGCGTTTCGCTTGGCGACGGAGAACCGACCGGATATGCTGTCCG
>CAZJCX010000139.1:0-1734 GCA_964544425.1 uncultured Verrucomicrobiota bacterium
AATCCACGCCCCGCTCACGTGAGCGGGGCGACGCGGTCTGGAAATTCCGTGGCTTCGTCCGTGGAGGTTTCAATCCACGCCCCGCTCACGTGAGCGGGGCGACGCCCGCCAAACCGGAGCTCGTCGAAGCATGATCAGTTTCAATCCACGCCCCGCTCACGTGAGCGGGGCGACTGCGGCAACCTAACTGCGGCTGGCGCAACATGCTTGTAGCGGATTTCCACGATCCTGACGAGTTTCGATCATGCACGCGGATTCTGTTTTCAAAGAACGTGAGAAAGTGCCTTCACCGGCAACCCTTGTAAGCGGCGCGAACGGGGTGCTGACGGATTTGGCGCTGGGGGTTCGCGGCGGTTTCATGCGATTAGTGGGTCTTGGAAGTTGATGCTGGGTTTGATGCCGTGGTGCTCGGTGCGTTTGTGGGCGTCTTCGCCGAGAAAATAGAAGCGCACGGAGTCCGCTGAGTTGTCCATCTCAGTCAGTAGCCGGTGGCGGAGTTGGGTCCATTGGACTTCGCCGACTTGTATCTCAAATACAGAGAATTGGACTCGCTGGCCGTAGTCGAGGCACGCTTGTGCCACGCGCCGCAACCGGCGGCGACCAGCCGGGGTGGTGGTTTGGACGTCGTAGGTGATGAGGATGTGCATGGCGTCAGGCAAGGGTGAACGGGGGATAGTCCGGCAGGTCGCCCCGCAGCACGCGGGCGAGCAACCGGGCTTGGACGTGGGGTACGAGCGCCAGGGGAATTTCCTCGCCGGTGACCGGGTGGGTAATGGTTTCTTGTTTGCGTTGTTGCCACGCGATGAGGACGCTCTTGCGGGCAGCATCGGTCAACCGGTAGGCAGGGCCTTCCTGCTGGAGAAAGTCTTCGGGCTTGAGTTGCTCGCGGTTGACCAGCGCCAGCGCGAGTCGGTCGGCAAACGGGGCGCGCAATTCTTCCTGCATGTCCAGCGCGAGGGAGGGGCGGCCGGGCCGGTCGGCGTGGAGGTAGCCGATTGCGGGATCGAGGCCGAAGGTGAGCAACGCCGATTCCACGTCGTGCCGTAGAAGCGCGTACAGGAAGGAGAGGAGCGCGTTCATCGGGTCGCGGGGCGGGCGGCGACTCCGCTCTTTGAGTCCAAAGACCTCCCGGCTGCGTTTCACCATCGCGGCGAATGCGCCGAAATAGGCGCGCGCGGCGTCGCCTTCCCGGCCGCGAAGGGAATCGAGATCGGCGGCGCGATCCAAATTGCGCAGCGCGGTTTCGTTCGCGGCGGCGGCGGCGCGTAGGGCAGTTTGGTCGTCAGCCTCGTCTGTTTCGCGGGCGGCGCGGAGGAGGAGTTGCCGGCCGTTGTGGAGCTTGCCGAGGATGAAGCCGCGGGCCAGCGCCAAAGTTTGTGCTGGATCGGCATGGGCGGCGAACTGGGCGCGGCGGATGGCGGCGCTGCCGTTCGGTTCGCCCTCGATGCGGGCGATGAAGCGGCCATGTTCCGACAAGAAGCTGAGTCCCACGCCGGCTTCGGCGCAAGCTCCGAGTGTGCCGGTGCTGACGGACATCGCGCCAAAGACGACGACGCTGCCGAGGTGATGGATGGGGACGCGGAGTTTCTCGGTGTGGTCGACGGAGACGACGAGGTTTTCGTGGTCGCGAAACAGGTAGGCGTTCGGGGTGGTGACGAAAAGCGTGTTGAGATAGGCGGAGTTCATGGAGCTGGCACAGCTAGTTGCCGGAGGTAACGCTCCACTCGCCCCGGC
>CAZJCX010000139.1:1784-2825 GCA_964544425.1 uncultured Verrucomicrobiota bacterium
CACCGCTCGTCGTGGACTGGTGGCGGGTTTTTTTGCGCGCCGACCAGCCGCCGGAACTCGGTGGCAGCGCGCGCTGTGGCCTCACGCAAGCCGGCATCGAAGGCGACGCCCAACCGTCGCTTCGAGGCGTTGTAGAACAACGCGCCCTCTGGTATGTCGCAATGAAACATCTCTTCCAACGCCAGCGCTTGGGCGCACAGTTGCACTTGATCAGCCCACCGGTGATGTTTACGTCCGCGCTTATATTCGACAGGATATGGCCGGTCGCCAGTCGGGGACGGATGGAACTCCACCACATCGGCCACACCAAACACACCCAGCCGCCGCGACACCAGCGGCAAGGCGCGCGCCACCCGGTATCCTTCTTCGGTGCAGGTAGAAGCATCGTCCACCCGCTCGTGCAGATGCCGGCCTTCGAGTGTGAACCGGTTCTCGGTGAACACGCCTTCGACATGAATCAGCGCGCACTGCCGGGAACAGAACACAATATGCTGCAAGCCTGACAACGGCAGCAGGTCAGCATCGGTTGTTTCCATGCGGGTCACCCAACCGGGATGTGCGGAAACCCGCGCGCGGCATGCCAGAAGCGGGACACTTCGATCTGCCGCTGGGTGCGATTGACGCGGTAGATGATCCGGAAAGACCGATACACAACCTCCCGCCACTCCGGGCGGTCAAACTCCGGCACGGTTCGGCCGCGTTGGGGAAACCGGCGCAAGGAATCCGCGACATCCAGCAGTTCATCGCCCAAGCGCAACGCGGCGCGGCTGTCGTGCGCGGCGATGTGGCCGGTAATGTCCCTCAGGTCTTGGCGCGCGGCCGGCGCGATGAGGACTTGGTAATCCATTGGCGCATCTCTTCGCGGACTTGTCCCAGCGGGATCCCCTCCCCCCGGTCCAACTCAGCGAAGCCTTGTTCGACCGCCTGCCGGAATTCGAGTTCATAGATGGCATCCGCCAGCGTCGCATCCGCCGGCAACTTCTTCGCCACCTCGATCACAATCTCCTTCGTGCTCATGGCGTCATTCTAATCTCCCTTCAT
>CAZJCX010000139.1:2835-6613 GCA_964544425.1 uncultured Verrucomicrobiota bacterium
GATTTGCCACTGTCTACAGCAACTCAATCACCTCCACACCCTGTGGAATTTGGCCGCGGTCAATCGTCACCCGGTAATCTGCAAAGGCGCGGGCGGGTTTGTCGTCGCCGCCGTTGCGCTCGACTTTGACCAACTCGAACAGCTTGTGCGCCGCCGCGTTGCCGAGGGTGTCTTTGTGTTTGAAGACGATCAGTTTCTGCGTCGCCATCAACCCACGCGCCGCGCTGCGATCGTGCTCGAACATATTCTTGAGCGCGTCCCAAAGCAGGTCGAGGTCGGCTTGGGAGAACTTCGTCTGCGCGGCCAGATTGGCCGAGACGAAGCCGTGCGCCACGTACAAACCGTACGGCACGGTGTTCTTGCGGCCCATTGTCCGGTTGTCGCCGCTCTGTTTCTCGGCTTCTTCTTCCGTCGCCACGGCCATGCGGGTGATGGAGTGTTCGAGCGACACAATGCGCTCGACAGAACGCCCGAAGGTCATCTGCACCGGCCCGCGCACCTGACCGGCATTCGCGCCGGTGGACATGACCGCGCCAAAGGACCGGATGTCGTAGAATTTCTTGCACATCTCGTCGCGGGCACGCTCGACTTCTTTGCCTTGGCCGACGCCTTCCTCATTACGTTTCTTGCCGTCCTTCTCGTCGGCAGGCGGCTTCGCCAGATCAACCCCCAGCGTTTTGTAGGCGTCGTCAATCAGCCGGTTGAGCACGGCTTTCTCTTTCACGAACACATCCTGCCCTTTGAGCATGACATAATTACGGACCTTGCGTTTGAGGCACACGTCGGTGACGAGGCCGCAGCCGGTTTCGGCGTCCACGCGCGGCAGGTTGCCGGCATCGGGGTCGCCGTTGGGGTTGCCGTCCTGCACGTCGAAGAGCAGGACGAAGTCGTAACGGTTCTTGATGGGGTCGCTCATGGGTTAGTCCTCCTTGGGTTGGTTGTTGGTCTTTTTGGTGAAGAAATCCTGCATCTGATGGTAGTAGCCGATGGCAAACCGGCCCTGGTCTTCCAAACGCAAGTGCGCCGGGAAGTCGCTGATGCCGGCCATGATTTCGCCGAGCAACTTGTCGAACTGCACGCGCCGGCCGGCGCTTTCGAGTTTGGCGAGATGATGGTTTTTCAGACGCATCAGATTGCCAAACACTGTGACCGGCGTGCTGGACGCCGCGCCGTAGAACCGGTCGCGGATGGTCGCGTTGATGCCGGGGCTGGCTTCGGACTGGATTTTCTCCAGTGTGGCGAACAATCGGCCCAGCCGGTAACCGACGTTCGGGTTGGTGGTGTCGAGACTCACGTGGAGTTCCTCCTTTGGTTCGGGGTTTGTGAAACGCGCGGCGCGGTTCAGGCACGCCTTGATGAGCGCGGCGCGCGGATGGGGGATTTCGTGTTCGGCGCGGACGCGACGAATCGCGGCCTGCAACAACGTCTGCGGATACAGCAGTCCTTCCAGAATGGCGCGCATCAAGTCGCCGCTGAGATTGGGCGGGATGTTCTCCGCCTTGCCCTGCCGGAACAACGACAGCGCGTCGCGGTCGCGCGGGCCGTGAACGATTTTTGTGTCCTCGAAGTACTGGCAAATCTTGCCGGCCATGTTGGCGACGGTGTCCACGATCCAGAACCGCACCGCGATGCGCGAAGCGTTCGGCGCAAGGCCGAGAACGTAGAAACGGGTTTGCGTGTCCGCTGCCGGCAACGCGCCGGTCTGCACGGCGCGGTAGAGGCTTTCCACCGCACGGACGTTCCGGTCGGGGTCGTCCTTCGGCGGCTCGGCAAAGAAACTTGGCATTTGTTCTTCGAGCGGATTGGCTTTCTCCGCCCAGAACACCGTCGAGGCGTCACCGACTTGCAGGCGTTGCGGGGAATCCTTACGGAGCAAATAATTCAGCGCGGTGGTGTAGGCGAAAGCTGCCGCCTCGCCCACCGGGGCGTTTGCTCCTTGCTCTTTGTGGAACGACTTGAAAGCGTCTTGATTGAACGAGACGATATTTGCACCTCTGCTTTGCGCTCCCCAAACGCCCTTGATCGCTGGGTGGGTTGCCTTCGTTGAGTCCCTCTTGCCGGTAACCAAACAAATATTGTCGCCTGTGCCGGTGACGCGGGCTGCGATGGCAGCTTGGACGGCAGGCTGTTCCACGATCAAGCCAGGTTGTTCAGCAAGTTCAAAAGTAAGATTTGCCGCAGATTCTTTTAGTTTCTCCCAACTGTCGCCGAACGCCGTCAGCAACTCCACCTTGTCGTCTTTGGCGAGAAACGCCCGCACCGCCGCCACACCAACATCATTGGACAGACCAAGGTCCTCGATACGCTGTTTGAACGCTGCGTGCTGCTTCTCTACTCGTTTCGCATTGCCCTTCAATACCACCCCCAACACGTACTCTGGGTTATCCCAAAGAAGGTTGGCCGTAACATTCACTGATCGTTTGACTGCTTGTGGTATCAAGTATTGTGTCGCGCGCTCACCCTCGTAAGTCGGTCGCAGATTGACCGGCGTGCCGTCGGCCTTCAACGTCACGACGAACGGGATTTCCTTCATCTCGAATCCCGGTCGCGGCAGGTCGGGTTTGCGGTCGTAGTATTCTTTCAGGGCTTGGAGGATCATGAGCGCACCTCGACGTTGCGGAGATCAATGACTCCTTGCTGAAGTTGGGCGTGGAAAAACTGGGCGACCGGTTCCCCGCCGTTGTGTTTCCAATCGTAGAACATCCAGCCGAGATCCCGTGTCTCGGCGATGGGTGTGGCCGGTTCGCTTGCCGGGTCAACCAACCGAAACGCCGCCGAGAACTCCCGGCAGCCGAGATACGGCTGGTTGAAACACTGGCCGCCGCTCGCCCGGCGCCGAAACATTTCGGCAAACTTGCCTTCGTTGTCCTCCGCGCCAGCCTTCTCCGTCATCTCGAACTCGGCGTGGAGCCGGTATTTCACGTCGCGCAGGAACAAGCCGGCGCGTTGTTGCCGGTCGTCCTCGATGAAGATGCCGTCGCTGCGGGGCGAGGCGACCTTGCCGACTTCGTTGCGGCGGACGGACACCCAACGGATCGGCGCGAGGACTTCGATGCGGTTGACCCGCCAGAAGATGGCCGGTTTCCACAGAATTGCGTCGAACATGGCGCGCACGGCGGATGGCGTGATGACATCGTAGCTGACGCGCTCGACTTTCATTTCCGGCCGCGTGAAACAGGCATACGGCCCGCTGACTTCCAGACAGAATCCTTTCATCATGTTTCTCCTCGTTAAATGACCAAGTCCTCCACCGGCAATCGCTCGACATAGACGGTCAAACCGGTTTGCGGATCGTAAATGTTGAAGTCCGATTGCGCCACAATTCCCGGCCACGGTTCTTCCAGCCGCCCATCAACGTGCATCCGGTCCACCATGCGACGGGGCAGGTTGACCGTGTAGCGCTGCAACGCCCGCATGATCTCCCGTGTCGGCCCGGCATGGCGTAGCCGGTCAATCCATTGCGTGCTGTCCCGGTAACGGACAATGACTGGTTGTGCATCATCCTTAATCAACTGGAACTCCTCGGCAGCGGTGCGGAATTGCACCTTCATATCGGGATTCACGTCCTTGACCAGCCAGTCGTGGAAGCGGCTGCCGGTATCGTTGACGCGGGAATAGAACAACTCGAAGTAGCGCGTGAAGGCATCCGGTTGGTGCGGATCAAAACCTGTCGCACAGAGGTCGCGCGTGGTGTCTTCACCTTTGCGGAGCAAGCCGCGCGGCGCGGGTTTCGGCGGGACAAACACATGCACTTCGCCTCGCGCGCGTTTGCCTTCCC
>CAZJCX010000139.1:6653-6917 GCA_964544425.1 uncultured Verrucomicrobiota bacterium
ATAGACGACCGGAAAATCTATGTCCACACCGGCTTCAACCAGTTGCGTGCTGATGACCCGAACCGGCTGGTTAGCCGCAAGCCGTTGCCGAATGTTGTCAATGACCTCCGACCGGTGCGCGCCGCACATGAGCGCGGACAGATGAATAGTGCCGGCAGGCATCAACTTGAAAAGGTCGTGGCAGTCACGCCGGGAATTGACGACGCAGAGGACTTGCTCGTGTTGCTGGAGTTGCCGGGCGAGTGTCGGCCAGTCGGTCGGCTG
>CAZJCX010000139.1:6937-8673 GCA_964544425.1 uncultured Verrucomicrobiota bacterium
GAAGGTAAACTCGGTGCGTTTCAATCGCTCGTAGAGCTGCATTCCGGGCTGGATGATCTCGGTGGCATCGAGTCCCAAGGCCGGTTGTGTGGCGGTGGCCAGCACCAGCGTCACGCCGTAGTTGGCGCACAACTCCTTGATCGCGTCTTTGCACGGCGTCAGCAATTCGGGCGGCAGGAGTTGGGCTTCGTCGAGGATAACGACGCTGTGGGCGATATTGTGGAGTTTGCGGCACCGGCCCGGTTTGGCGGCGTAGAGCGACTCAAAAAACTGGACGTTGGTGGTGACAATAATCGGCGCGTCCCAGTTTTCGGTAGCCAGTTGCGAGCGGAGCGTTTCCTTCTCCGGGCTGAGGTTGCTGTGATGCTCGACGACGTTTGCACGCCCGAAGATGCCGGCCAGCACGCGCCCGGTTTGTTCGATGATGCTGGTGTACGGAATGACATAGATGATGCGCTGCATTCGCTGCGGGTCATCTGGCTTCAACTTACTGTCGTGATACTCGATGTGCCGTAGCGCAAACGCCATCGCCGAAAGCGTTTTACCGCCACCGGTCGGCACGGTCAGCGAGAACAGCCCTTTCGGCATCTCGGCTTTCTGTTCACAAGCGCGGCGAATCTCGGCGCGAATCGTGTTCACATCGGACTTGGCGGCTGCGTGCTCGATTTTGTCCAAAGCCTCGAACAGTCGCGGCGCAAGTTCCGCGAGTGCGGGATACTGGCCCCGTTCGCGGAACTTGCCAGCTTCCATGAATTGCTCCGTATCGAGGAAGTCCGCGTCCACCAAGCAGGAGAACAGCATCCGCACCCAGAAGTGGAAATTGTCCGCTCTCACAAATGGCGGGCGTGTTGTCGTTTTGAGTTTTACCAAGACCTCCTGCCTGAAATCCGGGATGCGCGCGAGATTGGCGCGCCCTTCGTCCTCTATGCGGTACTGAAGCGAAGCTTCGCCAATCTGATAATCCGGCAAACCTGCATGATGCCCCGCCACGACATAGGCCAGAACACGACCTAACGGTTTCTGCCAATCTTCGGCACAAGCCGCACCCGCAGTAGAGTGGTTGACGCGCCCTAAGTCGTAATTCGCGTCATTCAGTTCGAGTCCGTTTTGCTCGTGCAAGTACCGTTGAAATCTTGAATCCGCCTTACCGAGGTCATGCAACCATGCTGCATTCCACGCCCACTCGCGTCCACCCCACGGCGCGGCGAACGCCTGCGCCTTGCTCGCCGTATCTCGCAGATGCGTTTCCAGCGGGTGCCATTCATTGATGGGTGCGCCTTCTTTGGAATGGGCGTAGTAGTTCATCGGGGGGGATTCTGACATAAGGGGTGGGACATTGGCGGGGGTACCATTGGTTCCTTTTTGTGGTACATCGGAGAGGATTTTGACTGGGTGGTGATGTCCTCGCAAGAGTTTCTTCTGGTCGCTCCACGAAACACTGCTTTTGCGTGGTGCCTTTTTGCGCCAGCCGTTACACTTCCCGCCATGCCGCGTGTCCTGTCACCTCGCGAACGCAAGTTGCGCAACTACCAGTTGCTCGCGCGCGTCAGCGCGGCCATCAATTCTTCGCTTGATCCACCGGAGGTCTTGAATCTCGTGCTGAACGAGGCGGTGCAGATCATGCAGGCTTCCAGCGGCTCGATTTGCCTGATTGATCCGCACACGCAACTGCTCGAAATCGAAGTCGCCACCGGCCTCGATCAGACCGCCCGCGAACTCAAGCTCGCCATCGGCCG
>CAZJCX010000139.1:8800-9023 GCA_964544425.1 uncultured Verrucomicrobiota bacterium
TGGAAGACGCGCTGATCGGGGTGCTCAACGTGGACTCCACCCGGCTCGACGCCTTCAGCGCCGATGATGAGGAACTGCTCGTCGCCCTCGCCAATCAAGCCGCCAAAGTCATCCACAATTCCTGGCTCTACGAAGCCGTCGCCCACAACGCCCGCAAACTCGAAACCCCCTTCGCCGTCGCCCAATCCATCATCTCGTCGCTCGACCTGCCGGACATTCTCCA
>CAZJCX010000140.1:0-9010 GCA_964544425.1 uncultured Verrucomicrobiota bacterium
ACGGCCGCTCGCCGGTGAGCATCTGGTAGAGCACGATGCCGGCCGAGAACAGATCGGAGCGTCCGTCCAGCTTGTCGCCCCGCGTCTGCTCGGGCGACATGTACTGTGGCGTGCCCAGCACCGCGCCCACCTGGGTTCGCTGATCGTTGGCATCGTCCATGTGGGCAATGCCGAAATCGGTCACCTTGATGGTCTTGCCGTCGCGCAGCAGCATGATGTTGCCGGGCTTGATGTCGCGGTGCAACAGGCGGTGATCGTCCCACGCGACCTTGAGCGCGCCGACCACCTTGCGGATGATGGTCAACGCCTCGGCCTCTTGCATCGGCCCGTCGCGTTCGAGTTTCTTGTCGAGTGAGACGCCGTCCACAAACGCCATCGCCAGATAGAGCACGCCGGAGTCTTCACCGGCTTCGTAGGCAGTGACGATGTTGGGGTGATCCACCTTGGCGGCTTGGCGGACTTCGTTGCGGAAGCGCTGGATCATCTCCTCGCGCATGGCAAATGCCGGCGGCAAAATCTTCAACGCGACATCGCGATCCATGGACAGTTGCCGGGCGAGGAAGACTTGCCCCATCGCGCCGTGACCGAGTTCTCGTTTGATGAGGAATTGGCCCAGCATCGTCCCCGGACCGAGTTTGCGAAAGCCGGGATTGGCCGGGGGTGCCTTGCTGATGACGGTTTGGTCGGCTGCGATCGCGGCAGGGGCGACGGTTGAGCCGGGCGTTAACGCATTGACCAATGTCTCGGCCACCTGCGCGGGAGCGAGTCCCACCGCGTAGATCGAACTCGACGACGAGACATACAATTCCAGGGCGCGCGACGGTTTGAGTTCTTCGAGGAAGATGGGGTAAACGAGTTTGTTCTTGTTCGCCGCCATCTCAAGTTGCCGGAGGCAATGGCGCGAGACATTGGAGTGCGCGGTCAGCAGCAGGACGATCGCGTCGGTGTTCTCGATGGCGGTGAGGATGTCTTCGGATTCGGAGTGACCGGGGCGCGTGTTGCGTTCCGCGTACCAACAACCCACCCCAAGTGCTTCGATGCACTTGACGAGTTCCGCCGTTGCCGCCAAATCCTCCGGGGCGTGGCTGATGAACGCAGTGATTGATTTGTCGTGTGGCAAAATGTGGCCCGCGACCCTTCTCCTCGATACCGCCAACTCTGAACGAAATACCACAGCCGCCAGCGCCAGTGCGAGGAATTATCCTCGGTGAGTCTCGATACTGTAGTCACGCCGGATTGTAGGGCGGGAATGCCTGTCGTTTACGCTTCGCGCCGCGAGCGTGGATCGCGGGTGATTCGCAGCGCCCACCCCAAACGACAGGGATGTGCGCTCTACACAGGTGGCAATGCCAAGTTGCGGCCCGACCCCGGCAAGCCAGTCCCTACTTCTTCGGCGCGGGCGCGAAAATTGTTCCCGCGTCCCGGTATTGCCGTTCGGCCCGGCGTTGCACTTGCACCATGTTCGTGCCTTGCGCGTCGTCCTGCCGGGAATACACCAAGACCGTTTGCCCCACCCGGATTTGATCGCCCTCCTGGAGCTTGTGCAGCTTGATCGGTTGACCGTTGACGAAGACGCCGTTGGCGGAATTCGATTCGCTCAGCACATGCTGGTCGCCCTCCGGCCGAACCAAGAAATGCCGGCGCGACACTTCGGGATCAAGCAACTGGATTTCCCGTCCCGGGTCACGGCCACCGCTGAGGGGACGGTGCTCAATGACGAAACGCTTGCCGATCTGCTCCGGCTGCCCTGCGGTGATTGTCAAAGTGGCCAAGAAAAATCTCCTCCCTCTGGCACCGCCTACCGCAACACCTTCGGCTTGTGCGTTCCGAGCATGGTCGGCATCGCTTCGGGCTGGGCGTCGTTGGTGAACACGAAGTTGGTCTCGCCCGCGCGAATCTGGTCGTTGGGCTGAAGCGAGGCTTTGGTGATCCGGTGGCCGTTGACGAACGTGCCGTTCTGCGAACCGAGGTCTTCAATCGCAAACGTGCCGCCCTGATCGCTGACCTTGAAATGCGCGCGCGACATCTCCGCATCCGTGATCTTCAAGTCCGCCTGGTCGCCCCGGCCCACGATGAGTTCCTTGGGCGTCACTTCCCGGCGATCGGCGACGGTTCCGTCGAGCTTCTTGCGAATGAGATGAGGCATAATAGGCTGCGATCCTTTCTGCTGACAGATTAGCCGGTGCGGCGTGAGATTGACAACCCGAAACACCATCATTTTTGCGACGATTGTAGCCGCACCCTTTACGGGTGCGCTCGGTTTCTGGGTGCATCCGGTTTCGCAGGCGTAAACCCTGCGACTACTCCCTCAACAAATCCGCCTTCTTCAACCCCTCCAGCCGCACATCCAACTGCCCGACTTGCATCCCGCCTTCATAGGCGGCATTGGCATATACGGCCAACACGTTGGCTCCCATTTTCAAGTGCTTCACCGCCGCTGCCTCGAAGCCGACTTTCCGATACTCAGGATCACTCCACCAGATGTAGGTCTTGATTTTGTGGCCGTTGAGGTACATGTGGTAGCCCTGCTTGGCCAAGACGCTGAGACGGATAAAGTCGTAATCCAACGAATCCAACTCAAACGTCGTCCGCGCGAGCAAAAACTCCCCAGCCCCCCACGTTGAGAGGTTCGCGAACGGCGCCACCTTGGCGCGTTTTGGTTTGAACTCGCCCTTGCCAATCGGCGCTTTTCCACTGCTCCACTCACCGGCATCAAACTCGGGCGTGAACCAATTCTCCAATCCCGCCGGCAACGTCACATCGCGAAACCGTTTCCCCTCGCGCGGATGCATCACATCCTTGCCGACCGGCTCAAACGACGTGAATTGCCAGATTCGCTCGCTCCCCGCCGGCTTGCCAAGCTCCTGCCAACCGGCATCGGGATGCTTGAGTTGCGTCAGCGACAAAATCGTGTCGAGCGCTCCGCCGCCCTCATTCATACGCCGAATCAATTCGCGCCGGTAATCACCGTAGAGCACCTCCGTCACGTCCTGGCGCGAGGCCAACAACGCTTCGACGACATTCACGATGTGCCGCGTCTCCAGTTCCGGCAACCGCGCCCGAACCGTCTGCGCGATTTCCACCGCTTTACCGGGATCGGCTTTCACCGCTGCCACGGCCGCTTGTTGGACGTAGTATGCACCTTCACCGGCGCGGATTCCCTTCGCGATCGGCGTCTTACCGGCCGCCGCTTGAAACGCCGCGACGATTCCCCCCGTGGCCTTCAAGCGACTCAACGCCCCGCTCATGGTTTCCCGGGCTTGCGGACGGCCCTCGTTCAACAACATCTCCGCCAACACCGGCAATACCTTCGGACGCGCCTCGTCATCCCCGGCCGCCGTCGCGAGCGCGAGAAACGCCGCTTGCCGGAGCCACCACTCATCGTGGGTTGTCCACGGCAGAATCACCGGCAAACTCTTCGCGACCTCACTCGCCGGCGCGCAACTGAGCGCCAGCAACGCGCTGTCCACCACGTACAACGCCTCCCCGGAATCCGCCAACATCTTCCGGATCGCCGCCAGCATGGCCGGCGAAACATCCTTCGCCGCAATCGGGTCTTTCCCCTTCACAAACCAATACCGGTAATCCGTCATCCCATCCAACGCCGCCCGGCGCACGCGCGGGTCTTTGTCGGTGAGCAATTTTTCCAACTCTTCAAACGCCCCGGTATGCAGCAACGCTTTCGCCGCCTGTGTGCGGATCACATAATTCCGGTGCCGCACATTCCGCAGCAACTCCGCGCGCGCAATCTGCGTCAGCTTGGCCGGATTGCTGTAGGCGTTGCCCAACTTGTGATATGGCACATGCACCGGCTCGTCGTACCCACCCGCGACTGACAGAAACGCGCGGTCGGCTGGTCGGCCCCAGATATTTTCCGGCAATGTGAAATCCTGCGCATACTTCGACCGCGCCGCGCCGGTAATCCGCAGCGTCTTCAACGGCGCGGTGTACGCCATGGCCATCGCCGCGCCCGAACCTTCATCATCGAACCGCGCACACGTCGCCATGCCCAACGCGCCCGACGGACGCCGACTCAAGTCATACCACCATTGCAACCGCTGCATCGTTTCCCGGTAAACCTGCGGATTGAAATCCAGCACGTAGGCCGAGACAATCCCGCGCCAAATCCCGTCCCCGCGTCCCTCGTCGCCGTGCCCGGTCGCCAACGCCGGATAACTGTCAAGCAGGTACAACCCGAGATGATTCCGCGCCAGCCGGTAAACCTCCGTGTTCCCTTTCGCGCCGGTCGCCGCCTGCATCAATGCGGCCACCATGCCGTCCTTCCCGTTCGACCCCAGCCCGCCCTCGCCGCGATGATCGCCGTAGGCCACGCTGCCGTGACCGGCGAACCGGTAAAAGTATTGCAACGCGCCCAGCAACGTCTGGTCGTCCACATTCACGCCGCACTCCTTCGCCAACACCAACGTCGTCGCCACCTGCGCGCCCGCCGGATTCATCAACCCACCGGCGACGTAACCGGGATTGATCTGCCGTCCCCAATGTCCCCAGCCGATCCCGTAGAATTGCCGGTCGCGGGCGTTGTCGGCGTAATACTGTAAAATAGGCAACACCGACTTATCGCCTGTGCGCAAGTAATACTCCGCGCAAGCGATGCCGTTGTACCCGTTGTTCCAAGTGTGGTCGCCGATGCCCTGGATGTTCTTGCCGAGTTCATCGAAATGCGATTTCACGCGCGGCAAATACTGATCATCCCCGGTCGAGAGCAGAAACAGGCACGCCAACGCCCCGCCCATGCCGTGACGTTCCTTCTCCTCTTCCCGCTCGGTGGCCGCGCCGCCGGGATATTTCAAAGTCCGCGAATAGTAATCCGCCGCGCTCTTGATGATGGCCTGTGACTTCTTGCAATCCAGCGGCCAAGTCGCGCTGTAAGCGCCAAGCACCGGTATGCGCACCGTGACCGGCTCCTTCCTCTCAACGTCAAACACCAACGTGCCATCCTTCGCCTCCGCTGCCGTCAACGCTTCGCCGAGGACGACATACGGATTCCGCCCAGCCAGCACGACGCCATTCACCCCGGTAATCACATCGCCATTCGCAAACTTACCGGCTGCCGGAGTTCCCGGCACCGTCTCCTCGACCGTGACGACGACGCCCGGATAAATCCGCAACTTCAACCCGGTCGCCCCGACGTGCCCGAAATGTTTTTCCGCCTTCGGATTCGGCCGCGAATTAAACAGCACCGGCTCCGTGTAGTATTCGGACGCGGTTGCCGCTGTGACGACACACAACGCAACGATGATAGTCAGAAGACGCTGGAGCCACGGCGCTCTGTCGCCGTGCCGCGCAGACCGCCCCGACAGAGCGGGGCGGCTACAATTCACGCAAATCTTCATCGTTTCTCCAGTTCCAGCAACGCATCGGCAAACGCCCGCCCCATCAGCGCGAACGTCTTGGCGCAGCCGAGATAATGATAACCGGCATTGGACGCGCCGCGTTTCCACAGCGCCTCTTCTTCCGGCGTGATCAGTTTGGCTTCCAACTCCTTCACCTGCCGGTCGGCATCTTCTTTGGTCAGCTTGCCGGCCTCGACTTCCTTGTTCAGCTGCCGGCGTTTCCCGGTGACCTTGCCGCGTTTCTCGTCAATCTCGGCCAACCGCGCGTCCCAAAATGGCGCGGTTTGCACCGCCACCACCCGCCCCTTGAACTCCGGCAAGCTCGCCGGCGCTGCCATCGCAATCCGGAACATCGCGCCCGGCCCTTTCGCATCCACGCCGCCCACGCCCATCACGCCGATCACGAACGGCATGTTCGGCGCGTTCAAATCCTTGCGCACGTCGCGGATGAACTTCGTCAACAACTCGCTGTACAGATCATACCCGCCCGGCTCCATCCGCTTGGGATACACCTTCGAGTCCACCATATCGTTCCACCCCTGCAACCAGACGAACCCGGCAATCTCGTAGCCTTGTTTTTGATCGTAATCCGGTATCACGCGTTTGATGTCCTTCAACACCAGCTTCACGTGGTCGATCATCAGTCTGTAACACGGTCCCGTTTCGCCGCCGCTGGGCGAACGAAAATCCGTATGCAACGACTTCCCGCCCCACGCCGTCTTGATCAGCAACACCGGCTGTTGCAGTTTCTCCTCCATCCGCAGCCCAAATGTGAACTCCGGCCCGATCTTCCCGCCGTCCTTAGTAGGATTCGAGCCGCGCGCACCGTAACCGGTCGTGAGCTTGCCGATGCCCTCACCGTTGGCGCTGAGATCGTGTTTGCCGGTCAAATACGAAATCCACACGCGCTCGCAAACCTTCGGCGTGCCATCGGCATTCCGCATCTGCTTGAGCAGCGGCGCGGTGGCCGGGTCGTCGCCGATGTAGTCGAACGTCTCGACCCGCGCATGACCTTCCATGTTCGACTGCCCGGCCAAGATGAAGACTTTGACCGGCGCGGCATGACCGATTGTCGCCAACGACATCAACATGCCGACGATTAAGGTATTCTTCATGATTTCTCCTTTGTGATTGTGATCAACTCGGGTTTCTTCGTAGTGGCCTCGATGCGTTGAATCGCAGCCTCGATGGCTTCCCGTTTCTTGACCCGCGCCCATTCCGGGAAGCCTTCCTCAGTGCGACACCACTCCGCGATCTTTTTCAATTCCGGCAGCGCTGCCTGTGCGTGAACACCGTAACCCTCCAACTGCGCCATGATCTTCACCATGCGATCCTGACTCCCCCATTGCTGCTGGTGTCGCGCATAGTGGACCAGCAACGGAATCGCCTCTTTCACATGATGCTCCGCCAACAGTTGCAGCCCGCTGTCGCGCACACCCGCCGCAAACATTTCGCCGCTCGGTGCCGGCACTTCGATCGCGCGCACGATCGCCGGCCACCACGGGCGGAGTTCCTCAAAAGTAAGTTTCTGGTAAATCCCGGCCACGGTGGAACGCGCATGACCGTCATCGTTCTGCAGCAGTTTCTCGACGGCCCGGAACAGGAGCTGCCGGTCCACATCTGCCACCGACTGGGACAACAACCCGCGGCCACCAAACAACGCCACGCTAAGATGCCGCTGGGTAAATTGGCGCGGATCATCCGGGTAGGCTTTGAATGCCACTTCCAGCAATGCGGGAATGGCCGGTCGAGCGGGCGCGCCGATCCCGGCCAGCGCGGTGACGGCCCGAATCCGTAGTTCCAAATCTTTGTCCGCTAACAACGCGGTCAATGCCGGCACCGCCACGCCGGCCCGTTCCTTCATGTGCTCCAACGTCATGCACGCCCCATACCGGGCATTCTGATCAGCGCCGTCCAACACCTTCAGCACGCGCGGCAGGATGGAATCATCGCCCTTACCGGCCAACGCCCTGGCTGCCTTCCAGCGGACCGGGGGCGACCAGCTGTTGAGCAACCGGAACAGTTCCTCCGTCGGCCGACCGTCATAGATGTTTTCCCGGTTCGACCACAACAGATCCCGGTCGGCTTCGATGACCGCCTTGAGATCGTCACCGGTAATCTGGGCTGACACGCCGCCGCCCTTGCCGGTGATGCGGAGTTTTCGCAGCGGCAGGGAATTCGCCAGCAACCGCGCGCCCGTGCAGTCCCAGCCGGAATACGAGTGTTCGCCGCCGCTCATGCCGGCACCGCCTTGATAGAGTGAACTGCCGTCCCACTGGCGTTCCATGTCGAGAAACCAATGTTGCTCGCGCTGAAACGCCGCGGCCGCATCCGGTCCCGCTCGTCCGGCGCCCAACACTCCCCAGAGAAAACTGAAGTAATTGCCGGTATGCCCCGCCTCCCGCACCGCCCACGACGCGACGGTCATCCGCGAGAAAAACGTGGCCGCTTCCCGGTCGCCCAACAGATCGAACGCGACCGCGCCGATGGAACATTTGCCGTTGTCGTCGTGGTCATAGTTGGGCGTGTGATCGCCGTAGGGGATCGCGCCGCGATTGATGTAGAATCCGAAAAACTTCGTCGAACGCGCGATCGCGGCGTCCACTTCCGGGTCGTTCACGCCGCATTCCTTCGCGAGGATCAACGACAAGTAGCACACGAGACCGGGCTGGTTGAGCGCGCCATAACCGCCGAGCGAACCGTGCAGTCGGCCCCCGTTGAGTTTCGTCCACGCCATGCCGTGTCCCCATGTGCCGACGCTGGTCTGCCCGCGCGCCAGATAGACCGCGTATTCGCGGATGGCCGGCAGCACCGATGGGTCTCTCGTCACCTGATAATATTCGGTCAGAAACAGATTCGCGTAACCGGCATCCCACGAGCCAGGACCTTCGGATTCGACACTGAGCTTCAAGCCGGGCGAAGCAAGTTTGCGGGCGAAATCTTTCAGCACGGAGTCGAACTCCGGTCGCCCCGTGGCGAGCGCACCGAGGGCATTCACCTTGCCGGTAATCCCGTCGCCGAAACCGCGCTTCTGCAGATAAGCACATTGCGCTTCCACGATCCGTTTCGTCTTCGGACAATCAAATGGCGCAGTCCGGCTGTATGCACCGAGTGCCGGGATTTGGACGACCACATTCGACTGTTCGCCATTCCGCCAGCGAAGCAAGTTCAACCGCCCATCAACCTCGGCCTTGGTGATTTCACGACCAAACACTTTGCGGGCGTCCGCCGCAAACAGTTTGCCGTCCACCCCGAGGATCACGTCGCCCTCCTGCAAGATGCCGTCGGCCGGCGATGCCGGGAAGACTTTCGTCACGAGAATCTGTCGCGCCCGGGTCGTCTCGAGATTTTTACCGAAAATCCAACCCCGCGCCCCGGTCGGACCAAGCGTCCAATCGTGCTTGTCGTCCTTCACACCTCCTTGCGTGAAATCAGGCGGCGACGGCATCGTGACGATTGTCACGGTCGCGACCTCACCGGCCCGCCAAAGAATTGCACTGAGTTTGCCGTCGGCGTCCGATCGCCTGCTTTGCGCCACGGCCGCGCGCCACGTATCAATCACATCGCGCGTGAACCGTTGACCGGCAATACCGAGGATCACGTGGCCTGGTTGCAGAACGCTGGCCGGGTCTTTGACCCGCGCCACGTAAATCTGC
>CAZJCX010000141.1:0-8987 GCA_964544425.1 uncultured Verrucomicrobiota bacterium
CGACGTCTACTTCCCGCGCGGAACGTGGCGGAGCTACTGGGACCCGGCCCAGGTCTTCACCGGGCCGCGCACCGTGACCCTCGGCGTGCCGCTCGACACGATCCTCGTCTTCCGGCGAGACGGCGCGCAGGTGCCGGACTCGCCAGGGGAGATTGTGACGCGGGCCGGTAAGGTGTTGGGGCGGCACGCTGGTATCCAGTATTTCACCATTGGTCAGCGTGAAGGTCTCCACCTCGGCGGCCAGCCGAAACCGCTGTACGTCGTTGAACTGGATGCGACGACCAACCGGGTCATCGTCGGCCCGGCGGAAGATTTGGTGCGCGGCGAATTCGGAATCGCGAACTGCACCTGGCACATGGCGGAGTTGCCGGCGTGCAGTTCGTCGAAGTCGAAGTCGATTCATGGACAGGAAATATCGTGCCGATTAAAGTGGTTGCCCGCCGCGGTCAAGCTGACCGGGAACGGTCGCGCCCGGGTGACGTTGCCGGAGCCGCAACGCGCCATCACCCCCGGCCAGGCGGCGGTGTTCTATGCCGGTGATCTGGTGGTCGGTGGTGGTTGGATCGTCTGATTCAAAAAAATAGAGCGGACGAATTGGCGAAACTTTGCTATGGTCGCCCCCATGCACGGACATCGGATTGGCGCGCGCGCGGAATACCGGGCGCAAGAGGGACAACGGGTCAGAGAATCAGTCACACTGGCGGAGGCGTTCCGCGGATTGAAATCATTGACGGTGGACTTGGAACATTACACGCCGGGAGGGTTCACGCGGACAAGCCGGGTGAAGTACGAGGTCAACCTCGCCAATGCGAAGTCAGTCTTCCGGTTCCAGTGTCCGAACAGCGAGTGCATCCGCGGCGATTTCGATCTGACGGAAGAACTGGCGGCTGCGGTGGCGGAGCGGCGTACGACGGTCAGCGGCGAGCAAGCCTGCGCGGGCTGGCGCAGCAAGACGACGGTGGACAAACACCATTGCCAGAACGTGCTCAAGTATCACTTCACGCTGCGCTACTGATTCCGCTCAGAGCCGGTAGACGATGCGGGCTTTCTCGAGATCGTACGGGCTCATTTCCAGTTTGACGCGATCGCCGACGGCCAGACGAATGAAGCGTTTGCGCATCTTGCCGGAGATGTGGGCGAGGACGAGTTTCTGGTTGGGCAACGCGACGCGGAACATGGTGCCGGGCAGCACTGTGGCCACGGTGCCTTCGAGGTTGAGAATATCGTCCATGATTGATTCCTTTGTTGAATTGAGGGTGAACGGTGAGTCTGACAGCTATCGGCCACGAAGCAAGCGGCGATTGCGGGAAAGCCGATTTTGCCTTTTGACATCGCCCGCCCACTCGCCGTAGGGTGCGGCACCAAGTTTCAGCACTCCGACCCACCTCAGTCTGTGTCGCAGCGGAGCGACGAAAGGCTTGTACAACCCAGACGAGGAGTGTGTCCATGGCCCCCCAAGTATTGTTGACGACGGTCTGCCGGCCGCTCGGCCCGCAGTGTGGCGATGCGCCGTCCGTCGGTTATGAATTGCTCTACCGGCAAGTGACCCGCGCGCAGGGCCTCTTCAGTCCGCGCACGGTGAATATTCAGTTTTCCCTCGAATACATCGCCGCGAACCTCGACGCGCCGACGGTGGTACTGCAATACCCTTCTCGCCGGGAGTTCATCCGGGAACTCAAACGCGGTTACGACTACGTCGGCATCTCGTTCCTGATGGCCGTCTTTCACAAGGTGCCGGACATGATGGCGCTCGTTCGCCGGTACGCGCCGCAGGCCAAGATCGTCCTCGGCGGCTACGGGACGGTGTTGCCCGATGAGGAGTTGCTGCCATACGCGGATTTCATCTGCCGGGAGGAAGGCGTTGGCTACCTGCGCCGGTTGCTGGGCGAGCCGGCCATCTCGATGCCGTACCGGCAGCCGTTGATCGTCAGTTGGTTGAAGGTGTTTGGCTGGAAGGTGTCGGGCACCGGGAAGATTTTTGCGGGCCTGGGTTGTCCGAATGGCTGTGACTTCTGTTGCACGTCGCACTTCTTCAAGCGCCGGCACATCAAGCTGCTCCCCGAAGGTCGCGATATCTACCGGGTCATCGAGCGGTATCTGGCCACGGACCCAAACCTCGTGTTCCTGATCATTGACGAGGATTTCCTGTTGAACAAGAAACGGGCGATGCAGTTCCGCGAAGCCGTCATGCAGGGCGGCAGGAAGTTGTCCATCTTCGCGTTCTCCAGCGTCAAGGCGCTCAGCCAATACACCGTCGAGGAGATCCTCGAAATGGGCATTGACGGTTTCTGGATCGGTTACGAAGGAACCCGGTCAGGTTATGCCAAGCAGCAAGGGCGTCCGGTCGAGGAACTGTTCACTGAACTGCGCGAGCACGGCATCACGATTCTTGCTTCGATGATTGTGGGATTTGACTATCAGACGCCCGCGGTCGTCGCGCAGGAATTGGACGGGTTACTGAAGTTGAAACCCGCTCTGGGCCAATATTTGATTTATGGCCCCGTCCCCGGCACGCCATTCCACGAGCGCGTCCGCCGCGAGAACCTCATGCACGAGGGGTATGTCCAGAATCCGGCAGCGCTGTACCGCCGCGCCGACGGCTTTGCCACCGTGATGAAACACCCCACGCTTTCATCGGAGCAGATCGAAGACCTGCAACGCTGGTGTTTCGATGAAGATTTCCAGCGGCTTGGCCCCAGCATCTTTCGCGTCCTCGAAGGCCGGTTGCTCGGCTACCGGAAACTGACAGACTCGCCGAACCCGTTCCTGCGCCAGAAAGCGGAGTTGTACGCCACCGAGTTGCGCGGCGCATACCCGGTCTTCCTCGCCGGTCGGTTGTTTGGCCCCAACCGGAGAATCCGCCGCTGGATTGGCGAGCTCGCGCGACAAATCACCGGCGAGTTGGGGGCGCCGACATGGGCGCAGCGCGTCAAGTCGGTGCTCGGCATCGGCGCGGCCATCTGGACGGCGGTGACGTTGAAGCTCGACCTCTTCCAACATCCGCGCCTCATCCGCACGCCGTACCGGTGCCGCGCGATTGACATTCGCGGCGGGTGGCGCGATACAGCCGGTGATGACGAGGTCGTGGCTGATGCTAGCGTTGATGCTGTTTGCCGTACCGGGGCGGGCACAGGAAATTTCCCTGCCGGAAGTGCTCCACTCCGTTGACTGGTCGGTCTTCGGCGAGGTGGACCACGAGCAGGTGCAGGCGGTCTGCCGGGAGTTGCAGGCGAAGTTGCAGGGTGACTACGTCGCGGATTTGGCGGTGGTGCGGGAGGTGGCGGTGGCGTTGTTGCCGGCGTTGGAATCCAATGAAGAATGGCAGCCGTACGCGGCGTGGTTGCGGGCGCGGTTGGATTATCTCGTGGTCGCCGAGGAATTGCGGGTGACGATCCCGCCACCGCGCTTGGAACTGCCGGTGCCGCCCACGGAGTTGACGCCGATCAATCCCAGCCCGCAACAGGAACGGGAAATTTGGGTGAAGCAACTGGAGTTGCGTCCGCCGTACCCGCGCGCCGAGACGTTTGTGCCGCGGTTGAAACCGATTTTTGCCGAAGAAGGTGTGCCGTCCGAGTTGGTGTGGTTGGCGGAAGTGGAATCCGGGTTTGACGCGCGCGCCCGCAGCCCCGTCGGTGCGGTGGGACTGTACCAGTTGATGCCGGAGACGGCGAAATGGCTCGGCTTGTCGGTCTGGCCGCGTGACGAACGGTTGGACGCGGAGCGCAACGCCCGCGCCGCCGCCCGGTACTTGCGGCATCTGCACGGGAAGTTTCGCGATTGGCGGCTGACGTTGGCGGCGTACAACGCCGGACAAGGGCGCGTGCGGCGGTTGTTGGAGAAGGAAGGGGCGCAGTCGTTTGATGAAATCGCGACGAAGCTGCCCGCCGAAACGCAGATGTACGTCCCCAAAGTGGAAGCAACCTTGCTGCGCCGCGAAGGCGTGGCGTTGACGAGCTTGTAGTTAGAATTGCCGGGCGAAGCGCGCGGCATCGGCTTGTGGATGCCAGCGGGCCTGGAAGGTGACCGGCTCGCGGTGCTCGGTGAGTTGACCGCGCGCGATATCGTCCGCCACCCGGTCGGCAATCTCCGTCCAGTTCAAGATGGCAAAATCACTGCGGACACCGGCGACCAGATCGGGCCACGTGTTGAGGTGATGGGTGCAAATGACCGGGTGTTCCTTCAGCAACGCGGCCGTGCCGGCGGCGAATAACGTGTCGCTGGCGGTGCAGAACAAGTTGTCCCAGATCAACACCGCCGTGCGGCGATCCAAGGCTGCCGGCGCGATGGTGACCGACGTGCCGGGCTGCGGATGCTGCTCGCACGCCATGCCGGCAGCCTCCAACAACGCTTCGGGATCCGTCGCGTCATACGGCACGGGATCGAGCGCGCGGCAAACCAGCACGCGCCGGATGCCGCGAGCTTTCCATTGCGCCACGCCGCGCCGCAGCGCGCGATCCCATGAAATGATGTAGCGCCGACCGGGAAACGCCAGTTGCCCCTCCGTCACCACCGCGATCCGCACGCCTTTGTCCGCCAGCGTCCGCATCAACTCACGGCCGGCGCCCAGCGGCTTGAACCAGACGAGATGGTCGAGGTGATAATCGAGTAACCGATCCTCCAGCGCGGAGGTGAACTCTTCGCCGGCGCGGTAGAATACAAAGTCGGCGAGGAAATGCCGGATCCGCAGCCGCTCGGCCAGTGTGCGGAAAAAAATCTGCCAATCCGGCATCTGACTGTGGCCGTACTGCCAGACCGGCAACCCCACCACGCCGCGAATGGCCTGCCGTGGCTGGCGCCGTTTCGGTTGCAGCATTGTGCCGACACTGCGGATCCGCAGCAACAGCCCCTCCGCTTCCAGTTGCCGGTACACGCGCGCCACAAGCGACACGGGCACGCCGAAACACTCCGCCACCTCCCGCACCGGATAGAAGGGCAGCGGTTTATCCCCCCGGCACCGGTCGCCGAGCTGGCGCAACGCGTCGAGGACGTGTTCGGATTTGGTGCGGTCCGCCGCCGAACTGCGGACGGTGATCAGCGCGCCTGTCAGTTCCGGTAACTCGTGGCTGAGGCGGAATTGGCGCATGGCGGCGGAGTGTGTTCTCCAACTGTTCCCTTTGCAAGCCGGGAGTGCGTCCGGTAGGGTGCCGATGTGCGGCGGACCGCGTTTACCTTGATCGAGCTGTTGGTGGTGGTGGCCATCATTGCCCTGCTCGCGGCGATTCTGTTGCCCGCGTTGAGCAAGGCGCGCGAGCGCGGCCGGCGAGCGGTATGCGTCTCGAATCTCCGGCAGTGGGGTGTGACATGGATGGCATATGCGGGGGACAACGGCGGCCGCTTCCCCAGCAGCGCGCAGCCGTTTTACCAGACCGGCAACTACGACACCTATCCCAACATCGCGTCGTGGAGCACCGCGACTGCTCCGGGCTTTTTTGCGGTGCCGCACGTCAGTTCTTACCTGCCGGGCGCGAACCTGACGACGCAAAAATTGCGGGGGCTGTGGCGTTGCCCCAGCACGCTGGGGCGCGGAGAAGCCCACAGCAATCCGACGTATGGCTTTTTCCACTTCGACTACTCGTATTTTGCGCGGATGGATCTGTGGCTGCCGTCGGTGACCGGACCACAAGTTCTGACCGAGCGCGATTTCACGGCCGACCGCTTGTTGATGAACGACCAGATTTTCATCTGGATCGCCGGTGGCGGCGGCTGGCTGTACAATCACGGCCAGGTCGGACCGTCCTATCACCCGCTGGGCACGGGGGCGGTGGCGCAGAACGTCTTTACCGATTACGGAACCCCGCGGATTGAAGGCGGCAACCAGCTTTACGGTGACGGGCGCGTGACGTGGACGGCGTACAACACCGGTATTCTCGCGAGCTACGTGGCCAATCCGACGATTGGCTACGTGCAGACGCCCGGCTACAATTACCGCGTCTTCTATTGAACGTTCTGTTCCCAGATGCGGAGCGCTGCCAGTGGTTTGAGGAGCACGCCCGTCAAGTCATCGCGCGGTGCCACCGCGTGGTCGAGCCGGGCGCGCAGCACGTCTGGCTGCCGGGTGGCGACGGAAAATATGGCAGCTTCTTTCCGCGTGATTTTGTCATGCAATGCCGGTCGGGCTTTATCCCCGCGCCGGCGATGGAAGCCGCGCTGAAGTTGATCCTGCTGCATCAGAGCGGCCCGGCGCAACGCGAGCTGGCGAATGGATTGCATGTCAATCCGTGGACGATCCCCGATCACATCAACCTGCCCGGGCTGCGCGACGCCGCCACGGAAGGCGCCGGCGGGGTGTTCTTCCCCGGCACGAACTCGCCCGGTAACGATCAGGGCACGGGCCGGTACGGCACGCGCGCCACGGACGACAACGTGTATGAAGTCATCGAGCTGACGCGTCTGGTGACCCGTGGCACAACCGTCCCGGCTGTGCAGCCCGACCCTACCGCACACAAGCGGGACGCTTGTGCCACACTCCGCACCGAAATCAACGGCGTCACCATCTTCGACCGCCTCGACCGCGCGTTTCGGGCGGCCATCGTGCATCCGGAGACCGGCCTTTGCTGGAACCGGCCCGGTGATTGGGCGGCGGCTAATTTCCACGACGGCATCGGTTCGATTGGCTTTATCTCGCTGACGTCCATTCTCCGGTTTCGCGCGGCGCAAACGATGCGCGAGTTCTGCCGGTTGCTTGGTGACGAAAACGGCGCGGCGGAATACGAGCGGGTCGCGAACAGGATTTCCACATCGGTGGTTGCGCACCTCGTCTTGCCCTCTGGCTGGTTGATGGCCGGTACCGAGGTGAACCGGCAAGCCGATGTCTGGTCCACCGGCATGGCGGTGTATTATGGCGTGTTGCAGGGCGAACCGCGCCGCCGGGCCTGTGAAGCCTTACGGGCGGGCCATTTCTCACGGTACGGCTATCTGCGGCACCTCCCCGCCGCGGCGGATGCAATTCCCGGCCAACAGATGTGGGAGGACAACCTCAATCAAGGGTACGGCACGTACCAGAACGGCGGGTATTGGCCCACGCCGCTGGGCTACGTTGTGGTGGCGATTGCCGAAGTGGACAGGGAAGCGGCCCGGCAACTCGCCGCTGAATTCATTGACCACACCCGCCGCCGCGCCGAGGCCGGTGCCCCGTTCGAGTGGATCAATCCCGACTTGGGCCGGGAGGACGGCAAATGGTACGGCCCCTCCGCCGCCCTGCCTCTGGAGGCCTTCCGCCGGTTGAGCCACCCCCTGTGTTCTCCATCTGTTCCCGTTGCTTATCCGGTGGCCGTCCAGTAATTTTCGCTTGTCACGATTGCGGGAGAAAAAATTATGAAAATGTGCCACTGGACAATTCTGGCGGTCGTCGCGATCAGCACGGTGTCGGCGCGGGCTACGATCATCACCTCGTTCACACCGGCGGGTTTCACCAACCGCGCTCCCCAAGCCACGGCCAGCATTCCGGCGTGGGGGCTTCAAGTGGGCACCGCTACGGATGCGAATGACGAACGCATGAGTGACAAGACCGGATATGCCGAGCAGGATGTGCTTGTGTTCAACAATGCCGGCGGATCCACCACGCCGCCCTACCAGATCGAATTGACTTGGGGTAGCGCCGTGACACTCGCGCGATTAGACGCGTACATGGCAAGTGACGTGCCGAGTGGGATTGACACATTTCTGGATCGTGAAACGCAATCCGTGAGCTTCGAACTCGACATGGGCAGCGGTTATGTCGCCGTCGGCACGGTGGCCGACACTTCGTTCATCGTCGCGCCGAACGACACGACTGCCATCTGGTCGCTCGCCTCGGTGTCCGGCACATGGAGCGGCGTCACGAAAGCGCGCTACACCTTTAATTTGCCGGGCGGCCCCGGGAAGCGTGTCGGTGAAGTTGTCGCGCTTGATTCCCTCGCGGTTCCTGAGCCAAGCGCCATGCTTCTGATCGGAATTGGCGGTGCGCTGCTCTACCGCCGGTTCCGGTCGCGTCCGTGATCCAGGACGCCCGCACCCTGCTGGCCGCGCTGGCCCAGCCGCGACGACCACGGCGCCTCTTCCTGCGCGGCGGCACGTATTTTCTGCCCCGCACTCTGCGGCTCACGCAGAAACATTCCGGCATCACCATCGCCGCCGCACCCGGTGAGCGGGTTGTCCTCAGCGGCGGCCGGCGTATCACCGGCTGGCAAAGTGGCGCGGACTGCTGGACGGCCAAAGCGCCGGGCAGCTTCAAACAACTGTTCGTCAACGGCCGGCGCCGACCGCGCACCCGCTGGCCGGCGACCGGCTACTTTCATTGGGCTGACCCGACCAGTCGCGCACCGGGCGTCGGCTGGTTCAAGGGCGTGCGCGAGGGATATGTGCCGGACGGCGCGCTCGCAGCCGATTGGCGCAATCGCGACGACATTGAGATCATTTCACCGAACGGGTTTTGGGAAGACCATCTCCGCATCCAGTCATTCGACCCGGCCACGCGCCGGGTTGAGTTCACCACGCCGGTCATCAACGTCCTGACCGGCGAGCACGGCGCGATGGCGCGGTTCTACGTCGAGAACGTCTTCGAGAAATTCGACTCGCCCAGCCAGTGGTATCACGACCGCCCGACCGGCACATTGTATTACCGGCCCCTGCCGGGCGAGGACTTGGCGACGGCGGAGGTGATGGCCGGGCGGCTTGAAACGCTCGTGCTGCTCGACGGTTGCCGGGACGTGACGTTCGAGAACATCGCGTTTCATCATGCCGAGCACAACTTGCCCGCCGATTATCCCGGTGACTCGCAAGCGGCGTTCACGGTGGCGGGTGCGATCCAGTTCAACCGCGCGGAAGGTTGCCGGCTCATCGGCTGCGAGGTTGCCCACGTCGCCGGCTACGGGATCGAGGTCAGGCAGGGCAGTCACCGGAATGAAATTCGCGGGTGCGCGATCTTCGACATCGGCGCGGGCGGCGTGAAGATCAACCACGAAGTCCCGACCGGCAGTCCCGGTCCGCGCAACATCCCCACCCGACCC
>CAZJCX010000142.1:0-1171 GCA_964544425.1 uncultured Verrucomicrobiota bacterium
GAACTGGTCGGCGGCACCGGTTTTGCCAAGACGGTCATCCTCGACGCGCTCAGCCGCGGCAAGGTCGTGGTGACGGCGAACAAGGCGTTGCTGGCGCATCACGGTGAGGAGATCTTCGGGGCGGCAGCCAAGCATAACACGAACATTTTCTACGAAGCCAGCGTCTGCGGCGGCATCCCGATCATCAAGGCGATCCGGGAAGGGTTCGTCGCCAATCATTTCCCGCTGATCTACGGCATCGTCAACGGCACCTGCAATTACATCCTCAGCCGCATGACCGCCGAGGGGAAAGATTTCCAAGCGGTGCTGGCCGAGGCGCAGCGACTCGGTTACGCCGAGGCCGATCCGACGCTTGACATTGACGGCGGCGACAGCGCGCACAAGGCGACAATCCTCGCCTCGCTGGCTCACGGTTTCTGGACCGGCTACGAAAACACCTACGTCGAGGGCATCCGGCAAGTCTCGCAATTCGACATCCAGATCGCCCGCGAACTCGGCTACACGATCAAATTGCTCGCGATCATCAAAGGCGGCGACTCGCAACCCGTCGAAGTGCGCGTCCACCCCACCCTCATTCCCGCCACGCACGTGCTGGCCGGGGTCAACGGCGTGTTCAACGCCGTGGCCGTGCGCGGCGATGTCGTGGGCGACACGATGTTTTACGGACGCGGCGCGGGCGCGGACGCCACGAGTAGCGCAGTCATTTCTGACTTGGCCGACGCGGCGCTCAACTACAAATTCGGCAGTACCCAGCGCGTCCCAGCGTTTGTCTCCCACCGGCTGAATGCGCGGTTGCGGACGATTGACGAAGTGGAATCCCGGTACTATTTGCGGCTCACGGTCGCCGACGAGAGCGGCGTGATCGCGAAAGTCGCCACCGTGCTCGCCGAGGCGGGCATCAGCATCGCCTCCGTCCTCCAACGCGAAGCGCCCGAACCAAAAGCGCCCGGCAGCGTCCCGCTGATCTTCATGCTCCACACCGCGCGCGACGCCGCCGTCCGCCAAGCCGTCGAGACAATTGACCGCCTGCCGGTCATCAAGAGCAAAACCGTCGTCATTCGCGTGGAGAGTTTCGATTGAGATGAATGCGGTGGAACAAAAACATCTGGAACTCGTTCGCAGTCGCAAACCGCACGAGCGTCTCCGCATCGCCTTTCAATTGCACGAGTTC
>CAZJCX010000142.1:1203-8946 GCA_964544425.1 uncultured Verrucomicrobiota bacterium
CCTGCGCTCGCATTTCCGCGCGCGGCACCCCGATTGGACGGCGGATCAAGTTCGTGATGCGGTCCGTAAACGATTGCTTCACATCCGGTGACCGACGTGACCCAGCAAGAAGCGTTTGAACTATTCATTCGCAAGCTGGAGGCGACTGAAGTGCCCTACATGGTCTACGGCTCGGTGGCGGCAATGGTGTACTGCGAACCCCGTTTAACCAACGACCTGGATGTAGTCGTGGCGCTAGGGCCCGCGAAAATCACGGTGTTCCACCAAACCATGACGGACGCGGGCTTTTATTGTCCGCCTGTGGAAGTGATCCTGGAGGAGTTCCAGCGGCGCGGTCAGTTCAACCTGCTCCACATCGAGGCCGATACGAAGATTGATTGTATCTATCTTGGCCGTTCCGAGCACGACGTGGAGGAATTTCGCCGCCGCGAGCGAGTCGCCTTCACGGAATCAGTGGAAGCTACGGTCGCCAAACCAGAGGATGTGATTATCAAGAAGTTGTCGTATTTCAAGATGGGCGGATCTCAAAAACATTTGAGCGACATCCGCAGCATGTTGACGGTGTCCTCTGAAGAGATTGATCGGGACTACATCCAGCGATGGGCGCGAGAATTGAACTTGGAATCCGAATGGCAGAAGGCACAGCAACTATGAGCAACTGGCGCGGTGTGATTGAGGAGTACCGGCGGTTTTTGCCGGTGACGGAGCAGACAGCGGTCGTCTCGTTGAAAGAAGGCGGGACGCCGTTGATCCGGGCGTTCAATTTGGAAAAGCGACTCGGCGGCGATTTTCAGCTTTGGCTGAAGTACGAGGGGCTGAATCCGACGGCGTCGTTCAAAGATCGCGGGATGACGATGGCGGTGACGCTCGCGGTGGCGCGCGGGGCGCAGGCGGTGATTTGCGCCAGCACCGGCAACACGTCCAGCAGCGCGGCGGCCTATGCGGCGCGGGCCGGTATCCAGTGCGTGGTGTTGCTGCCGGCCGGCAAGATTGCGAAAGGGAAACTCGCGCAGGCGTTGATGTACGGGGCGAAGGTGGTTTCGATTACCGGCAATTTCGACGACGCACTCCGGATCGTCCGCGAGATCGGCCAGCGCACCAGCATCGCGATTGTCAATTCCATCAACCCCGACCGGATTGAAGGGCAGAAAACGGCGGCGTTCGAAGTGTGCGACGTGCTCGGCAAAGCCCCGAATTATCACGTGCTGCCGGTCGGCAACGCGGGCAACATCACGGCGTATTGGAAGGGCTACCGGGAATACCAGCGCGGCCTGCCGAAGATGTGCGGTTTTCAAGCGGAAGGCGCGGCGCCGATCGTGCGCGGAAAAGTCGTCGAACACCCGGAGACAATCGCCACGGCGATTCGCATCGGCAACCCGGCCAGTTGGGAATCCGCCGTCGCGGCGCGCGATGAATCCGGCGGGCTGATTGACATGGTCAGCGACGCCGAGATTCTCGAAGGCCACCGGCTCGTGGCGGCGGCGGAAGGTGTATTCGTCGAGCCCGCCTGCGGCGCCGCGATTGCCGGGGTGGTGCGGCTGGCGAAAAAGAATTACTTCGCCAACGGATCCGTGGTCGTCGCCACGCTGACAGGCCACGGGTTGAAAGACCCCGACACCGCCATCACCAACGCACCGTCCCCGCTATCGTGCGAAGCGACAACCGACGCGGTGCTGAAACTCATCGGAGCCTAACCGGCTGAATTGTTTTTTGTGGTAGTTCCCACAATCACCGGAGCTACGCGCGCTTATTGCGCCGCAGCACGCCGGCGCGCGTGCGCAGTCGCAGCGCGTTGAGGCGGATGAAACCGGTGGCGTCACCTTGGTTGTACGCGCCTTTGTCGGCTTCCATCGTGGCGACGTACGGATTGTAGAGGCTGACCGGGGATTTGCGGCCCGCGGTGATGATGTTGCCCTTGTAGAGTTTGAGGCGGACGGTGCCGGTGACGTTTTGTTGCGACTCGGTGACCAGCGCTTGCAACGCTTCGCGTTCCGGCGCGAACCAGAAGCCGTAGTACACCAACTCGGCGTACCGGGGAATGAGCGAGTCGCGCAAGTGCATGACTTCGCGGTCCATCGTCAGCGTCTCCACCTGCCGGTGCGCGAAGTGCAGAATCGTCCCGCCCGGCGTCTCGTACACGCCCCGCGATTTCATCCCAACAAACCGGTTTTCTACGAGATCCACCCGCCCGATGCCGTGCTTGCCACCGAGTTTGTTCAACGTCCGCATCACGTTACCGGGCGAGAGTTCCTTGCCGTTGACCGCGACGCAGTTGCCCTTCACGAAGTCGAGTTCGACGTACTCCGGCTTGTTCGGCGCATCCTCGGGGGAAACGCTGAGCTTGAACATGTCGCGCGGCGGTTCGGCCCATGGATCTTCAAGAATACCGGACTCGAACGAGATGTGCAGAAGATTGCGGTCCATCGAGTACGGCTTCTTGGCCGACGCTTCGATTTTGATGCCGTGCGACGCGCAGTAAGCGAGCATTTCCGACCGGCCCTTGAAGCGCGAGTTGTACGCCGGCAAGCGCCACGGCGCGATGATGTTCAGATCCGGCGCCAACGCCGCATACGTCAGCTCGAACCGGCACTGATCGTTCCCCTTACCCGTCGCCCCGTGCGCCACCGTGTCCGCCTTTTCCCTCCGCGCAATCTCAACCTGCGCCTTCGCGATCAACGGCCGGGCAATCGAGGTGCCGAGGAAATACTGGTTCTCATAGATCGCCCCCGCCTGCACCATCGGGAAAATGAAATCCCGTGCAAACTCCTCCACCAAATCCAGCGCGTAGTACTTCGACGCCCCGGTGGCCTTCGCCTTCTGCGCCAACCCACGCAGTTCCTCCTCCTGCCCGATATCCGCGCAGAATGCGATGATCTCGCACTGATAAGTCTCCTTCAACCACTTCAAAATCACCGAAGTATCCAACCCACCCGAATAAGCGACGACAATCTTCATAGGGCAGAGGTTGTAGCAGAGGCCGTAAAAAAAGCACTAATTTTTGAGGGGCATAACGCGCAGGTTCTTGACACGCCAATGATTCGTCGGCTGCCACCCTTGAAGTTGAATCTGAAACGTCTCGTAGGGAAGCTTCACGCTCGAAGCTTCGATTGTCTGATCGCCAAGGGTCAGGACTGTCTTGTCGGGCCATAGATCCAGCCGCAACCGCGTGGGGGAATTCGTCTCAAAACGAAGCGGTTCTTCCCCCCAGATAGTCTCACTGCGCACCGAGGCGGCAAACCGCTGAAACATGACGAAGCCATCCCGTCCACCGGGCGAATGATAGCCCAACCATAGTTGCACGCACTCACGCACGCTCTGATCGAGAGGCTGACCGGGGGATAGCAACTGCACGCCGATCGCCCCATCGTTGGAGCGCGCTTCCTCACAGACAAACTCAAACTCAATCCGGCATGGCACCGCAAAAGTATCCCGCGAACGCACCGGCTGTCCACGAAGCAGTACTTCTCCGTCTTTCACCTGCGCCGCCTCCCCTCGCGGCGCCGGCCAATCGGAGTCCGCTGGGAAAGGCAACACCACCCACTCTACGCCCTGCCTGTCCATCACCAACAACTCAACCAAGAATTCTCTTGAAATCGCCAGTTCGCCGAGCAGCGTCGTGATTTGAAGCTGCGGCAACTGCACCGTTCCGCGGACCTCGTCGCCATTGATCAGTTTAATGATGTCGCTGCGCGCCGCCTTTCCTACTGACACTGATTGCACTTGGGCAAAAGCGATCTGGATCGCTCCCAACGCCTGCGAGTTCAGGAGCAAATGATCATGAGAAATCTGACCAAACAGAACAGACCCATCGCGCAACTGAAGCCGAACGCTTTGATTGGTCGCGCCTTCAACGCCGCTGCTCACGACTGTTGCGAGCACCAGCGCCACCACAAAATGGATCTTACTTTGCGTGTTCATGGGAACTCTCGGTGAAATGACTGTTGGTGAGTTGGCAGTCGCTCCGCGATGCGGGGTCCCACGTAGAACTGCGCCGAAGGACTGTGCATACCCACCGCGTCCTGAGCGCGGTAGAGCGACTCGCTGCGCGCCGCACCGACAATTTGGTCGTCCACTTGGATGGCTTCACCGAATACCCACCGACGTCTCAATAATATGGCAGACGGAACGGTGCTATGAATCTTGCGGCGCTTGACGAAGACGGCGAACCAGGTCGCGAGTGCCGACAACTTCAGGAACCAGTTCGTAACCAACTTGAATACCACGACGTGCTGAGTGAGTGGGAGGCTTGTGTCCACTCGATGAAAGTGTTTCTCGATCTCCACGACCAAACCGTCCGCCGACCGCTCGATACGCGGGGCCGACTGCGTCGGAGCACGGCCACTTGCCCAGACTGTTCCGTCCTGCACCACCACGTAACCGGCATCACCTGCGGTGCCGGCCTGCCACACACCTGTGCGAGTGTTCACGACGGCGTTGTAGTTCACTGTGTTGACGATAGCCAACCCCGCTCCGGGAAACCACGCGTGCGGCTCTTGGATCCGCGGCAGCGGTTCGGCAAGACAGGGGAGGTCACAGGCCGCCAGACAGTAGGAGTTGCTATAAAAATACGCCGTGTATGTGTCGTCTGGATTGACCCGGTCAATCGTGGCTCGCACATCCGCCAAGATCCGTCGTGCATTTTCATCGCCGGCGGACGCAAACGTCTCGACGCCGTATGCAAAGCAGTGCGTCGTCGAGCGGCTTGAAAATTCTCCACCCCCTACCGGAAAGTGTCGCAGGAAGTTCAACAAACGTTGCGCGGCGACCATCACGGCCCGATCTCCGGTGCGGCGCCAAATTCGCGCCAAGTAGTCCAGACTGAGTAAGGAATAACCGATGTCAGCCCCTTCGTATTCGGGGAACCACCCCTCCGCGTGCTGCAGAGACAAAATCTTAGCTTTGAACGCACCGTCATCCACCACATCCAGGGCCGCGAGAACTTGGTTGCCAACTGCACAATTCGGATGCTGCACCAGCCAGTTTGTCGTTACCTGAAAATCCGGTAGGGTCTCGCCCAATAACAAGAGTGTCTCGCGAACGGCGGCCGCCGTATGAGCCGTGACACAAAAACTGTGCTCGTGGCGATACCATTCATCGAGCGACCCGTCTCGGTGGCGAATGCCCGCCCAAAACTTGAGCGCAGCGCGGATCCATTCGAGCGCGGCCGGATTACCAGCAAACTCGTTTTCCGGAAAAGGTGTTTTATAGAGTAGCGCAAGACCCCAGAGACACTGTTGAAAGCTGGCGCGCGGAAACTCGTAGAGTGTCTTGTAGTGCCAGAATTCTCGGTCGAAGCAGCCATAGGTCGGCGACCACGGTCGCCGGTCGAGCCTCGTTAACAAGCGCCGCATGGTCCGCAGAGCTGCTTGCCGGTAGACATCTTGAATTGGATCACTCACATGTCAAATCGCAGGTGCTGCTTGATTGCCGCCACGGTTTCATCAGCATGCGCTTTGCGCGAAATGCCCACGACGACCGACTCCACATTCGGGAAAGCGCTCAAGTACGAGTAGGCTTCTGCTGGTTTGATCGCGCCGGAAGCGAGAGTGTTCATCGCCACGAACCGCAGTCCCGGCTCCCGCACCGCCATCGCGCACGCATTGAGCGAGGGGTTGACGTAAAATCCGCGTGGGTTGAACGAGGCCATCACCAAGACATCCGACATCCCCCACGCAGCCAGCCGGGCGCGCAGCAGAGGGACGTTCTTGGTGGCCAGCGCAGGTTGCGTCTGATGCTTTTTACGAACATGTTCACAAAACACTTCGAGCAATCCATCCACTCCCCACCCCAACGCCAAGTCTGTCAGCGCATCGTGCAAAAACACGGCACCGACCGGTCGCCCCTTGAAGGGAAGCAACTCCAAATCTACCAACAAGCAGAGCGATTGTTGGACGTCTTTCGATAGCAACCCGGTGCCCCCTCGCAACATCAGGGATAACTTCTCGCCGATACTCGCTTTGCCCAACTGATCGAGCACCACGTTAAGTAATCCCTTTTGGTTGGCTTCGCGAACGTATTTCTGAATGTACGGCACGAGCGGATATACTCGCCAGGTGTCGTGAAACTCCCCTCCGATCAGCTCGGCGATCGGCCCCGCTGACGGATGGGTGGACATCATCATCCCGCGCACTCCAAGCCCGTGACAATGTCGGAGCAAGTCGGCGAGTTGCCGTTGATCCTCGAATCGCTCCGCCGTCGCCGCGCCCCGTTCTTGCGAGAGGTGGTTGACCCCAAAGATGGGATTGTGACCGAGCAGGATGGGATCAATCCGTTTCATGGCTGAATCCGATGCGGTGCACCGGCTTGGGCGACGGATTGGTAGGCGGCTTCGACGATCTGCTGGACGTGCAAGCCTTGCCGGACATCCGGTTGGGCCGCTTTGCCTTGTTTTGCAGCGACAATGAACGCCATGTCTTCACGCGTGTACTGCGGTTGCGCGATGTCCACCGGGACCGGACGCCAGAGATCTGTTGCGCGTAAATGGGTTCGACCAGCGGGCCATTCGCCCTTTGCTTCGTCCAAATACAGTCGCACCGTATCGTCCGTTACAGTCAGTGCTCCATTGTCGCCCAATACTTCGATCGTCGTTTCGACTGTCCGACGGAACCTCACGCTCCACGAGCAATCCACCCATGCGCGCAAGCCGCTCTGGAATTCCAACATGACGTGAGCAAAATCTTCGATCTCGGCGGAGTAGGCCGACATGACCTCAGCGTTCACGCGCACTACAGGGCCGAAATACCACGTCAGCAAATCAAGCAGATGCGCGCCCTGACTGAGCAGCACGCCTCCGCCGGAGACTTTCCGATCGTAGCGCCAGCCTTTGCCGCGGGTGAACAGTTGCGAGACGTAGATCGTGCCGGTCACCCGTTGCAGCCGACCCAATGTGTTTGCGGCAATGATGGATTGTGCTCTGGCAAAGCTGTCGACAAACCGCGTCATGAACCCGACCATATGCGGCACTGGGAATTGCGCCAGCGCATCGGCAACCTGCCGGGCTTGCGCTACATTGGCGGCCAACGGCTTCTCGACGAAGAAGGGCAGCCGCTTTTGCCAAAGTTGCAGACACGCCTCGACATGGTATGCCACGGGAGTCGTGATCGCCACCGCATCGAGTGGTTGTTCGGCCAACATCTGGTCAACGGACGCAAATGGACGCAGCTTCGGATTATGCAGCGCCAAGGTCTTGCGGAGCGTCTCGACCGGCTCGGCCACTGCCAGCACTTCGCTATCCGGGAGGCTGTTGAAAATGGCGCCATGAAGCAATCCCATCTTGCCCAATCCCACAATTCCCACGCGAAGTTTCGTCATGGTCGTCAGGGCTGTCGGTCAGCCAGCCGATCCACCCGCAGTTTGATGAGCCGCAAGATCTCAGTGAGAAAACCTAGCGTGAACAACTGGATGCCAACAATTCCGAGCATCGCGATACAAATCAACGCAGGGATTCGAGGGTAGAGGCGTTCTTTGTGGAAACCGGCTTGCGTCAAGATTACGAGGAAGTAGATCACGGCCGCCGACACCGCGACGAACGACACCCGGTAGAGCCACCGCACATGACTACCCGACCGGATGATCAACACCGGTAACGTGTACATGATGTACTTAGGAATCGAGCGCACCACGCGCGATTTGCCTTTCGTCCGCTTGCGCCACGCCGACGGTACTTCCAGAATCCGGTAGCCCTTCTGCCAAGCGTCAATGATCGTCTCTTGCACGTACGTATGCGTGCCCATGATCTCCATG
>CAZJCX010000143.1:0-1448 GCA_964544425.1 uncultured Verrucomicrobiota bacterium
GGGGGCGTGGAGTTTGAGCAGCAGGATCTCGATTTGCTGAAGTGTGCCGCCGGTCACGTGGCGGCGAGTTTGTTGAGCGGGCAGTTGTCGCAGGAATTGTTGAAGGCGAAAGAATTTGAGGCGTTTCAGACGATGTCGGCCTTCTTCGTGCATGACCTGAAAAACACGGCTTCGATGTTGAGCTTGATGCTGCAAAACTTGCCGGCGCATTTCGACGACCCGGCCTTTCGGGAAGATGCGTTGCGCGGCATCGGGAAGACGGTGCGGCACATTGACCAGTTGATCAGCCGCCTGAACCTGTTGCGGAGCGAGTTGAAGCTGCAGCCGGTGGAGGCGGATCTTAACGAAATCGTCACCCGGTCGTTGGCCGGTTGGGAACAAACGGCCGGTATGGAGTTGACGCGAGATTTACAGACGGTGCCCCGCGTCCGCGTGGACCCCGACCAACTCGGCAAGGTGCTGACCAATCTGGTGCTGAATGCGCGCGAAGCCGTCGCGCCAACCGGCCAGGTGCGGGTCGCAACCCGGCAGGAGAATGGCAGCGCGGTGGTGCTGGTGAGCGATACCGGCTGCGGGATGAGTCCGGAGTTTCTTCAGAAAAACTTGTTCCGACCGTTTCAGACGACGAAGAAGGGCGGCTTGGGGATCGGCATGTTCCAAAGCAAAATGATCGTCGAGGCGCACGGCGGCCGGATTGAAGCCGCGAGCGAACTCGGCAAAGGGACGACGTTTCGAGTAGTGTTGCCGGTGGTCGCATGAATTCGATGAAGCCGAAAATATTGATTGTGGATGACGACGACGAGATTCGCACGCAGTTGAAGTGGGCGTTGGCGGATGAGTACGCGGTGACGCTGGCCGGCGATCGCGACACGGCGACCGCGTCATTCCGCAACGTCCAGCCTGCCGCCGTGCTGCTCGATCTCGGGTTGCCGCCCAGCCCCAACACTCCAGAGGAAGGGCTGGCGGCGTTGGCGGCGATTTTGCACGAGAACAAGAGCGCCAAAGTGATCATCCTCAGCGGCCAAGGGGAAAAGGAGACCGCCATCCGCGCCGTCGGTTCGGGCGCGTACGATTTTCTCTGCAAACCGGCGGACATCGCGGAGTTGAAGCTGCTGCTGAAACGTTGCTGTCACGTGGCACAACTCGAGGCGGAGTACCGGCAGTTGCAGGAAGCGCTCAACACGGACGCGTTTGAAGGCATGCTCGGCGGCAGCCCGCGGATGCAGACGGTGTTTGACACCATTCGCAAAGTCGCGCCCAGTGACGTGAACGTGTTGCTGCTGGGCGAGAGTGGCACCGGCAAGGAAATGGCGGCATTGGCTGTTCATCGGCGCAGCAGCCGCCGCGCGGGGCCGTTCGTGGCGATCAATTGCGGCGCCATTCCCGAGACGCTGCTCGAAAGCGAATTGTTCGGCCACGAAAAAGGCGCCTTCACGGGCGCGCACACG
>CAZJCX010000143.1:1459-8929 GCA_964544425.1 uncultured Verrucomicrobiota bacterium
ATCGAAAGTGCCGACGGCGGGACGCTCTTCCTCGATGAGATCGGCGAGATGCCGCTGCCGTTGCAAGTGAAGCTGCTCCGGTTTTTGCAGGAACAAACGCTCGAACGCGTCGGCGGCCGCATCTCGATTCAGGTGAACGCCCGGGTCGTCGCCGCAACGAACACAGACCTGACCCAGGCCATGGCGGCCGGGAAGTTTCGCGAAGATTTGTACTACCGACTTGCCGTCGTCACACTGGCGTTGCCGCCGTTGCGGGAACGCGGGGAGGATGTGATCGTGTTGGCGCAGACCTTCCTGCACCGATTTGGCTCCGAGGCCGGCAAGCGCGGATTGGCGTTCAGTCCGGCTGCCGCGCGTGCGCTTGCGGATCACACGTGGCCCGGCAACGTCCGCGAGTTGGAGAACCGCGTCCGCCGGGCTGTCATCATGGCCGAGGGCAAACGCCTGCAAGTCAGCGATCTCGAATTGGACGCCGTGGCCGCGGCACCGACCGGCACGACGCTGCGCGAGGCGCGCGAGCACGCGGAACGTGATTTGATCCTCCGCGCGCTCGACCGGCACAATGGCAAAATCGCACCGGCCGCGGCGGAGCTGGGTATCAGCCGGCCGACGTTGTACGAATTGATGGAGAAACTGGGCATCGCCCGCAAAAACCAACCGACAGAGGGGACTGGATGAAGGGAATAATTCTCGCCGGCGGGGCCGGCTCGCGGCTGTTTCCGCTGACACTCGTGGCCAGCAAGCAATTGCAGCCGGTGTACGACAAACCGATGGTCTATTATCCGCTGACCACGCTGATCGAAAACGGGATCCGGGAATTCTGCCTCATCTCGACGCCGCACGATCTGCCGCGCTTCGAAAAGCTGCTCGGCAATGGGCGCACCTGGGGCGTGACGTTCGACTACCGGGAACAGGCCAAACCGGCGGGGATCGCGCAGGCGTTCCTGATTGCGGAGTCGTTCATCGGCCGCGACCCGGTGGCGCTGATTCTCGGCGACAACATTTTCTATGGCGCGGACACCTTCACGGCGGCGTTTACGGAGTTTGGCGCCGGCGCGACCATCTTCGGCTATCAGGTTCACGACCCGGAGCGATACGGCGTGGTGGAGTTTGACACCCAGGGCCGGGCGATGTCCATCGAGGAGAAACCGCGTCTGCCGAAAAGCAGCTACGCCGTCCCGGGCTTGTATCTCTACGACAACAACGTGGTGGCAATCACCCGCAACTTGAAACCATCCGCGCGCGGCGAGTTGGAAATCACCGACGTGAACGTCGCCTACCTGCGGCAGCAGGCATTGCGCGTTTATCGGCTCAGTCGCGGGTTCGCGTGGCTGGATGCCGGGACGAGCAGCAGCTTGCACGAAGCGTCCGCGTACGTGCAGACAATCGAGAAGCGGCAAGGCATCAAGATCGGTTGTCCCGAAGAAGCGGCCTACCGGCGCGGATTCATTTCGCGCTCGCAACTCAAGGATTTAATCGCCGGCATGCCGAACTGCGAGTACCGGGATTATCTCGACCGCGTGCTGACCGAGGACGCGCCCCGGTCATGATCGCATTACTGGGCCATACCGGCTTCATCGGCGAGGCGTTCGCGCGCGAGTTGCAGCGCCGCGGCACGGCGTGGCGCGGCTTGTCGCGGCGCGAAATGGATTACACTCGGTTCGACGCGTTGTTCGCGTGGCTGCGGGAGCACCGACCGGAGTTGGTCATCAACGCGGCCGGGTTCACTGGCCGCCCCAATGTGGACGCCTGCGAGACCCGGCAAGCTGACACGCTGCTCGGCAACACGGTGCTGCCCGTCACGATCGCGCACGCCTGCGCCGCGCTCGCAATCCCCTACGCGCACATTTCGTCGGGCTGCATTTTTGCGGGAGGCAAGCTCGGCGACCGGGTGGAGAAAGATTTGTCCCAGCTCAGCGATGCGGAATTAAAAACAATCCGGGGATACACCGAGTTGGACACACCCAATTTCACGTTCCGCGATCCACCGTGCAGTTTTTACAGCGGCAGCAAAGCGTTGGCGGAGGAAGCGTTGCTCGGCGTGGGGCGCGGTTTCGTCTGGCGGCTGCGGATTCCGTTCGACCAGTTTGACAATCCCCGCAACTACCTCAGCAAACTCCTCCGCTATCCGCGGATTTATCAGAACGTGAATTCTCTCTCACACCGGGGCGATTTCGCGCGCGCCTGTCTGGATTTGTGGGAGCGACACGCGCCGTTCGGCGCGTACAACGTGACCAATCCGGGGTTCGTCACCACCCGGCAGGTGGTCGCTTTGATTCAGCGGATTCTGAAACCCGCTCAGACATTCGAGTTTTGGGCGGACGATGCGGAGTTTTACCGGCTCGGCGCCAAGACGCCCCGCTCGAACTGCGTCCTCGACGTCAGCAAACTACTTGCCACCGGCGTCGCGCTTCGACCGGTTGAGGATGCGCTGACGGATTCACTTCAACACTGGACCACGACCACCTCATGAACCTGCTCATTACCGGTGGCGCCGGCTTCATCGGCTCCAATCTCATCCACCACATCATTGACCAACCGGCCATTGCCCGGCTCGTCAACCTCGACTGCCTGACCTACGCCGGTCATCTCGAAAATCTTGAACCGTTTGCTGGCCATCCCCGCTATGTTTTTGAGCGCGTGGACTTGCGGGAAGCCGACCGGGTGGCGGAGACCGTCCGACGTCACGACATCACGCACGTCCTGCATCTCGCAGCCGAATCGCACGTGGATCGCTCGATTACCGGCCCGGCGGACTTCATCCACACGAACATCGTCGGCACATTCAACCTCCTCCAAGCCGTCCGCCAACACTGGGGCGGCAACTTCACTGGCAAACGGTTTCATCACGTCTCGACCGATGAAGTTTATGGCAGCCTCGGCGCGACCGGCTTTTTCTCGGAGACTACTCCCTACGCGCCCAATTCACCCTACTCTGCCAGCAAGGCCTCCAGCGATTTTCTCGTCCGCGCTTATCACCACACGTACGGTCTACCGGTCGTCACCACGAATTGCTCCAATAACTACGGCCCGTATCAGTTCCCGGAGAAGCTGATCCCAGTCGTAATTTTGAGTGTTCGCGACCGCAAACCGATCCCCGTGTACGGCGACGGCATGAACGTCCGCGACTGGCTCTACGTGCGCGATCACGCCGAAGCACTTTGGCAGGTTCTCAATCGCGGGCGCGACGGCGAAACCTACAACATTGGCGGACACAACGAATGGCCCAACATCCGCATCGTCGAGTTGATCTGCGACATCGTTGATGAACTCGCCCCGCACCTCGGCGGCAACTCCCGACAACTCATCACCTTCGTCAAAGACCGACCCGGTCACGATCGGCGCTACGCGATTGATGCCGCCAAGATTCAGCGAGAGCTGGGCTGGGTTCCCGCCCATACTTTTGAAACGGGCATCCGTGAGACTGTCGGCTGGTATCTGGCGAATTCAAAGTGGATTAGCAGCGTGACCAAGACACCTGTGAGGTGAAAAGCTGCGTTGGAGTAGTGTAACGCACGCCGACTCTAGTCACATATTACGTAACATACTTGTTATGAAGGCAGTACAACTAATTTAATGTATCGTCTCCCGCCAAATCGTCGGCTTTGTTTACAGATCATTTTTCACCACCACCGATACAGGTGCCGATTCACAAAATACAACAGTAGGTAAGTTGTTTTATTGCAAAATGATACAAACGCATATTCACAGGTTACCAAAATTGTAATGATGACGGCATGACCATTGCTAAAGTAAGAGTTTGAAGTCGAATCTAAACACAGAAAGTTGATCATGAAAAAATTTCTAATCGCAATGCTGACCTTCGGAGTAGTTTCCTTCTTCGGCGCGCAGACTGAAGCAACGACCTCCTGCAATTACTGGGACTTTGATTGGATCCTTCAGAAAGTTTCTCCCACCACTCCCTATGCCGGGTCCTTTGACATCAAGCCCGATGGTTACAACCCGGCCACCGAAAAAGTCGTATCTGCAACTGCCTGGTTCCTTCTGGTAGATGATGCTGACGAAGCGCAGGAGTACGTACAAATTGATTTGGGTAGCTTGGAGAATTACTACGGCCCGATCGAAGTGGACTTTTCGCTCGTGGGCGGTCCCGTCACCGGCACAGCCTTACTGGACTTGAGCCAAGATGGGGTGCTGTCGTACACAATCCGCGCCACATCGGGTGATTTCTGGGCGAAGTTCGCCAAGATCTGTGCGACCGCCTGCCCGGTGTCTGTGCCCGACGGCGGCACCACGGTGGCCCTGCTCGGTTGTGCGCTTGTCGCGGTTGAATCACTGCGGCGGTACTTCACAGGCAAAGCTCGCGCCTAGGCGACTCCGTCAGACTTTGCGGAGCCGGAACCTTCGTTGGTTCCGGCTCCTTTGTTTTATTGCCTTTCAAGCCGACATCACTTGAGCAAACAACCGACTTGTGGCATCCTGCCGTCTGTGAAATTAAACATTTCCGTTGTCTCGCTATTGTGCCTGTCGTGCTTCTCGGCTGCCGCACAGGTCGCCGTCCAGCAATTCACTCGCTCGGTCAACGCCGGCGTCCGCGGGGTCACCTCGTGCACACCGGCAGTCCAAAGCATTTCAGAGGATCAGATATCTCCGACCCTGCCGGTCAACGCGACGAACCATACGCTTTCCGTTTCCGAGTCCAGTGGCGGCCTCCATGAAGCCTTCTGTCACGGTGACTTGGAGTCGGCCGAAATTCGCAGCGACCTGTTTCAGGCAACCGGAACCATCACCAGTTCTGCGACCGGCACAAATTTCGTGTGCGGTGCGGCCGACGGCCCCAGCGGTCTTGGCGATGTTTCCTACCGGGCGCAATTCACCTGCCCCACCCCCGTCCGCTACCGGCTCACGGTCAACCTGACGCGCTCCATCAGCGGCACCACCCTGAGCGGATCGGGCGCAGGCAGCCGAGTGCGGCTGTTCCACCATAATTCGACCAACACGTTCCTCGCCAACGTCACCGCCGGCACCACCGGTACAAACTTTACCCAGACGGGGTTGCTCATTCCGCAGCCGGGTTACTATGAGATTTATGCGGAAGCGAACAGCAGTGCCGTCGCCACGAACCCGTCGGGCACCGCGACCGGTGGCTTTGGATTTGAACTCGAATTCGCAACCTGCGATCTGACCTGTCCCCCGACCCAGTACGCCGTGGAGGACGGCAATTCCGGCGCAGCGATTGTCACGTTTCCAGACCCGGTCGGCGATGCTGGTTGCGAGTTTGTGTCGGTTGTCTGCGACCCTCCATCGGGATCGAGTTTTCCCGTGGGAACCACCACCGTGAACTGCGTGGCGACGGACGCATTCGCCAACGAGAGCACCTGCGCTTTCGATGTGGTCGTTTGGCAACAAGCGGCGGACGACGATGGCGATGGTGTCACCAACGGCGACGAACTGGCCGCCGGCACTGACCCGTTCAGCGCTGTCTCTGCCTTTCGGATTATCGAAATCGCGCGGCAAACGGACGACATCCGCGTTACATGGGAAACCGGCATCGGCAAGACGAACGCCCTCCAACGGTCGGCCATCGTCTCAGGCGGCTACAGCGACATCTTCACCGTCACCAACACCACCGGCTCAGTGACCAATTACGTTGACCCGTCCGCCGGCACCAACTCGCCAAGCCTGTTCTATCGGGTCCGCATCGTCCCCGCTGGGCCGTAAATCACGCGCCACAGACATAACCCCTTCGCCGGCGCTGTTTCCACCAACGGAATTCGCCTCCGGGCACGGACCAACTGCGCCACATCCGCCGCCGTCAAACCACCCTCCCCGACCTTCACCAACGCGCCCACAATCGTCCGGACCATCTTGTAGAGAAACCCATCCGCGCTCACTGAAATCGTGATGAACGCTTTTTCCCGCGCCACCCGCAACCGCGAAATCGTCCGCACCGGGTCGCGCTCCGATTTCGCCGCCAGCGCGGTGAAATCGTGACGCCCCTCCAGCGTCCGCGCCGCGCGGCGCATGGCCGCCACGTCCAGCGGCTGCGGATGATGCCACGCGTACCGGAGCCGGAACGGATCCGCGACCGGCCCATTATCAATCTGATACCGGTACTCTTTGCCCGTGGCGGAAAACCGCGCGTGAAATTCGGCCGGCATTTCTTGGACGCGCCGGATGCGAATCTCGTCCGGCAAGTTCGCGTTGAGCGCGCGCCCCAACGTGAGCGGCGCATGGCGCGTTGCCAAGGAGCAGTTCGCGACCTGGGCGCGCGCGTGGACACCGGCATCCGTGCGGCCTGAACCATGCAGCGTGACCGGTGTGCCGGCCAGTTTGGCGAGCGCGGCTTCGATCAACTCCTGCACCGTGACGCGATTCGGTTGCCGCTGCCAGCCGCCCAAGCCGGTGCCGTCGTACGCGACGACGAGCTTAAAATTCCTGCGTTCCGATCGCATCGAGATAACTCTGCAACATGAGTTGCGCGGCCAACTGATCAATCTTCTCGCGGCGTTCTTTCCGCCGCACGTTGCCCTCCAGCAACACCCGCTCATCCCAACGCACCACAGGCACAGCGGTCACGGCTCCCAGCTCGGCAAGGAACGCCAGCGTCCGCTGCGTCTGTGGACTGGCAGTGTTGTTCAAGCGGACCGGCACACCCACGACGATTCGTACCGCTCGTTTTTCCGCCGCCAGCCGCACCACATCCGCAACACCGCCGGTCACATAGCCGACTGATGGCGCCACGGTCCCGGTCTCGTCGCTGACCGCCCAGCCGATCCGTTTCGAGCCGTAATCCACACCCAGAATGCGCATGTTACCGGTATCGGTCGGCCAATTTTGCGACGAGTTCCCGCACCCGCTGCGAATCTTCTTTGCGGCAAACCAACGTCGCGTCGGGCGTGTGGACGATGACCAAGCCGGTGACGCCCAGCGCGCCGACGAGATGTTCCTCAGAGTTAAACACCACGCAGCCGCTCGTCTCCATGCCGAGAAACTGTCCACGGACTGCGTTGCTCGCCGCGTCGCGCGGCAAATGCCGCATCAACGCCGCCCAATCGCCCACGTCGTCCCACGGAAAATCGCCATTCGCGACCACCACATTGTCGGCCTGTTCCATGATCGCATAATCCACCGAGATTTTTTCCAAGCGCGGATAAATCTGTCGCAGCGACCGGCCATCGGTGATTTTCTCGATCTCCGCCAACATGGCCGGTTGATGCCGCCGGTACGCCGCCAGGATGGCGCGGGCCGACCAGACGAACATGCCGGCATTCCAACGATACTGCCCGCTCGCCAGGTATTTTTTGGCCGTCGCGAGGTTGGGTTTCTCAACGAAGCGGACGGCTTTGGAAAACCGACCGGTGATCTGCTCGCCCACTTGCACGTAGCCGTAACCGGTATGTGGCGCCGTGGGCGTAATACCGATCGTGATCAACACGTCGCGTTTCGCGGCCAACGTCAACGACTCACGCACCACGCGCCGGTACTTGCCCAGATCGCCAATCCAAG
>CAZJCX010000144.1:0-4484 GCA_964544425.1 uncultured Verrucomicrobiota bacterium
GGGCAAGAAGACGTATGCCGAATTTGAATCAACGGTTCGGCAGGTTTTGGAGTCGAAGAGCAACGGAGGAAATATCAAATGAAAAAACTGTTTGTGACGGCATGGTTGGCGGCGGCAGTCTTGCCGGCTTGGGCTTTGAACATCGGCGATGTCGCGCCAAAGAGCGACGTGAAGATGAAGAACGTGGACGGCAAGGAGCTTTCGATTGCCGACGCGAAAGGCGAGAAAGGCACACTCGTCATTTTCTCGTGCAACCACTGTCCATTCGTCGTGGCTTGGGAGGAGCGCATTGCCAAGTTGGGCAACGAATTCCGAAAGCAGGGCATCGGCGTAATCCAGATCAACTCGAATGATCCAGCCAAAGCGAGCGGTGACACCTTCGAGGGCATGGTGCAACGCGCCAAAGAACGCGGCTTTGAGTTCCCGTACGTTGTGGATGCCGACTCGGGCGTGGCGCGGGCGTTTGGCGCGACTCGCACGCCGGAGATCTTCCTCTTCGACTCCGCCGGCAAGCTCGTCTATCACGGCACGATTGACGACAACCACAAAGACGCGGCGGCGGCGAAGGAGCACTACCTCAAGGACGCCCTCGAAGCGCTGGTCGCCGGCAAAGAAATCACCACCAAGACGACGAAAGCCGTCGGCTGCTCGATCAAGTTCCGGTCATAGTCTATTCTTGACGTTTGACTCGCAGGGCGCGACTTCGGTCGCGCCCTTTTTGTTTGCTTGGCATCCGCGTCGCTATTCCTACCCTTGCTATGAAAAACAAGGGCCTGAGGGTCGCGACAATCCTGGCGCTGTTGACCGTTTCCCAGCCGCTTTTCGCGGAAATCACGGTGGAAACCGATGGCGGGCCGTTCACCGTGCCGGCCGATCCGGTTGCAGAACTGCGAAACGGCGATGACGCTTTTGCGCTGCTCATCGAGTGTTTCCGACAATTGCAAACCAGTCTCATTGAAGCGGATTACGAAAACCGCCTCGCCGCCGCCGCCCGGCTCAGTGACCCGGTCAAACAATCTGACGTGCGCGATCTGTCAGCCCAAGAACGGGAACTGCGCTTTGAGAAGCTCGACGCGCAACTCGGCCACATGCTCACCGCCTACACCCATTCCCGGCGGCTCACCGAACGCGAAGCCAACGTCACCGTCCCCCAAAAGGTGGACACCGTCGCCGCCGCGAAGAAGCTGCAGGATTTTGTCGCCATCGTACCGGTGGTCAAACCGCAGGAAGAAATTGTCGTCACCCGCATCGTCCCGGCCCAGCTCATCCTCCGGCCGAAGCGCGCGGCGGAAGTCATCCAAGTGGCCGCGCCGTGACCGACTGTAGAAACGCCGCGTAAATCCGCGCCGTGACCGGCCCGCACTGACCGTCGCCAATCCGCCGCCCATCCACCGCGCCGACCGGCGTAATCTGCGCGGTTGTGCTCGAGAGAAACACCTCATCCGCCGCCTGCAACTCCGTCGCTGTAATTCGCACCTCGCGGCACTCGATCCCGGCCGCTTGTGCCGCCGCCAACACCTTCGCCCGCGTCACGCCCGCCAACAGCGTCGTCCCCGTCGGCGGCGTGCCCAGCGTCCCCGCCCGCACTAAAAACAAATTTGCTGCCGTGGATTCCTCAATCGTTCCGTCTGCTGCCACGAACAACGCATCGTCGGCGTCTGACTGCCGGGCTCGTTCGAACGCCAACACATTCGCCAGTAGCGCCACGCTCTTGATGTCACACCGCGCCCATCGTTCGTCCGGCACGGTGATCACCGAGATTCCCGGCCCCGTCAACTGCCGGGGCGCGGGCGGCAACGCGCGCACCGTCATCACCACCGTTGGCGTCACACTTGCCGGCACGCCGCGATGCCGGGGCGCGCGGCCGCGCGTGATCTGCAAGTACGCCACCGACTCCGGGAACCCGCCGCGCCGGACCAATTCTTCCAGCGTCGCGACCAACGAGGCGCGCGCCAATGGCGGCGTCATTCCAATCGCCGCCAAACTTCGGTCGAGCCGATCCAAATGCTCGGTCACCGCAAACAATTTCCCATCGTACGTTCGCAACACCTCGTACACGCTGTCGGCAAATTGAAAACCACGGTCCTCAACGTGGACGAACGCGCGGTCGAGCGGGACAAACTCTCCATTGACGTAGGCAATCTCCGGCATGGCGTCGGATATAACGGCGCACCCCGCACAAGTCAACGAACCGCTTGTGACGGGGACGCTCGGCCCACCGGGTTTGGTTACTGGCTTGCGGCTTGCAAAGCGCCGGGGGGCGCGGCATAGTGCGGCGTCGTTCGTCATGGCTGCGAAAGACCAATCTCGAACTGGAGAGGAGGAACCGCCCATCAACCCGCGCGATATTTTCTTCGAGTGCCCCGCCTGCAACAAAAGTTTGGTGGTGGATGAAACGGCCGAAGGCATGATGATCGAATGCCCGAAGTGCCACATCAACGTCATCGTTCCCCCCAAGGCGCAGTCCGCCATGCCACCCCTGCCCAGCGGCGCGGCGGAGCCGCCGGCGCGACCAGCCGAGGCCGCCAAGCCCGCCGAGGGCGGCGACCTGCAACAGCGCTTGAACAGTCTGGCCAGTCAGATGCGCGAGCAGCAAACGCAATGGACGGAAATCACCAATCGCATCGCCTCCCGGATCAACGACGTGAACCGGGAACTCATCACCCTCGGCCGGCTCGAAGCGAGCCACAAACAAGTTCTCAAAGAGTGGAACCAAGTCGTCGCGGACATCGCCGCGAAGTCGCCGCCCGCGCCGCCGCGCTGACGCGCCTGCTCGAAATGACGCCGGCCGGGCTGTACTGCGCGGCCGGTGATTTTCACATTGACCCCTGCCGGGGTGTGGCGCGCGCCGTGATCACGCACGCACATTCCGATCACGCGCGCCGCGGGTCGGGGGCATATCTGACGAGCGCGACCGGGGCGATCCTGCTGCGTGAACGAGTGGCGCGGACTGCGGTGATCCAACCGTTGCGCTTCGGCGAGCCGGTGGTATTGAACGGCGTCCGCGTCTCGCTGCATCCGGCCGGTCACATACTTGGCTCGGCGCAAGTCCGGGTGGAGCACCGGGGCGAGGTCTGGGTCGTGAGCGGCGATTACAAGCTGGATCGCGATGCGACGTGTGAGCCGTTCGAGCCGGTGCGTTGCGACACGTTCCTCACCGAATGCACGTTCGGTCGGCCGATTTTCGAATGGCGCCCGCAGACGGAAGTGTTCGCTGAGATCAACGATTGGTGGCGGGAGAACCGGGCGCGCGGCGTGACGAGTGTGATCGGGGCGTATGCGTTGGGAAAAGCGCAACGCCTGATCGCCGGGGTGGATCATGCGATCGGGCCGGTGGTCGTGAGCGAGCCGGTGTTGAATTTCGTGGAGGCGTACCGGCGGGCGGGCGTGGCATTGCCGGCGGTGCAGCGACGGCTGACACCGGGGTGTCTGATGATCGGCGGGAAGGCAGCCGGTGCGACGGCGTTTGCGTCGGGGTGGATGGCGTTGCCGCACGCGACGAAGCGGTTTGGAGTGGAACGAGGGTTTGTGTTGAGCGATCACGCGGATTGGAACGGATTGGTGGCCGCGGTGAAGGCGACCGGGGCGACGCGGGTGTTGGCGACACACGGGGATGGCCGGGAATTCGTCCGCTGGTTGCAGCGAAACGGGTGGCAGGCCAGAGTGTGGCGCGGGCGGTACGAACCGCAGTTGGAATGGGACTTCGATGACTGATCCCCGGTATGCGGAATTGTTGGAGCGGTCGAAACGCCGGCCGATACTGCTGGTGTTTCTACGGCATCTCGGCTGCACATTTTGCCGGGAGGCCTTGGCTGATTTGGGCGCGCGCCGCCGCGACATCGCGAAACTCGGCGCGGACATCGTACTGGTGCACATGGCCGACGAGGCGGCGTGGGCGCCGTTCATTTCCCGGTCCGGGTTGCAGGATGCGACGGCCATCGCGGATCCGGAGAAAAAGTTGTACCGGGCGTTTGAGCTGAAGCGCGGCACGGTGGGCCAGTTGTTTGGGTGGCGCGTATGGCTGCGCGGGATTCGAGCCGGTATCCTGCGCGGCCATGGACTGAACATTCCACGGCAGGACCCGTGGCAGATGCCGGGCGTGTTCTTGCTGAAGGACGGCGAAATCAAAACGGCATTCCGCCATCACCGCGTGTCCGACCGGCCGCATTACATCGGGCTTGTCTGCGAAGGGTGCGGGATCTCCCAGCAGTGACGCTCGGGCTGTAGCGGCGGGCTATGACCGCCGCTACCGGGGGGGATTACCGGTTATGGCTGGTGCGGGCGAGGCACCAATCGAGGAAGCGGGGGCTGAGGCGTTTGACGATGGCGCCGAGTTGGGCGGGGATGGTGAGGACGACATCGCGTTGCCGGCGTTCACAGGCGCGCGCGATGGCGGCGGCGACGTGGCGCGGGTGTTGGCCTTTGAGGGATGTGGTGCGCGGCGGGCCGCCGTAGCGCGTCATGTTGTCGAAGAACGGCGTATC
>CAZJCX010000144.1:4559-6321 GCA_964544425.1 uncultured Verrucomicrobiota bacterium
CGCGAACTTGCTCGCGCTGTAGATCGAGTTGCGCGGGGTCGCGATGAGGCTGAGGATACTGCCGACGTTGACGATTTGACCGGCGCGTTGGCGTTGCATGACCGGGAGGACGGCTTGGATGCAGCGGAGCGCTCCGAAGAAATTTACTTCCATCAGATACCGGACATCGTCCGGGCGGGATTCGGCGACGGGGGCGCGCATGCCGATGCCGGCGTTGTTGACGAGGATGTCAATCCGCCCATGTGCCGCCACTGTGCGGGCGACGAGTTGCTCCACGTCGGCGTCGCGCGTCACGTCGCACGGCGGATCGGCGCGGCGGGCGGCGGCAATGACGCGGGCGCCGCGTTCGGTGAAGAGTCGGACGGTTTCGAGTCCGATGCCGCTGGAGGCGCCGGTGACGATGACGACCTTGTCTCGGAGGGAGTTTTGCATTTCACAATCCGCTGGGGCGTGATATTAGTGCCGGTGTCACGCGCTGACAATCCATGAGCGCTTCCCCGAAAACAATTCTGGCGATTGACGACGAGCAGGACATTCTCGATGTGATCAAGTTGGCGCTGGAGGGGGAGGGTTTTGTCGTGCAGACCGTCCACAACGCGAACGACGGCCTGGCGTATTTCGAGGCGCACGCGCGGGAGATCGGGCTGGTGTTGCTGGATTACGTCATGCCGGAGATGACCGGCGACCTGGTCTTTGAACATCTCCAACGGATTGATCCGGAGGTGCGGGTGGTGCTGCTGACCGCCTGCGAGGATCAGGTCGCGAAACGGATGTTCACGCAAGGTTTGTGCGGGTACATGCAGAAACCGTTTTATTTGGAGGACCTGATTCAGCGGGTCCGTGAAGAAATGGAGAGCGACAGATGAGCGCGCCCCAACCGTTTGACGCCGAAAAGTTGGTGGAAGTCCATCGCTGCCGGGATGAGTGGGAAGGGACGATCCTGACCGGTGTGTTGCGGGACAACGGCATCGCCGCCATCCAGCGCAATCCACCGGCGCTGCCGCCGTTTGATTCCGTCGAGCAGCTGACCGGCAACCAGAATGTCGGCGGCCTGTTTGTCCTCGAACACGAAGCCGACCGGGCCAAGCAACTGCTCGCCGAATTTCTCGCCGCGGCGACTGACGAGTCATTGCTGGCTGAGCAAGCCGCGCAGAAATTGCGGGTGGACAAGGAGACCATTCACCGGCTGCGCGGGGAATTGACCGAGGAGAAGCGGACGTTTGATTTTTTGGGGTGGTTGGTGGTGGTTTTTCTGGGCGCGACGGCGTTGCTGTGGGCCATCTGGCCGGCCTGGCTGAAGTCCACACCGCCCCGCGGTCCGATCCGGTGGGTCATGGCATTGTTGTTTGTGTTGTGCGCGGTGTTTATTGGCGGTTGGGTCAACCGGCGGTTGCGCTGAAACCCGGGATCTCTCCCCAGACAATGATTCAGACTTTGCCGCGGAAGTATTCGATGGTGCGGCGCAAACCGGTTTCCAAATCCACGTGGGGTTCCCAACCGAGCAGTTGCCGGGCGCGCGTGATATCGGGCCGCCGCTGCTTGGGATCATCTTGCGGCAACGGTTTGTGGACGATCGGCGAGTCGCTGCCGAGGATTTTTGCACCAGTTTGGCGAACTCGAGGATGGTGAACTCGCCGGGGTTGCCGATGTTGACCGGCTCGTGAAAATCCGACCGGCTGAGCCGGTAGATCCCGTCAATCAGATCGCTGCAGTAACAAAAACTGCGCGTCTGACTACCGTCGCCAAACACGGTCAGCGCCTC
>CAZJCX010000144.1:6381-8880 GCA_964544425.1 uncultured Verrucomicrobiota bacterium
ATCCGCGGGCCGTAGGTGTTGAAGATGCGGACGATCTTCGTGTCCACGCCGTGGTACCGGTGGTACGCCATCGTCATCGCCTCGGCGAAGCGTTTGGCCTCGTCATAGACGCCGCGCGGACCGATGGGATTGACGTTGCCCCAGTAGCTTTCGGTTTGCGGATGTTGGAGGGGATCGCCGTAACACTCCGAGGTGGAGGCGAGCAGAAATTTGGATTTTTTCGCAAGCGCGAGCCCGAGGGCGTTGTGAGTGCCGAGCGACCCGACCTTCAAGGTCTGAATCGGCAATTCCAGATAATCAATCGGGCTGGCGGGCGACGCGAAGTGGAACACATAATCCACCGCGCCGGGCAAGTAGATGTACTCGGTGACGTTGTGCTGGATGAATGTGAACCGCGTTTCACCGGCCAGGTGCGCGATGTTGTCCGTATTGCCCGTGATGAGATTATCGAGCGCCACAACCCGGTGCCCCTCGGCCAAGAGCCGGTCACAGAGATGGGAGCCGAGGAATCCCGCGCCGCCGGTCACGACCGAAATGGGAGTTGCCATGCGCTACCGGGTCGCAGAAATGGCGCCCCGACGCAATGCAAAACACCACACGGATGCCCTCCCTCAACACCCCGGTGGGCCGAGTGTCCTCGCGGGGCCATCCCGATTCCGCTCGCGGGGACGCTCACGCCACCGGCTGGCGAACAGCGCAGTGGCATTCGGGAGCCGCACCCGCTAGAGTATCGCTGTGAAAATCCTCCCTGCCCATCGCGATCACCCGCGCCGCTGGGAGAGTTTCCAGTACGTGTACCCGGTGCTCTCACGACGCAGCCACGGGATTTCGATTGGCATCAACGTCAACCCGGACAAGCAGTGCAACTTCGATTGCCTGTATTGTCAGGTGGATCGCACCGTGCCGTCCGCCGTCACGGAGTTTGACCTCGCCGTGGCGGAAGCGGAACTGCGCGAACTGCTCGCGACCGATTTGTCGCCCTTCCCGCCATTCAACGCCGTGCCGCGCGACCAACGGCGCTTGAACGATATCGCGCTCAGTGGCGATGCGGAGCCCACGACGCTGCCGGAGTTTTCCCGCACCATTGAAATGATCGCGCGCGTCAAACCGCCCGGCTGCAAGATCGTCCTCATCACCGACGCCGGGGGGCTGGACCGCCCGGATGTGAAACGCGGCCTCGCGCTCATGGACCTGAACGACGGCGAAGTCTGGGGCAAACTCGACGCGGGAACAGAGGAGTATTTCCGCCGCGTCAACCGCACCGCCATTCCGTTCGCGCGCATCCTGAAGAATCTCGCCACCACAGCCCGCGAACGCCCGATCGTCATCCAAAGCCTGTTTCTCAAAATCCACGGCGTTGGCCCCACCGCGGATGAATTGGCCGCCTACTGCCAACGCCTCAAGGAAATCGGCAACATTCGCCTCGTCCAAGTGTATACGCTGGCGCGGCGCGCGCTGACGATCGTGGACGGCATCCCGGCCTGGCATTTTTGCGCCGCGTTGACGGACGCCGAGGTGGACGCCATCACGGCGCGCGTCCGCCGCGAGACCGGTTTGGCGGCGGAGAGCTTTTACGGAGCCTAGAGGAGACCCATGAGCCAGCACACTCTGGAAGCGCACGGGATTTTGCGGTCGGGGACGGTGCATTGGAACTTGCCGGTGGCGCGGTTGGTCGAGATCGCCCTCCACCGCAGCAAGGGTCTGCTCATCAACAGTGGCGCGCTCAATGTGCCCACGGGCGCGCGCACGGGCCGGTCGCCGCGCGACAAGTACATCGTCGAGGAACCCGGTACCCGCGAGCGGATTTGGTGGGGCAAAGTCAATGCGCCGCTGTCGCCGGACACCTTTGCCGCGTTGCGGGCCGAGGTGCTGCAATATCTGCAAGGCCGGGAGTTGTTTGTGGTGGACGCGTTGGCCGGGGCGGATCCCCGGTACGCCCTGCCGATCCGGGCGGTCACGGAGAAGGCCTGGCACTCCTTGTTTGTCCGGCAACTCTTTCGTCGCCCCACGCCGGCGCAACTGGCGGATTTCGCCCCGCAGTGGGTGATCCTCAACGCCTGCCACTTCCGCGCCAACCCGGCCAAGTACGGATTGAACAGCGAGGCTTTCATCATTTTGGATTTCGCGTCGCGGACGGTGCTGATCGGCGGGACGGAGTACGCCGGCGAGATGAAGAAAAGCATCTTCAGCGTGCTGAATTACCAACTCCCGCTCACCGGGGTGCTGCCGATGCATTGCTCGGCCAACGTCGGCCCCGCCGGCGATGTGGCGATCTTCTTCGGGTTGAGCGGCACCGGCAAGACAACCCTCTCCGCCGACCCACACCGCGGCTTGATTGGCGACGACGAGCATGGCTGGAGCGATACCGGGGTGTTCAACTTCGAGGGTGGCTGTTACGCCAAATGCATCAAGATGTCCCCCGAACGCGAGCCGCTGATCTGGAATGCCATCCGCTTCGGCTCGGTCATTGAAAATGTGGTGATTGACCCGGTCACCCGC
>CAZJCX010000145.1:0-1175 GCA_964544425.1 uncultured Verrucomicrobiota bacterium
GGCAACGGCCGGTACTCCACGCGCGCGGGCGGTTCGATCGGGGCGCGGCGCAGATTGGCCAGTTCGTGGTTGGCGGCGGCGCGCTCGGCTTCGAGAAATGCGCGCTGCGTCGCCGCCAGTTCGGCCGCCAACGCGCGCACCTCGCCGGTCATCTGCGCCAGTTCCGTCAACTGCCGCGTGTATTCCAATTCGCCGCGCATCTCCTGCAACGTCGCCGCCAGTCGTTGCGTCGCGGCGGCGATCGAAGGCGCGGTCGGTGCTTCTGTTTCAGATGGCCAAGCAGTCCCCACTTGCACGCGCGCATTGAAACCGAATTGCGCCGAGTCGCGCGTGCAACTTTTTGCCATCCATCCACACCAACCGGACACGACGAAACCCCCTCCGGTCATGGGCGGCAGCGCGTTTGTGGTAACGCGGGTCTTTTTGTCACCGCAACTTTACAAACTCCCTCTCGTGCGGCGTCACCGATTCGTCACGCAACTTTCACCGGCTCGCCGTGAAAATGCCGCCGACGAAATTCACACTGGCGGGGATGATTCGCCACAGTCATCTCGTGTTGCACGAACAACGCCTCGCGCCGGGCACCGAGTGGAAACCGAGCTTGCCGGGCTGGTGGTTCCTGCGGGTGCAGGAAGGCGACGGTTATCTGTGGCAGGATTCCACACCGCGCACGCTCGGCAGCGGGCACGTCATCGTCTCGCCGCGCGCCGCCGCCTGTCACGTCCGCGCCAGCCAACTCGGCGAACTGCGGCTGCACTGTTTCCGCGTCATGCCCGAACTGCTGGCCGGGATTCTCAGTTCTCTGGAGCGCCAACGGCTCGACGCGCTCTGCCAGCGCGATTTCAACGGCGCCCGGCTGTACGAGCCGCAGGACACGCTCGCCGCGCTCTTCTCCGGCCTCGCCACGGCGGATGCGGCGGGCGACACGTTGTTGACCCGCTGCCAGATGCTTCAACTGGTCGGCTTGCTGCTGGCCCAAGCCGCGCCCATGCCCGTGGCCCGCGACACCTACGCCGTGACGGCGCGCGACCGGTTTGAGAAACTGATCTTGCAGATGCCCGAAGCCGATTTACAGAATGAATCCCCGGCGTCACTCGCGAAATTGTGCGGCTGCAGCGTGCGCCACTTCAGCCGGTTGTTCCGCGATCATTTCGGCCATTCGTTCGTGCCGAAAA
>CAZJCX010000145.1:1185-3305 GCA_964544425.1 uncultured Verrucomicrobiota bacterium
CCGAGCTGAAACTCCTCAAAGCCCGGCAACTGCTGGTGGACTCGGACGCGAAGATCATTGATGTCGCGCTCGAGAGCGGTTTCCAACACGTCGGCCTGTTCACGACACTGTTCAAGAAGCAATTCGGCGTCACCCCATCCCACTACCGGCAACGTCTGCGCCGCAAGTGATTCATTGCTCTGTGGCCGCGCTTGGCCAGCGCGGGCACAACCGCCTCCCCCGGCTGCCAGTCACACGCTCGGCGTCGCGACGGGCGTTTCGTGCCAACGGAGCAGTTCGATGTGACCGTCGAGGTGTTCCACCAACGCCGTGCTGCTTTCCACCCAGTCACCGCAGTTGAGGTATTGGACGTTGCGGATGTCCTTGATGACCGGGGTGTGAATGTGACCGCAGATGATGCCGTCGGCCTTGTACATTTCCGCGTAGCGGACGACAGCATCCTCGAAATCGCTGATGAAACTGACGGCGCCTTTGACGCGCGCTTTGACGTAGGCGCTGAGCGACCAGTAGCCGAGGCCGAACCGGTTGCGGATGAAATTGAGCGGGCGATTCATCCGCAGCAGCAGCCGGTAGCCCACGTCCCCCAATACCGCCAGCCACCGCGCGTGCTTCGCCACCGCGTCGAACTCATGCCCGTGCATCACCAGCAACCGCCGGCCCGCCACCGTGGTATGCACGTCGTTCGGCTTCACGAAGACGTTGCCGAAGACGCCCAGAAAGTTGCTGGTGAAGCCATCGTGATTGCCGGGGATGTAAATGACCTCCGTGCCTTTCCGCGCTTTGCGGAGCAATTTTTGGATCACGTCGTTGTGCGACTGCGGCCAGTAATGTTCCCGGCGCAACGCCCAAAAATCCACCACGTCGCCCACCAGATACAACTTCTCGCTCTCGTGTTCCTTGATGAAGTCCAGCAACCCCGCGACGTTCGCGCCGCGCGTGCCCAGATGCAGGTCCGAAATCCAAATCGTTTTGTAGTTCATGCCGGTAAATCCAAACGCTCCCACGCCGTTTCCAGCCGGTTCAAGCTCGTCACCTGTTCCTGCCGCAACCACCGCACCAACGCCTGCGGCGGCAACGGCCCTGTCCGCGCAAACTCCTCCAGCCCCACCGCCAGATCATGAATCCGCCCCAACAACTTCTCCACGTCGCGCAACCGCCGCGCCAGCTTCCGGTCGCGCGGCTCCAGCAACTCCCCGAAAAACTCCCCCACGTATCGCGCCCGCCGCAACGTCGTCCGCAACTCGTGCAACTTCTCGCCCGACGTGGAATGCCGCAGCTTGGCGCGTTTGCGGACGCGCCGCAGCGCCTTCTGCCACCGCTTCCGCGCCAACGCCGGCAACGTTCCCGCCTTGCCGGGCGTGACCGGCAACTCCACCCGCGTCAACCGCGCCAGCTTGTGCCGCAACGCCCCAAAATGCGCCCCGCGCAAACACCGCCGCACCGGCACATTCTCCAACTCGCGCCGCCGGGATTGATATTGCAGGAACGGCCCCCACAACCGGCTTCTCGCGAACGGCTCCCGCGCCGCCTCCGTCTCCAACAACTGCCGCCAGACATCCAAATCCCGCGCCCGCCCCAACTCATCGCCCAATTCCGCCAGCGCCGCGTCGAGCGCGGTCGCCAGTTCCGCGGGCAACCGTTTGCGAAACACGCGCAACAACAACCGCAGCCGCCGCACCGCGACCCGCACCTGCCGCAACGCCTCGGGCTGCTCGCCGGTCAACGCGCCGTCCACGTTCGTCAACAGTCGCTTCGTGTGCAGCGAGAACAACCGCCGCGCGGCCTCCGGCGGCGGCATCGCGGGCGTCAGCAACGCCGCCGTCCCCGGCACGGACTCAAATTCAATCGCCCGGTCAAACACCTGCCGCCATAAATCCGCTTTTCGGTCCGCGCGCGCGATGTTCAGGGGAAACACCGGACTGGTCACCGTGACCCGCACGCGCCGGGCGGACACACGGACGCGCACGATGGCCGCGTCCTGCACATGGCCGTAATCGAGTCCGTCCGCGATCCGCAAGAGCGCGCCCAGCCGCTTCACCCGCTCGCGTTGGGCGTCCGTCAACTCCAAGCCGAGCAATTCATTCTGCGCGGCGGCCAGCGAGCCGCCGTGGCACAACATC
>CAZJCX010000145.1:3380-4930 GCA_964544425.1 uncultured Verrucomicrobiota bacterium
GGTGAGGGGAGGCAACGGGTCGAGCCGGTACGCGACGTCGTGCAACCGCGCCGCCGCCAGCAACCACCGGCGCTGTCCCGCCGGGATGCCGAGCGCGGCGTGCGTGAGGTCAAACAACCGCACCGCCAGCGCGGCGACGTGCTCGGTGTGCGCGTTTTCGTTCCCGTGCCGGGCACAGAGGGTTTCGATGGAGGGCCGGGACGTCGCGTTCATGCGGGAGAACTGCCGGCGGGACGTTGCGGCTCGAAGACCTTGTGCCGGTTCTGCTGCGCCTGCTGCGCGGCCTCGCGCGCCTGGCGATGAAAAATTTCCTGGCTGCGCCGTTTACCGGGCGGCGCGACGCGTTCGTACCGGCCGTCGGGCAACATCCGCCGCGCCTTGACGTTGTCCTGAAACGTGAGGTCGAGGATCCCGATCAGCCGGTCGCGCAGCGCCGGTGTCTCCACCGGCACGAGCAGTTCCACCCGCCGATCGAGATTGCGCGGCATCCAGTCGGCGCTGGAAATGAAGACGCGCTCCTCGCCGCCGTGGCGAAATTGAAAAATTCGCGCGTGCTCCAGGAACCGGTCGAGGATGCTGATCACGCGGATGTTCTCGCTGAGCTTCGGCACGCCGGGTTGCAGACAACAGACACCGCGGACGCAGAGCTCGATCTTTACGCCCGCCTGCGCGGCCCGGTAGAGGGCGAAGATGATTTCCGGATCCACCAGCGAGTTGAGCTTGGCGCGAATGAACGCCGGCTGCTTCTGCTGGCAGCGCAACCGTTCCGCTTCGATCAAATCGAGCAGGCGCGCCCGCAACGTCAGCGGCGCGGCGTCGAGCTTGCGGTACTTCACCGGCTGCGAATAGCCGGTGATGGTGTTGAAGAACGTCGAGGCGTCCGCGCCGTAATCGGCGTCGCTCGTCAGAAAACTGATGTCGCCGTACAACTGCGCGGTCAACTCGTTGTAGTTGCCGGTGCCGAAGTGACAGTAGCGGCGGATGCCGTTCGCTTCGCGGCGGACGATGAGACAGACTTTCGCGTGCACCTTGAGCCGCCGCAGCCCGTAAATCACCTGGACGCCGGCCTGCTCCAGCGCCTGCGCCCATTCGATGTTGCGCGCCTCGTCGAAGCGCGCCTTCAGTTCGACCACCGCCGTGACCTGTTTGCCCTTCTGCGCGGCGCGCGCCAACGCCGCGATGATCGGGCTGTGGCGGCTGGTTCGGTAGAGAATCTGTTTGATCGCCAGCACGTCGGGGTCGTCCGCCGCCTGATTCACCAGCCGCACCACCGGCTCGAAACTCTCGTAGGGGTGATGCAACAGCAGATCGCGCCGCGCGAGCACGTCGAACACCGACTCGTTCTCGCCGATGTCCGGTGCCGGCTGCGGCCGCCACGGCTCGACCTTCAGCGTCTCAAATCCACTCAGCGTGGCCAGCGCCATGAACGCCGCCAGATCCACCGGCCCGCCGGTCTCGTACGTGTCCGGCGGCGTCACCCGCAACGCCCGTTTCAGGAACGTCAGCAACGGCGGGGTCGGCACCCGCGCCAGCACCAGCCGCCCGCAGTC
>CAZJCX010000145.1:4940-6253 GCA_964544425.1 uncultured Verrucomicrobiota bacterium
GTTTGCGGGCGTGCAACACGGCTTTCATCCGCTGCAACAAATCACCGGCCTGATCCTCGCGCACGCTCATGTCGGCGTTGCGCGTGAGCCGGAACGGAACACTCTCGACAATGGCCTCGCCGGGAAACAAGGCGTCGAGAAACAACGTGACCAGGTCTTCCAGCAACACGTACTCGTACCGGCCCTCCGCCGGCACCGTCACGAACCGCGCCATCCCGCGCGGGACCGGCACCAACGCGTACCGGTATTTGCGGCCCGCGTCGCCTTGCGGCGCCAACCGCACCGCCACGTGGATCGTCAACCCGGCCAGCACCGGAAAATCCCGCGGCGACTCAATCGCCACCGGCGTCAGCACCGGAAAAATCTGCTGGGTGAACACCGTCTCCAAGTGCTGCCGCTGCCGGGCATTCAGTTCTTCGGCGCGCAACCGCTTGATGCCGGCCGCCGCCAACTCCGGTTCAATCGCCCGCGCCAGACAGTCATATTGCGCCGCCATAATCGCGCGCGCGCGCGCGCCGATGTCCCGCAACTGCTGGGCCGGTGTGAATCCGGCCGCGTCCGGCAGGGCGCTGCGCTGCGCCCGCAACAACTGCAAGCCGCCCACACGCACCATGAAAAACTCGTCGAGATTCGACCCGGTGATCGCCAGAAACTTCAGCCGTTCCAGCACCGGCAAGCTCGCGTCCTGCGCTTCCTCGAGCACGCGGCAATTGAATTCCAGCCACGACAACTCGCGGTTGATGAGCGGAATCTTTTTGCTCATGCGCCTATCCCCGGCCCGCTCCCGGCCCGGCGGCCTCGCGCAACACGACCCGCAGACCGTACACATCCTCAAACATCGTGCCCTTCTGTTTCAGCGCGAGCCGTTCCAATGTCAGGTCTTCCACCCCGCTCACGGTCACGATGAACTGGCCGGCCTCGCGAGCAAAGGCGGGGTGGCGGACGATTTGTTTGTCGGTGCTGTCGAGCGCGTCCGCCACGCGGAGGATGGCCGCGCATTTCGACACGGCGATCCGGTCATCGCGGTCAAGATTGACGTAGCCTTCGTGGTACGGGCGCGGCCCGGCGCGGCGATGATAGCGGGCGATGAGCGCGATCAGCAGCATGTCCTCTTTCGTCAGCCCAAAGAGGTCGCTGTGCATGATCATGTAGAGGGTGTGCTTGTGATAGCTGCGGTTGCTGATGAACATGCCGATCTCATGCAGCAACGCGGCCACCTGCAAGAGCAGTTCGTACCGCTTGCCCAACTGATGTTCCGGCTGCAACTCGCGGAACAATTCGAGACTCAACTCCGCCACGTGCAGCGCATGCGC
>CAZJCX010000145.1:6271-8742 GCA_964544425.1 uncultured Verrucomicrobiota bacterium
CCAGCGTCAGCGTGGAGCGGACGACCTGCTCCGAAAATTCCTTGGTCCAATGCTCGCGGGCGGCCATCTCGCGGAGCAGACCGTCGCGCAGACTGGATTTCGGGATCAGAAACTTCCGGGCTTTGAACACCTGCGCGAGCCGGTTGTAAATCAGCAACGTCGGCCCGACCGACTCCGCGTCCTGATACGCCAGCCCAAATTTGCGGACGAGTTCATCCACCGGCACCACGGCGATTTCGTCCGCGAGTTTGGCGAGATGTTTGGCCGGCACGGCCGCGCAATCCACCGACTCCCAGTGCGGCACGAGTTGCGCCGCCGCAAACCGCGCGTCCCCGGACACGGCGACAATGCACGGCACCGCCGCGTCCACCGGCACGTTGCGGCGGATGTCGTCCACCGTGCGCGAGATGTCCTGATCCAGAATCTGCCGCAGGCGGTCGGCAGGCGCCCGGTAGGTTTCGAGCTGCTCGCGCATCCGCAGCGAGCCGAGGCCGTAGGTGTTCGAGTAGGTGACGTTGCCTTGCTGGACAAACAGCAGCTCGGTGCTGCCGCCGCCAACTTCGATGATGAGGAGGTTGCCGGTCGTGAACTGCGGTTGCTGCCGCAACACCTCCTGCACCGCCACGTACGTGAGCCGGGTGACTTCGGGTTCCTCGATGGCTTCCAGGTCAATCTGCGTCGCCGTGTACACCCGGTCGAGAAACGCGTCGCGGTTCTCCGCCTCGCGCACGGAACTGGTCGCCACGGCGCGGATTTGATCGGGCTTGGCCACGCCGTACTCGCGCATCACGCGCCGGTAGCCGCGCAGAATCGTGACGCACTCTTCGATGGTGGCCGGTTGAATGCGGCCCTTCGTAAACGTGTCCTTGCCGAGGCGCACGCCTTGTTGCAGGGATTCGAGTGGATGCGCGCGGCCCGCCTCGTCAATCTCCGCAATCACCATCCGAATCGCCGTCGCCCCGACATCAATCACCGCGACCGGGCGGCTGCCATTACCGGTGTCCGCCATGATCCGCCTCCGCTGCCAACGCCGCCGCGCCGAGCACCCCGGCATCGTCCCCCAGCTTGGCCGCCACGATCCGGCAGCCTTTCGCCAGCGAACGCATCGCCTGTTCGCGCACCGCTTTGCGGACCACCTCCAAATACAGGCGCGGCATCGCCTCCACCATCCCGCCACCGAGCACCACTACGTCGGGCGCAAACAGATTCACCAGCGTCGCCACGCCCACCCCAAGATATTTCATCGAGTGGCGGACGATGTCCTCCACGGCCCGGTCGCCCTCCTCCATCGCCGCCACCAGGGTGCGCGACCGGATCGCCGTCAGATCGGTGCCGGCCGCCTCGTACAAATGCGGCGCAGCGCCCCGATACGCGGCTTCGGCGGCTTCCGCGGAGATCGCCAACCGGCTCGCCACGGTTTCCAGGCAACCGTGCCGGCCGCAGCCGCACAGATCGCCTTTCGGTTGCAGATGCATGTGGCCGACCTCCAGGGCCGACCCGGTGCGTCCGCGAAAAATTTTCCCCTCGTAGATGCACGCACCGCCAATCCCGGTGCCCACGAACACGCCCACCGCGCACCGCGCATCTTTCGCCGCGCCGAACCGGTATTCGCCGTACGTGCCCACATCCACGTCGTTGCCGATCACCACCCGGCACTTGAACGTCCGTTCGAGCTTGGCTTTCAACGGCAAGTTCCGCCAGCCGAGATTCGGCGAATGCAACAAGACCCCCCGGTTGAGGTCGAGCACGCCCGGACACCCCAGCCCGATCCCGCGCAGGCGCCGCCGCTCGACGCCAGCCTCCTGCAACACATCCTCAATCGTCTTCGTGATGCCGGCCAGCCCGTTGCGCGCCCCGCGAAAGTCTTTCGTCTTTTTCCGTTTCGATGCCAGCGGCTTGAAATTCGCGTCGTACACCGTCGCGAGCATCTTGGTTCCGCCGAGATCGAACCCGATCCAACAATGTTTTTTGGCTGCCATCCGTCCTCCTCACCGCGGCGCCGATACTACCGGATCGCCCCCGCAGCACAAGCCGCGAAAAGCCATTTTCACAATCGTAACAATTCCCCGCAAGGCGGCTTGCTCACACCCGCCGGATGGTTACAGTGCCGGCATGGTCATCTATTATTCCGCACGCTGCCTGGCGTACGCGGCCGCGGGACATCCGGAACGCCCGGCCCGCGTCCGGGACACCGTGGCGCGGTTGCAGCGGCAGCCCCACGAATGGGGCGAGCCGGTGGCCTGCTCGGACGATCAGCTCTTGCGAGTGCATCACCCCCGGCAACTCGCCGCCGTGCGCGCCGGTGACTACGCGGATGCCGACACGCCGCACTTTCCGCAGATGGATGAGCTGGCCCGGCTCGCCGCCGGCGCGGCGGTGCAGGCGGCGCAGACGGCGCTGAGTGGCCGACCGGCTTTCTCGTTGATGCGACCGCCGGGCCACCATGCGGGACGCAACCGGGTGATGGGTTT
>CAZJCX010000146.1:0-6439 GCA_964544425.1 uncultured Verrucomicrobiota bacterium
CCAAGCCGCCGCCAAAGAAGCGCTCCGCGCCGGCGAAGCGGAGTTGGTGGATCACATCGTCGCCCGCGCCCAAGCCCACGCCGGCGAATCGCTTCTGCCCGACGACCTTTGCGTCCTCGCCGTCGAAGCCGGTACCCTCGGTCGCTAAACTCGCGCCTCGGTCACGGTAGCGGCAGTCCATGACCGCCGCTCTGGTTGCCGCGGTGGTCGGCCCCGGCGGCGCTACAGGAATCACCGACTACCCGAGCAGCGCTCTTGCCGTCGCGTACACGTTGTCGGTGGTGAAACCGAAGTGTTTGTAGAGGTCTTTGACCGGGGCGCTCGCGCCGAAGTTGTCGCGGCCGATGACTTTGCCGTCGAGGCCGACGTACTTGTACCAGCCGAGAGTGGCACCGGCTTCGATAACGACGCGCTTGCGGACGGCGGGCGGAAGGACTTTGTCCCGGTAATCTTGCGGTTGGTGGTCGAAGAGTTCGCACGAAGGCATGCTAACGACGCGGACTTTCACGCCTTCAGCTTTGAGCTCCTCACCGGCTTCGACGGCGTACTGCAATTCGCTGCCGGTACCGATGAGAATGATGTCCGGCTGACCAGCGCTATCAGCGAGGATGTAGCCGCCTTGCCGGACGCCGCTCGCGGGGGCGTACTTGGAGCGGTCGAGCGTGGGGATGGCTTGTCGGGTGAGGCAGAGTGCCACCGGGTGTTTCTTTTGGTCCATCACGACACGCCACGCTTCGGCGACTTCGTTGGCGTCGCCGGGGCGGATGACGATCATGTGCGGGATGGCGCGGAGAGTGAGGGCTTGTTCGATGGGTTGGTGCGTGGGGCCATCCTCACCGACGCCAACGCTGTCGTGCGTGTAGATGTGAATCACCGGCAGTTCCATCAACGCGCTGAGACGCACCGAGCCGCGCGCATAATCTTGGAAAATGAGGAAGCCAGCGCCGAACGGGCGAAGTTTGCTGAGCGCCAGACCGTTGACGATGCCGGTCATGGCGTGTTCGCGGACGCCGAAATGGAAGTTGCGCGCGCCGTAGCTGCCTTTGGCAAAGTGGCCGCCGTCGGCAATGAGCGTTTTGGTGGAAGGGGCGAGGTCGGCTGCGCCGCCGAGGAGCCACGGCACATTCTTGGCGACGGCGTTGAGGACTTTACCGTTGGACTCGCGGGTGGCGAGACCTTTCGGGTCGGCCGGGAATGCCGGGATGTCTTTGTCCCAGCCGGCCGGCAATGTGCCGGTTTGGATCTGTTGCCACTCGGCGGCGAGTGCCGGGTTGGCTTGGGCGAAGGCGTCGTATTTCGCCTGCCATTCCTTTTCCAACTTCCGGCCCCGGCGGAGGGCTTTCCGGAAATGCTTGCCGGCTTCTTCCGGCACGAGGAACTTCGCGTCCGTCGGCCAGCCGTACCGGGCTTTGGTCTTGGCGATTTCATCGTCACCGAGCGGTTCGCCGTGGGCGCTGTGGGTGTCTTGTTTGGTGGGCGCGCCGAAACCGATGTGGCTGTCCACGATGATAAGCGACGGTTTCTCGGTTTGTTTCTGCGCTTTCTTGAGCGCGCGATTAACGGCCTTGAGATCGTTCACGTCGGTGACGTGCTGGACGTACCAGCCGTAGGCCTTGAAGCGGAGCGCGACGTCTTCGCTGAAGGCGAGATGGGTATGACCTTCGATGGTGATTTTGTTGTTGTCGTAAATCCACGTGAGCTTGTGCAAGCCGAGATGCCCGGCCAGCGACGCGGCCTCGGAGCAAACGCCTTCCATCATGTCGCCGTCACCGCCCATCGCATACACCCGGTAATCCACAACCTCGCCGCCGAATCGCGCCGCGAGCCAGCGTTCCGCGATGGCCATGCCGACAGAGTTGGTGAAGCCTTGCCCCAGTGGCCCGGTCGTGGTCTCGACGCCGGGGGTGAGTCCGTATTCGGGGTGACCGGGGGTGCGGCTGCCCCATTGCCGGAACGATTGCAGTTCGCTCAGCGGCAGGTCGTAGCCGGTCAGGTGCAGCAATGAGTAGAGCAACATCGAGCCATGCCCGCCCGACAACACGAACCGGTCGCGGTTCGCCCAATGCGGATTTTCCGGATTGTGGCGGAGGAATTTATCCCAAAGCCAGTACGCGACCGGCGCGAGTCCCATCGGCGCGCCGGGATGGCCGGAGTTGGCTTTCTGGACGCCATCCATTGCGAGCGTGCGGATGGTGTTGATGCAAAGTTGGTCGAGCGGTTTCGTTTGGGGATTATCGAGGGTCACGTTCATAAATTCGGGGGCGGATAATGCGTCAGGCCGCGGAAAAATACAACGCCAACCGTTTCGGGCCGTGGGCGCCCATCACCAGAATTTTCTCGATGTCGGCGGTGCGGCTGGGGCCGGTGATGAAGCTGAGGGCGTCGGGCCACCGACCATTGTAACGCTGCCGGAGTAACGCGAAGGCGGCGGCGAGATCGGGGACGAGTTGGTCGGGGCGGGCGATGACGAGGTGCACCGGCGGGAGGACAGAGAGGGCGCGCGTGCTGACGACGATGGTGCCGGTTTGGGCGACGAGACATTCGCAGCCGGTCACGCCGAGATCGGCTTCGTGAACCGCTGCGTTGCCGGGCACACTGGCGACATCGCTGGCGATCTTGGGGAAGCCGGCAAGGAAGGCGGGGAGGTCGGTGATGATTTCGCCACGTTGAGTCGTGAATTCGCTGCGGAACCGTTCGGCCGGATTGGTCACTGGCGCAAAGGGGGCGCTGGCCGTCGGCGGGGCGGGACGCGCGGCCGGTTCGCGCAGAGCGGCGCGGACTCGATTCAGAATGTTTTCGCGGGCGGGGTTCATGGATGTGGCACACGCGTCTCGCGGGTGTGTTCCTCGGGGATGGACGAGCGAGACGCTTGTCCCACTTTGTTCCACCAACTGCGAAATGTCTGGCCGGTGGGCATGGGAAAATGGCGCGGCGGTTGGAAACCGAGGTGGCCGGCGAGGGCGGCGAGTTTGCCGGCGAGCCGGTAGCGGGCCGGGGATTGCATTGTCCAGAGCCACGCTTTGAAGGCGAGGCGTTGGAGGGGGTGGTCGAGTTTCTGGCGGATGGAGTTGCGGCGGTGGTGGAGGAGGTGATGGTGGAGGTCAATCTTCACCGGGCAGACATCGGTACACGCGCCGCAAAGTGAACTGGCGTAGGGCAGGTGCGACCATTCCGCCGCGCCGCGCAGGTGGGGGGTGATGACGGAGCCGATGGGGCCTTGGTACGTGGTGCCGTAGCTGTGGCCGCCGATGTTTTTGTAAACGGGACAGGCGTTGAGACACGCGCCGCAGCGGATGCAGTGGAGCGCGTCGCGTTGCTCGGCGTCGGCCAGCAACCGGGTGCGACCATTATCGAGCAGGATGACGTGGAACTCCCCGCCGGGGCGCGGGCCGCTGACGAGGGAGTTGTACACGGTGAGCGGCTGGCCGGTGCCGCTCGTCGAAAGCAGCGGCCAGAGTAACGCGAGATCCTCGAAGCGCGGGACAATCTTCTCGATACCGGTGATGGCGACGTGCAGGCGCGGGAGGGAGAAGCTGAGGCGGGCGTTGCCTTCATTTTCGGTGATCGCAACCATGCCGGTGTCGGCGACGAGGAAGTTGGCGCCGGTGATGCCCATGTCGGCGGCGAGAAATTCCTGCCGGAGCCGGTCGCGGGCGATCATCGTGATCTCTTCCGCGGTCGTCGTGGCCGGCACGCCGAACGTCTGGGCGATGTCGGCTTTGGTCAGGTGCATGACCGGGGTGACGATGTGATAGGGCGGTTCGCGCCGGAGTTGGCAGATGTATTCGCCGAGATCGGTCTCCACGGATTGGATGCCGGCGGCTTCGAGGGCATCATTGAGATGGATTTCCTCGGTGACCATGGATTTGGATTTGACGACCTTGCGAACGCCGCGATGCCGGGCGAGATCGAGAACGATCTGGCGCGCTTGGGCGCTGTCCTCGGCCCAGTGGACGTGGCCACCATTGGCGCGGACCATGCGCTCGAATTGTTCGAGGGGCCGGTCGAGGTGGTTGATCGCGTCCCACTTCTTACCGGCGGCGATGGCGCGGGCGTTTTGCCAATCCGCGAAGCGGAGTTTGCCTTCAGCGACTTTGGCGTCGTACGTGCCGGTGGCTTTCTGGATCACGCCGCGGTGACGCCGGTCACCGGCTTTAGCGGTGGCGGCGGCGGTGAATTGGCTACCGGCGCTCATTGCGACGCGAGAACCTCCGCGAGCGAGATGGTTTTCACGCCGGGATGGTGTTGCTGGAGGTAGCCGCCGATTTGCATCAGGCAACTCGAATCGGAGCTGACGACGTAGTCCGCATTCGTCTTCGTGATCGAGGTACATTTCACCTCGTCCATCGCAAAACTGATCTGCGGAAATTTCACCGCAAACGTCCCGCCGAAGCCGCAGCAGGTTTCGGCTTGATCCATCTCTACGAGTTCGAGGTCGCGGACGCGACGCAGGAGCTGCCGGGGTTCGTCTTTCAGTCGCAGTTCCCGCAGCGCGTGACAGGAATCGTGATAGGTGACTTTACCGGGGAAGCGCGCGCCGACATCGGTGATGCCGAGTTGCTTCACGAGGAATTCGGCAAACTCAAATGTCGGCGGCGGTGTGACGCCGAGTTCGGGATAAAAGTTCCGCACCATTGCCGTGCAAGAGCCGGACGGGGAGACGACGGCGTCGTAGCCGGCAAAGATCTCCGCGAATCGTTGTGCCAGTGGCCGGGCTTCGTCCCAGTAGCCGGTATTGAACGCGGGCTGGCCGCAGCAGGTTTGCGCGTCTGGGAATTCCACGGCCACGCTCAGCCGGCGCAACACGGTGACCATCGCGACGCCGACGCGCGGGTAAAGTTGGTCAATAAAACATGGGATGAAAAGTGCCACGCGCATGACGGGAAGTTTGTTTACCAGCTATTGGGGGCCGGTTCAATCGTGCCGCTTGCTATTTGGGAGCCGGTGGTTTAACAAATTCGCGTTGGCGATTTCAGGCGCAGCGTGGAGCACTATCATCCCAAACATTATTGCGGTTTGTTCGGCATTTACGGGCACCCGAATGCGGCGGAACTGACCTACTACGGTCTCTACGCGCTGCAACATCGCGGCCAAGAGAGCGCGGGGATCACGGCGTCCGACGGCGTGGATTTGCGGACGTACAAGGGCATGGGCTTGGTGGGGCAGGTGTTCGACAAGACCGTGCTGCGCTCGTTGCCCGGTCATCTCGCGTTGGGCCACGTGCGGTATTCGACCACCGGCAGTTCCAACCTGAAAAACGCCCAGCCGCTCGTCGCGGATTGCGCGTGCGGACAAATCGCCATCGGGCACAACGGCAATCTCACCAACGCCTCCCGGCTGCGCGCGGAGCTGGAGGCGCAGGGTTCCATCTTTCAGACCACCAGCGACAGCGAGATCATCCTCCACCTCCTCGCCCGGCCCAACGAACAATCGCGGATGCAATCACTCGAAGCGGTGATGCGACGGATTCAGGGCGCGTACTCGTTGTTGATCATGGGCGAGGACGAGTTGATCGGCCTGCGCGATCCATTCGGCTTCCGGCCGCTCGTGCTCGGCAAACTCAAGACGCGCGTGGCCGAGGACGGCGTGGACGGGATGGCCTATGTGCTGGCCAGCGAGACGTGCGCGTTGGATTTGATCCACGCCGAGTTTGTCCGCGACGTCGCGCCCGGCGAAATCGTGCTGATCAACAAACACGGCGTGCACTCCGTCAATCCGTGGGCCGACACGCAACAGCCGCACGCGTTCTGCATTTTTGAGTACGTCTATTTTGCCCGACCCGACAGCGACATCTACCAGCGCAATGTCGCGCAGGTGCGCATCAACCTCGGCCGGCAGCTCGCGAAGGAAACCCCGGTCGCCGCCGACCTCGTCATCCCCGTGCCCGACAGCGGCAACTGGGCGGCGATGGGTTTTGCGGAAGAGTCCGGCATCCCGTACGGCAACGCGTTCGTCCGCAATCACTACATCGGCCGCACGTTTCTGCAGCCGAGCCAGCTCATCCGCGACTTCGGCGTCCGCGTGAAGTTGAACTTGATTGACGAGATGGTGACCGGCAAACGCGTGGTGGTGATTGACGACTCGATTGTCCGCGGCACCACGGCGCGGTCGCGCGTCACGACGTTGCGCGAAGCGGGCGCGAAAGAAGTTCACATGCGCGTCAGTTGTCCGCCGCACAAGTGGCCGTGCGCGTACGGCATTGATTTTCCGACGCGGAAAGAGTTGATGGCGGCGAATAATTCGCTCGAACAAATCCGCGACTTCATCGGCGCGGATTCACTGGGTTATCTCACCCTCGACGGGATGGTGGCCGCCACCGGCCTGCGGGCGAACGAATTTTGCACGGCGTGTTACACCGGTCAGTATCCCTCCCCGGTGGACAGCGAGATGGACAAGTTCATCATGGAGCAGCAGCGCGCCCGCTACCGCCGGTCCGTCT
>CAZJCX010000146.1:6512-6765 GCA_964544425.1 uncultured Verrucomicrobiota bacterium
AGGTAGGGACGGCTCTCCGAGCCGTCCGTTGCCAAGCCACTAGCGCGCGGCCCGGTCGTTGAGAAACTGAAGTTGCCGGTAGAGGGCGGCCATGAGAGGCGTGTCGCAACCGGCGGCGGACGCGGCCCGGAGCGGTTCGCCAAAGATGGCTTCGATTTCCAACGGACGGCCTTCATCGAAATCAATTTTCATGCTCGTCCGGTAGGGCTTCATCTGGTCGGTGTAGGCGTGAATCGTCGCCACGCCGTCGTCC
>CAZJCX010000146.1:6864-8727 GCA_964544425.1 uncultured Verrucomicrobiota bacterium
ATCGGTCGGCGCGTCGAGAATGACGGAGAGGCCATTGTAAGGAATGTTCCAGACGAGTTTGCGCCAGCGGGCGACGGAGAGGTTTTCCTCCAATGTGACCGGGATTCCCCCGCGCTCGAAATCCGCCGCGATGGCGCGGAGCCGGTCGGTGATGCCGGGCGCCGCGAATTCGCCGAGCGCAATGTGGCCGTAGTCGAGATGGCGAATGTGACCGGGGCCGACTTTGTTCGAGCAGAGAAAAGCGAGACCGCCGACGACGCGGTCGGGGCCGGTGACGCGGGCGATGGCGGCTTCGTTGCCGAGGCCGTTTTGGAGTGTGAGGACGAGGCCGGTCGGCGGGAGCAAATCTGGCAGCAAGTGGTTCTGCGTGGTCTTGAGGGCGACGAGGGTCACGTCGCAGGGCGGGAGGTCGGCGGCGCGCCGGTAGGCGTTGACCACCGGTAACGAGAAATCGCCGTCTTTCGATTCACAGATCAGGCCGTGTTGCCGGACCTGGTCATAATCCCGGTGGAGCAGAAAATGAACTTCGCAGCCTGCGTGTTGGAGGCGCGCCCCGTAAAATCCGCCGAGCGCACCGGTGCCGAGGATGGCATAGCGGCGGTTGTTCACCCGGTCATTCTAGCAAACGCGACCCGCGGGATGGAACGCGGATTTATTCCGGCACCCAAGCGCCATCCGGCACGTCAGCGAGCCATTCGACGTGGCCGTCGAGGAAGACAACGTTGGCTTTCTTGAAGTGGCGGCGGTCAAGGTGGTTGGCGTTGAGCTTGGTGATGTCCTTGCCTCCGCCGCCTGGATTTTTAGGCATCCACCAGCCACCGCCGAGGTTGCCGGTTTTGGAATCGCCGTCGAAGAAGACGGTGGTGCCGGAGAGGTTGAGCCCGGGGGTGCGGTAGTTCAACCAGTAGAGTTGGAAATTGTAGAAGTAGCTGATGGGAATTTTGTTGCTGGGCGAGCCGCCAAACTGGATCGCGGAGCCGGTGCGGTCGGAGGGGCAGAGGAGCAGCCCGCGCTTGATCTTGAGGATGTCGCTGGCGCCATTGGTGAACTCGATTTCCACCTTGTGTTGGCCAGGCGGCCCCTGTGGGGTGACCTTGTAGCCGAAACGGGGGAGCATGCCGTTGTTCTCATCGGCGTACATGGCGACGATGAGGCCGAGTTGGCGGAGGTTGTTGACGCAATAGGCGCGGCGACCGTAGTCGCGCGCTTTGGAGAGGGCCGGCAAGACAAACGCGACAAGCAACCCAATCACCGCCACGGTGACGAGGAGTTCGATCAAAGTGAAAGCCGTGCCCGGCGTCAGGCGACACCGGGCACGGCTGAGATAGTTGGCACTCGCGCCCTTCATTACAGATGACTGCAATGCGTGGGCGTCGTGACCCAAACGCAGACGAGTTTAGCTGCGTTTCCGGCGAATCAACGTGAACAGGCCCAAGCCCGCCATCGTGAGGATGAACCCGGTTGGTTCGGGGATTTGCTCGCACCCCGGCACGAGCAGTTGGCCGATGTTGTACGCGATGACATCGTTGCCGTCGTTCTTGCCGTCTTTCGCGTAGAAGTTGCCGGCGACTGGCAGGCGGTCGGTGACAATGGTGAAGATCAAGTCACCCGTGCCGTAGCCGTCGTCGAACTTCACGCCGTAGTAAGACGCTGGCATCCCCGGGTTGCCGGGACTGAGGCCGAACGTTCCGAACTCCAACTCGGTCCCGCCGGTGATTTCCACATCATCTTCCCCGAGGGTGGGGCAGAGTTGGAGAATCCAGTGGCTCAACCCTTTTTGCGGCACATGGATCGTATAGGTGTAGGTCACTTGATCGCCAACTGCGTTGACGTCGAAATGAATCTCGAAGTCATCCGAGCCGG
>CAZJCX010000147.1:0-727 GCA_964544425.1 uncultured Verrucomicrobiota bacterium
GAACTCGGCGCGGCGGACATCCGCGCCTTCACCACCAGCGCGGCGCGGGATGCCACCAACCGGGCTGACTTTCTCAACGCCATCCGCGACCGGTGCGGGCTCACGGTTGAAGTCATCACCGGCGAACGGGAAGCCGCGCTGATCTTCCGTGGCGTCACATCTGATCCCCATTTTGCTGGTCGGGCACTGCTCGTGGTGGACGTGGGCGGCGGCAGCGCGGAATTTATCCAAACCCACCGGCGCATCAGCCTTCCTTTGGGAGCGGTCCGGCTGACGGAGAAGTTCCCGAATGACTTCGCCGGGCTTTGCGCCCAGATCCGCACGTCGCTGGCACCGGTGCTGGCGGCGTACCGGGACGACAGGCAAACGATAGTCGGGACGGGCGGCACGATCATCACCCTGGCCAAGCTACTTCGTGCAACTCCCGACCACCAAGTTCTCACGGAAACCGAACTCCGCGCACTCGTCCTGCACCTGAACGCAATCCCGCTGGCTGAGCGCCGCCGCGTTCCCCGCCTGCCGCCCGACCGGGCGGATATCATTGTGGCGGGCGGCATGGTTTTCGTGCTCGCCCTCGAAGCGCTGGGTGCCACTGAACTGACCGTCAGCACCCGCAACCTCCGGTACGGTGCGCTGTTTGATTAGCGCGGTAAAACGCTTGCGAAATCCCCTCCCCTCGCGTACCGTTCGCGACTCTCAAAGGAAAACTTCATGAGCAAAAATCGGT
>CAZJCX010000147.1:756-1603 GCA_964544425.1 uncultured Verrucomicrobiota bacterium
GAGGGCCACCCGGACAAGGTCTGCGACACCATTTCGGATGCGGTGCTGGACGCCTGTCTCGCGCAGGATAAGTTCAGCCGCGTCGCCTGCGAAACCTACGCCAAGTCCAACATCGTGGTCGTCGGCGGCGAGATCACGACGAAGGCCAAGCTCGATTACGTCAAGATCGCCCGGCAAGCCATCCGCGACATCGGCTACGTCAACGACGATGATGTGTTCCATGCCGACAAGGTGTTCGTGAACGTGCTGGTCACTCAGCAGTCCCCGGACATCGCGCAAGGCGTGGACGCCCGTAAAGCCAAAGGCAAAAAGACCGCCAAGCAAGGCGCCGGTGACCAAGGATTGATGTTCGGTTACGCCTGCAACGAGACACCGGAGTTGATGCCCGCGCCCATCATGTTTGCCCACCGGCTCGGGCGCGCGCTCACCAAGATTCGCAAGGCCGGCAAGGTCGAGTGGCTCCGACCCGACGCGAAATCGCAGGTCTCGGTCGTGTACGAGAACGGCAAGCCGGTCGCCATCTCGAACGTCGTCATCTCCACGCAACACGCCGCCGACGTGTCGCATCGCGAAATCGAAAAGTTTTGTATCGAAAAGGTGATCAAAAAAGTGTTGCCCGCCCGGTTGCTGACGAACCGGACTGAATACCTCATCAACCCGACTGGCCGCTTCGTCGTCGGCGGCCCGCAAGGCGACACGGGGTTGACCGGCCGCAAGATCATCGTGGACACCTACGGCGGCATGGGCCGTCACGGCGGCGGGGCATTCTCCGGGAAAGACCCGACAAAAGTGGATCGCAGCGCGGCATACATGGGCCGGTGGGTGGCGAAAAACGTCGTCGCGGCGA
>CAZJCX010000147.1:1633-8714 GCA_964544425.1 uncultured Verrucomicrobiota bacterium
CCAATTCGCCTACGCCATCGGTCATCCCGACCCGGTCAGCGTCCATGTGGACACGTTCGGGACGCACACAGTTTCCGAGTCGAAGATCACCCGGGCAATCAGCCGCGTCTTCAGTTTCCAACCATCCGACATCATTGAGCAACTCAACCTGCGGCGTCCCATTTACAGCCGAACCACCAACTACGGTCACTTCGGCAAGAACGACCCGGCGCTGACTTGGGAGCGCACGGACAAAGTCAACGACTTGAAACGCGCCCTATAGTTCTGGAGTCTAATCACCATGCCAACCGTCAAACTTCCTCCGAGCCGACCGAAACTCACCAAGTCCAACGGTGCCGCTGTCAAAGGCGACTTCAAAGTGCGCGACCTTTCTCTCGCGGAATGGGGCCGCAAAACGATTCAAGTCTCCGAGCACGAGATGCCCGGCTTGATGGCGATCCGCAAGAAATATGGCCCTTCCAAACCGCTCAAGGGCGTCCGGATCACCGGGTCGTTGCACATGACCATCGAGACGGCAATTCTCATCGAAACGCTCGTCGAACTCGGCGCGTCCGTCCGCTGGGCGAGTTGTAACATCTTCTCCACTCAAGACCACGCCGCCGCCGCCATCGCCAAAGCCGGTATCCCCGTGTTCGCGTGGAAAGGCGAGACGCTGGAAGAATACTGGGATCTCACCCTCGCCGCCCTCACCCACCCCGGCCTGAAAGGTCCGCAACTCATCGTGGACGACGGCGGTGACGCGACCCTGCTCATTCACAAAGGATACGAACTCGAAAACGGCAGCGACTGGGTCAACACCAAGTCCGGCAGCCATGAAGAACAGGTCATCAAACATCTGCTCAAGCGCGTCCTCAAAGAACGCCCGGGCTTCTGGCACACCGTCGTGCAGGATTGGAAAGGCGTCAGCGAAGAGACCACCACCGGCGTCCACCGGCTCTACCAGATGCTCGAAGCCGGCAAGCTCCTCGTCCCGGCCATCAACGTGAACGATTCCGTCACGAAATCGAAGTTCGATAATCTTTACGGCTGCCGGGAGTCACTGGCCGACGGCATCAAACGCGCCACCGACGTGATGGTGGCCGGCAAAGTCGCGGTGGTGTGCGGTTACGGCGATGTCGGCAAAGGCAGTGCGCATTCTTTGAAAGGGTTTGGCGCCCGCGTCATCGTCACCGAAATAGACCCCATCAACGCGTTGCAAGCCGCGATGGAAGGTTTTCAAGTTACGACCGTCGAAGACACGCTCGGCGAGGCCGACATCTATGTCACGACGACCGGCAATCGCGACATCATCACGCTCGAACACATGGCAAAGATGAAGGACCAGGCGATAGTCTGCAACATCGGCCACTTCGATAACGAGATTCAAGTGGACCGCCTCAACACCACGAAAGGCGTCACCAAACTCAACATCAAGCCGCAAGTGGACAAATACACCTTCCCCACCGGCAACAGCATCTACATGCTCGCCGAAGGCCGCCTCGTGAATCTCGGCTGCGCCACCGGCCACCCCAGCTTCGTCATGTCCAACAGCTTCACCAACCAATGCCTCGCGCAATTGGATTTGTGGGCACACAAAGACACCAACAAAATCGGCGTCTACCGGCTTCCAAAGAAACTCGACGAAGAAGTCGCCCGCCTCCATCTCGAAAAGATCGGCGTCAAGCTCACCAAGCTCACCAAAGCCCAAGCCGACTACCTCGGCGTCCCCGTCGAAGGCCCCTACAAACCTGATCATTACCGGTATTGAACGGCCCACGGCAGCTTTCCCCGCCGAGGCCAAATCTGACAACCGCTTTAGCCACATCGCGGCGATTGCCGGATTGACTCGTGGGCGGGGCTTCGGCAGATTGCCCGGTGTGAAGCGCGGTTTGGTTTTCTTTGGCGTGTGGTGGCTATGCGTGGCTGGGGCAGTGGAAGGCAGTGAGCCAGCGCGACCACGGTTGGGGATCAATCTGGCGGGAGTGGCCGACTGGAATACCGAACTGCCATTCGTGGACGTGTTCCGCATGTCACGCGTTTGGGTCAGTCAGCAGGCGGGGCAGCCGTGGGGTAAAGGGCCGCCGTTGACGCTGGATCAACACGGATGGGTCACGCGTCTCGAATCCAATTGCTGGGCGGAAACACCGCTCTGCAACGTCGAACCCGGTCATTATCCGAGCGGCGAGTACACGGTGTTGTACGAGGGTCGCGGGAAGATTGATTTCTGGGGGCGCGCGGTTCAGTCGGTGTCGAACTCGCCCGGCCGCATCGTCGTCCACATTGACGCGAAACACGGACCGTTTCATCTGCGGCTGCGCGCGACTGACCCGGCGGATTACATTCGCAACATTCGGGTGATCATGCCCGGCTTTGAGGAGACGTACCGGAGCAACCCGTGGCATCCCGATTTTTTGGGGCGCTGGCAGGGTGTGGCTTGCATCCGGTTCATGGATTGGCAGCAAACGAACGATTCACCCCTTGGTCGGTGGGCCGACCGGCCGACCAAGGCGGACGCGACGTTCAGCCAGAAAGGCGTCGCGTTGGAGTGGATGATTGATCTGTGCAACCGGCTCCGCTGTGACTCGTGGTTCTGTCTGCCGCACGCTGCGGATGACGATTTTATCCGGGAGTTCGCCCGCCTGGTGGCCAGAAATCTCGATCCTAGCCTGCGAGTTTTCGTCGAGTATTCCAATGAAGTTTGGAACCGACAGTTTGGTCAGTCGAAACACGCGCTGTCGCGCGGCACCGCGCTTCAACTGGCCACGGAACCAACCGTGGCCGGGCGGCGCTGGTACGCCCGCCGCAGCAGGGAGATCTTCCGGATCTTTGAAACTGAGTTCGGCGGACGTGACCGGCTTGTGCGCGTGCTGGCGACACAGGCAGCGTTCGCGGGTGTAACGCGGGACATTCTGGAATTCGAAGGGGCCGCCCGGCACGCCGATGCGCTGGCAATTGCGCCGTACATGGGTTTTTCGGTCGCGCCAGTTGACGCCCGAGGTCGGCTGACGACCAGCGACGTTGAGAACTGGACCGTCGAGCAAGTCCTCGATCAGGTGGAACGGGCTTCCCTGCCGGAAGCCATCGAACGAATCCGCGAACAGAAGCGACTCGCCGCACAACACGGTTTGCGGTTGATCGCGTATGAAGGCGGCCAGCATCTGGTCGGGAGCCGTGGCGGTGAGAACAATTCCAAAGTGACTGCGCTGTTCCTCGCCGCCAACGCTCACCCGCGCATGGGCGACATCTACCGGCGATACTTGGATGCGTGGACAACGACCGGCGGCGACCTCTTTTGCCATTACTCGTCTGTCGGACGGTGGACGAAATGGGGCAGTTGGGGACTGCTCCAACATTACGACGATGATCCGGCGCAATCGCCCAAGCTCCGGGCGGTCCGAGAATGGGCCGAGCGTCACCGATAGAAATTCGCCATGCCGCGCATCACGATCTACTCCAAGCCGTACTGTCACCTCTGCGAGCGGGTGAAGGAGGTGCTGTTGCGCTGCCGGGAGAAGGTCGCGTTTGAAATGGAGCATGTGGACATCTCTTCCAATCCAGAACTACTGGCCCGGTACGGGCGTGACATCCCCGTCATCCTGCTTGACGGGGTGGAAATCGCCCGCCATTTTGTGCGGGAACAGCAGGTGCTCGAATTGTTGCAGAGGAAAAACACATGAACATCAAACTACTCGCTCTGGTCGCCACCATCGCCGTCATCGGTCTCGGGTTTGTCCACGCCGATGAATCGAAGGAAAAGGCCGATCCGCGGATTGACAAACTGCTCCAGCAGAATGAACAAATCTTAAAGAATCAAGAGGAGATCAAGCAGCGACTCGACAAGATCAACCAAGACCTCCTCCAACTGCGGCGGCGGGTGAGCTAAAAAAGTTCTTGCGTAGCGCCACTGTTTCTCGGTACAAGGTAGCGCAACGAGAGAACGGTGAAAAAGGCCCAAGCCATTTTCCCCGTTTTTCTTTGATGAAAATGGTAAAGCGGTTTAGCAACGGAGACTGTAATGAAAATTTCTAAATCAAGTTGGCTTCTGATCACAACCCTCGGGTTCGCGTCGCTGATTGCGACCGATGCCCACGCGTTTCCATCGTGGATGGGGGTTTACGGCGACGTGCAGCGGCAAGCGGGCGGGAATCCAGGGACATTCACGATCCTGATGAATCAGGATTATTGGGGGCTGCACGCCGCCGTCGGGTTTCAGATCAATGGCGGAGCGTGGACGGAAGTTCAAATGAGCTATGCCGGCAATTCCAGCGGCAACTCGAAGTGGACATACACGCCTGCCAACGGGTTTCCCGCGGGTGCGACGGTGAAGTTTTACTTCCACGGCTGGGATGAGTGGGGCGGCAATATCTGGGACAGCAACGGGGGGCAGAACTACTCGCTCACCGTCCCGGGCTCCACCATCGCGGCGCCGGTCTTCTGGGAACTCGACCCTTACCGGGGCGACCGCGAGAAGGTGCGTGTGAACGGCCGCACCAAGGACGCGGCGCTATGGTTTGGCGCCATTGATGCCGGGCTGCCGATCACCGTCAGTGCCCGCCCGGTCGAAAACGGGAATGGCAACCTCGTTCAACTCAGCCAAGTCACGACCCGGTCTTACTGCGTTTACACGACAAAGCAGGGCGACTGGTCGAACGCGCAGGTCGCGCAAGGTGTGTTTCGCTCCGGCGGGATCAGCAACAAACCGATTTTTGATTACTTCACCTATGACCTCGGCACGTTCCCCGCGGGCACAAGAGTCTGGTTCTGGCTCGGCGCGGAAAACACAAAGGGTGCCGGCTACGCACAATCGGCCGGCCAAGACTATTCGTTCACCATCGCCGGGAATCCCACCGACACGGACAACGACGGTTTGCCTGATCCTTGGGAGCAACAGCACTTCAGTAATCTCACCCAAGGCCCGCTGGATAATCCAGACGGTGAAGCGTGGTGGGGCTGGAGCAAAATTGCCATCAACAACGTCGCCGAATACGTCAATGGCACCGACCCGAAGCTCGCCAATGACGGCACCGGCTTCCGGTTCCTGTGGTATGCGGGTGACAATGTTGGCGGCTTCCTCGCGCCGAACACACTCACGAAACATCAACAGGTCACGCTCTCCTATCACGGCGGTCGGGAAGGTCAGCCGCTCTTCAACAAGACGACCATCTTCGCGCACGTCGGCAAAAATGGCTGGAAAGACACGTCCGATACCGCCGCGCTCACGTTCAACGGGGCGCTCGGCCGGTACGAAGTGACGATCACCGTTCCCGGCGACGCGACCGTGCTGGATGTTTGCTTCACGGACAAAGCCGGTAACTGGGACAACAACGCCGGAAAAGATTGGCACATCCCCGTCAAATAATCTCGGAGGCACGCAGTGGGCCCGGTCATGAACCCGCGTCTGCTAGCACGCCCGCGCTCATTGCGCTTCCGCTGGTCAGGATGGTTGTCGCCGCAGGGCTGGTTTTAGGGCTGGGCGCGGCGACAACCACTCCGGGCTGGGCCTGGACCACCCTCCCCGCGCGGACGAACGACACGCCTGGGTTCGTTTATCGCCCGTCCGCCGCCGACTGGCGCGACATCAACATCTACCACGTCATGACCGATCGGTTCTTCAACGGCAACCCGGCCAATGACACCGCCAATCCGCGCGGCACGGTGGATGACGCCGACCCCGACAAGATCCACGGCGGCGATTTTCTCGGCGTCCAACAGAAACTCGATTACCTCCAGATGCTCGGCGTGAAGGCCATCCTGCTCGCCCCGGTGCTCCACAACACCTGGGGCGCGTATCAAGGCTACGGCACCGGTGATTTCAACCAGATTGACCCGCATTGGGGCGGTCTCGCCGACTTGCGCGCGTTGATTGATGCAGCGCACGCGCGCGGGATGTACGTTTTCTTCGACATGGTGGTCAATCACGCGGCTGACTTGATTGATTCCACCGATGCGGGCTTCCCGGCGTTTCGGCTCGCGCCCGAGTACACGCCGCGCTGGAAGCCGGAAGTCGGCACGGTCCGCCACGTCGCGCCGTTCGATACGTTCGACAAATTTTACATGCACGGCACGATGGAGAACTGGGACGACCAGACGCAGGCGGAGTTGGGTGATTACCCCGGTCTCGACAGCATTCGCACCACGCTGCCGCAGGTTCGACAGGATTTCATCACAATCTACCGGGCGTTGATTGCCGCGACGGATTGCGACGGTTTCCGGGCGGACACGGCGAAACATGTCGAACTGGGTTTCTGGGATGTGTTCCTCCCCGGCCTCGCCAGTGGGACGACCGGTTTCGGCAAATCCAACTTCCTCGTATTCGCCGAAGCCACGAAAGGCACCGAGCCGGACCTCGGCGTGTACACGCAAAACAACCGGTTCAACTCCGCCATCAACTTCCCGCTCCGTGGGACGTTCGATGATGTCTTCATCAACCACAGCGACACCGGTCGGCTCACCCATCATTTTCGCGACGCCCAACTTACCAACTACGCCGCCAAAGCCCGGCATCAGTTGGTCAACTTCGTGGACAATCACGATGTCGCGCGCTACGCCGCACGGCTCGGCGGCCAACTCGACCGGCTCAAACTCGCGCTGACGTACCTCCACACCACGCTCCACATCCCCTACGTCTATTACGGCACTGAACAGGCGTTCGATGGCGCGGGCGATCCCGACAATCGTGAGGACATGTTCGACGGACTTTGGGAATTCGGCCCGTCGCTCGGCGACAATTTCGACCAGACCGCGATCCTTTTCGTCCACCTCCGCAAACTCAATCTCCTGCGCGACGCGCTCCCGCCGTTGCGTCGCGGCGGCTACGTCGAGCGGTGGAGCACGTACAACGCGAGCGGCGGCGCGGGCCTGTACGTATTCAGTCGCACCAACGGAACCGATGAAGTGGTGGTCGCGCTGAACACCACGAACGTCACCCAGAACGTCGGCAACATCACCGTCGGCTACGCCACCGGCACCACGCTCATCAACCTGCTCAACACCACCGACACCGTCAGCGTCACCACCGGCTCCAAAATCGCCGTCAGCGTACCGCCGTACACCGCGAAGATTTACTATCCGAGCGTCCCGAACATACCGGCCACCATCATCG
>CAZJCX010000148.1:0-516 GCA_964544425.1 uncultured Verrucomicrobiota bacterium
ACTGCGAGCAACACATCCATGAGCACAAGCACCGATGATGTTGCTGTAGCGGCGATCATAGACCGCCGCTACAGTGTCCCATCCAACTCGTCGAGGATCGCGCTGATGGCGAGCGGGGAATTGCCGGCGAAGCGATTATTCACGGCGATGAACGTTTCGCGTTTGGCCCGGCGCACCACGTCGGCCACGGCGCGGAAACTGTCCGGCCACGGGTCGCGCAGCTCCGCGTACGGCTGGAGCAGGCGCACCGCTTGTTCATAGGTTCGCCCCGGCCGCAACAAGGCGCGGACGATGGTAAACCCCGCGGTCAGTGAGTCCGGCAGCGCCAGTTGTTCCGCGATGGGCGGCATGTGCGTCCACGCATTGAATACGTGCGCGACGCCGTGGGCGCGGAGGGCGGTGAAATAATCCGCGCCGAGCAATGCGCGGGTGCGCAGTTCCACGCTGTAGCGGAAGCCGGTGGGCAACGCGGCGAGAAACCGGTCGAGTTCGCCGAGGAAGTTCGGTCGTGGTTGG
>CAZJCX010000148.1:539-2443 GCA_964544425.1 uncultured Verrucomicrobiota bacterium
TGTGGAAACTCGAACACGATGTAGCCGACCTTGCCGCGGTGGGGCTGCAGCCGGTCGAGGAATTGTTCCGTCAGCAGACCGGCGTTCAGAAAATCGGGATTGCCATCGGCCGGTGAGGTGATTGTTTCGGGCGCTTTGAAGCCGAACTGAAACCCGGCCGGCACCTGCGCGAAGAGTTTCTCCCAGAAGGTTGCCGGGTAGAATTTGTAGAAGGCGAAATCGCCGCAGACCGTCGGGAACACCTCGGCATATTCGGCGAGACAGTCGGCGGCGAACCGCGCCTGGGAAAATCGTCCCCGCGCGGCGTACCGGCTGCGGTCGTAGATCTGCCCGATCCAGCCGGGGTACTTCCAGGACGAGCCGCCGAAGTACACGCCGCGCGCCGCCCACGCGGCCAGCCGCGCGCGAAGCCGGTCGCGGAATTCGTGGTTTGGTGGCGGGAGGAGGTCGAGTTGTGACACGCCGCACAATACCGGAAGCGCGACAGCGAGGGAAGTCGTTGCCCCACGTCCCGGCGGCGGTCGGCATCGGCGGGCTTGCATGTCGGGAGCCGGTCGGTATCATGCGCGGCGTGCGACGGGGGTGGATTACGCTCGTGTTGGCGTGCGCTTGGGTTGGCTCCGCGGGGGGCGAGGCGGACCGTCCGATTCTGCGCGGCGCGGCGATGGGTGTGACCGCGCAGATCCGCAATCGCACGTGGGCGCCGCTCTCGGTTCATCTCGAAAATCCTGGTGCCGCGTGTTCGGTCACACTCTCGGCCGAGTTGACCGGCCAGTTCAGCGGCCAGCGGCTCTTGTATGTGCGCGACTTGTGGTTGCCGGCCCAGTCCACGCGGCGCGTCGAGTACCCGGTCTTTCCCGATGTTCGCAATGAGTCCGAGCCCGGCAAACCGGCGGTGTCCACCGTCTTGCAGGTGCGTCTGCTGGATGAGCAAGGCCGGGAGTTGGAGCGGACGGAGACGCTGGCGAACGTGTTGGCGGAAGATGTGTTCAACGTCGGCTTGGCGGACAGTCGGATGGCGAGCTACTTGTTTTTTAAGGATCAGTACTCCGCGCAGGAAAAGCGCCTGTTTGCGCGGTTCAATTTCACGCCGCAAACCATGCCCCGCCGGCCACTGTACTACTCGGCGCTGGACGCGTTAATTTTGGGTGACCTCGGTGACGCGCGCTTGACGGCGCTGCAAGAGCGGGCGTTGGTGGAGTGGGTGCGCGGGGGCGGGACGTTGTTCGTGCTGCCGGGCGCGACGCGGGGGAATGACGCGGTCTGGGGAATCCTGCCGGCGGATCTTTACGCGGCGGAATTGGTCGAGACGTTGCCCGAGATTGCCGGGGAGCATCTGTTTTCGAACGGTGTCGGGCTGGCGCGACTCAAGTTGCGCGAGGACGCCGTCCTGTGGCGCGGCACGCGGGACCGGCCGCTCGTGGTCGCGCGCCGGGAAGGGCTCGGCTGCGTCGTGGTGCTGGCGTTCGACACCGGCGCGGAAGACTGGCAACGCTGGCCGGGGGCGCTTGCCTTTTGGCAGGACATCATCGGCCGTACCCCGCGGTTTTACCGGTACAGCGCTCAGATCCTCGAACGGTCGGGCGCCGTGGAGGGGATTCTGTCGAGCCTCGCGGGGATCAAGGTGTTGGGTCGCGGACCGGTTTTGATTTACGTCGTGGTGGTGGTGGTCGCGGTGCTCGGCGTGGCGGTGGCATTCCGGTGGACACGCCGACCGGAATTTGGCTGGGGCGCGGCGGTGGTCGTCGCTGTGGCGGTGGCGGCGGGGACGATTGTGGCGGCGAGAATCTGGAAGGCGCAACCGAGCGCGTTCCTGACGGAGACGTACGTTGCAGCAACCCGGTCGGGCACTGCCGCGGTGAACGTGCAGGCGGCGCCGGGGCGGGTCTCGCCGGGCGAAGCTA
>CAZJCX010000148.1:2454-2709 GCA_964544425.1 uncultured Verrucomicrobiota bacterium
CATCGGACGATACCGTGACGTTGCGCGCCGGGAAAAGCGGCACGAAGCCGCCGGAACTATTTCCGCTCCGCTACGATGACCGGTGGGCAGCCGATGGCTTGCGGGTCCGCGCGGATGATGTGCGGTTGATGTTCGGCGCCGGCGTGATTGCCGCGGAGCCGGCCGGGCGCGCCACCGTGCAAATCACGGAGAACGGCTTGAGCGTGGCGGTGACGCCCGGCGTGGCGTTGGCGGACGCGTTTTTGCGGTTTCACC
>CAZJCX010000148.1:2740-4847 GCA_964544425.1 uncultured Verrucomicrobiota bacterium
GCGGGGGTGGTGTGGGAACGGACGGGGCTGACGGAGCATGACGGGAAGTCCTCCGGGCGCGTGGTGCGCGGCGCCGGCGATGAGTTGCGGGCGCGGTTGCGGAACATTTTCTTTCCGGAGCCGGTGTTCGAGGGGGCGCGCCTGTTCGCGTTCGAGCAGCGGCGGTTCTACTCCCACTTTCGCGGCGCGGAACCGCAGCCGGTGGTGTACGGCTGGAGCGATGAGCCGCGATTGCCGCTCGGTGATGTGGCGCCCCGCCGGGCCGTCGGGTGGTGGGCCAGCGAAACCGAGGTGACGTATGCCGGGCCGCGGTTGTGGTTGCCGAAAGGCACGCTGGTGTTGCGGACCAAGAACAAGTCCGCCGTGACCACCGAAGTGGGCGAGGGGCGGTTTATGGGGACGCGGCCGGTGCAGTTGGTGGTGGAGTTTGCTCTGCCGGACGGCTGCCCGGACTGGGAGCCGACGGAGGCGACATTCCACCTGGAATTTCGCGGCAGCGCATTTCACCCCACGGTGCGCGTCGCGCCACCGGGCGCCGGTGACGATGACCCGGTGAACAACCGGTGGTCGTTGTTGGCCGGGGGGCCGACGTATCGGCTGGCGCAGCCCGCGAAGTATTACGAACCGGCGACGCGGCGCTTTGTGTTTGCCGTGAGCGTGGAGGCCGCCGATTCGTCGGCGCGTGCGGCGGAGAACGCGTTGCTCGGCTTGAGCAGTTGGCAAATTCGCGAGTGTGACTTGGAAGTGAAGGGAGTCGTCCGATGATCCAGACTGAACACCTGACAAAGAAATACAAAGACGTGCTCGCGCTCGACAGCTTGAACCTGAAGATCGAAGCGCGGGAGATTTTTGGGTACATCGGGCCGAACGGCGCGGGGAAGACGACCACGATCCGGATCCTGTGCGGGTTGATGAAGCCGACCAGCGGCGCGGCGACGGTGGCCGGGGTGGATGTGGTGAAACACCCGGAACAGGCGAAGGCGGTGGTGGGATATCAGCCGGACGTCTTCGGCGTGTATCGCGGGATGCGGGTGTGGGAGTATCTCGATTTCTTTGGCGCGGCGTACCGGATGCCGGCGGCCCGGCGCCGATCGCGCGTGGAGGAAGTGTTGCAGATTACCGGGACGGATGTGATGCATGATTATTATGTGGACTCGCTCTCGCGCGGGATGCAGCAACGGGTCGGCATCGCGCGGGCGTTGGTGCATGATCCGCAGGTGTTGTTGTTGGATGAGCCGACGTCCGGTCTCGACCCGCGGGCGCGGATTGAGATGCGGCAGTTGTTGCGAAAGTTGAAGGAGATGGGGAAGACGATTCTCGTCTCGTCGCACATCCTGCCGGAGTTGGCGACGATCTGCGACCGGATCGGGATCTTGGAACAAGCGCGGTTGCTGCTGTGCGACAGGATGGAGCAGGTGCTCAAGCAGGTGGAGCAACGCCGGGTGGTGGAAATTGAAGTGCTCGAGCAGGCCGAGAAAGCCGCCGCCGCCCTCAAAGAGGCGTACCCGCCCGGCAAGCTGGAGGTGAAAGAGATTGTGGGCCGGTTGTTGCGCGTGTCGTTCGAGGGCGAAGAGCTGGAGATTGCCAAGATGCTCAAGTCGCTGGTTCAAGGCGGGTATCAGGTGTTGTGGTACCGGGAGGAACCGCTGGATTTGGAGCACGTCTATATGAAGGTGACGGCCGAGGCAAAAGCAGGAACACGGCGGACCGAGTGACGAACCCCATCCTCAAACGGGAGTTGACCACGGCGCTGCGCGCGCCGGTGACGCTCGCGCTGGCGGCGCTCTATTTGGCGGTGCTGGGCGCGTTGATTTGGTGGATGTGGCCGGAGGAGGGGATTTTCTCGCTGGCGGCGCAGGCGTCGCGTTCACTGCTGCTGGTGTTCACGGTGACGCAGTTGCTGTTGGTGATTTTGTACGCGCCGGCGTTTGCGGCGGCGTCCATCACCTCGGAGAAAGAGCAGAACACGTACGACTTGTTGTTCGCGACGCAACTGAAACCGAAGGACATCATCATCGGCAAGCTGTGGTCTTCGATCACGACGCTGCTGATGTTTGTGGTGTTGTCGCTGCCATTTTTTGCGGCGTGCTTCTTCCTCGGCGCGGTG
>CAZJCX010000148.1:4873-8685 GCA_964544425.1 uncultured Verrucomicrobiota bacterium
TGGTGGCCACGGCGAGCAGCGTCTTCTTCGGCCTGCTGGGGTTGTGCGTCAGCGCGGTGGTGTCGAGTTCGCACACGGCGTTGGTGGCGACGTATTTGTTCATCCTGCTGGTCAATGCCGGGCCCTGGGTGCCGTACCTGTTGTTGAAAGATCAACTGTGGGCGACCGGCTTGATTGAGACGGTGCGCGCGATCAGTCCGGTGGCGGCCATGGCGTCGGTGATCTCCCCGGCCTACGAAGGGACGGCGGCGTGGCGGTTGTTCCTGGTGTTCGCGATCGTCGGCGCGGTGGTACCTGACTCGCGGGCGGCCGCCTCGGTCGCATGGCCGGGCGATTACGGATCCGCGAGAATTGATGAAACGGAAACTGCGGTTCCCCTTTTACCTGATTGATCCGATGCGGCGAAAACGCAACATCCCGAATTGGATGAATCCGATCTTTGCGAAGGAGATGCGAAGCAAGGCGTTTGGCGGCGGCATCTGGATTTTCCGCAGCGCCTATCTGTGTTTTGCGGTTTCGATGTTGTTGATGGCCGCGGTGGCCAAACGCCGGACGCGATTCGGGCGGTGGCCTTGATTTTTCAACTCGGGCTTGTCGTGCTGATCGTGCCGTCGCTGACGGCGGGGGCGGTGACGCAGGAACGCGAGCGGGCGAGTATTGATTTGCTGCGCTTGTCACGGGTGCGACCGCTGGCATTTTTACTCGGAAAAATGGAAGTGGCGGCGGTGTTCGTGATGTTCCTCGTCATCGGCTCCGCGCCGGCCTGGTACGTGATTTATTATCTCGGCACGAACACGATCCAGGAAATCCTCGTCTGCTGGAGCATCATTCTGACGACGATGGCGCTGGCGATGGCGACCGGACTGTTCGCGTCGGCCGTGTCGCCGCGGACGGCGGTGGCGACGGCGGTGGCGTACGGGCTGATGTTCCTGATCACGCTCGGCACGTTGCTGCCGTTATTGATGGGCGACCGACTGACCGGGTTCGCGCGCGACCTGTTGTTCGCGCTGAACCCGTTCGTGAGCGCGATCCAGACGTTGACGAGCGGGTATTTCGCGGAGGTGGGAGATTTGTGGCGGGCGCACCTTGTGTGGTCGCTGGGGTTGTCGGCGGGGGCCTGTCTGTGGAGCTATGTCCGTGTGCATCGGATGTTGGGGACGCAACGATGAGAGGTGATCTGTCTGTAGCGGCGGTCGGTCACCGCCGACGAAAGGAATGGCGGGCGCGGGCGGCGGTCATAGACCGCCGCTACAGTGTGGTTTTGGCGTTGGTGTTGGTGGCTTGGACGCCGGTCATTACGCATCCGGTGAAGGATGAGGCGACGCATGAGATGTTGCGGGAGGTGGCGCGGGAGAACGACCGCGTGGTGAGGGAGGAGGCGCAGGAGGCGTTGGATTTCATCGCCGGTAAGGCGGTGACAAATCATGTGGTGGCGTTGCCGGTGGTGGAGACGGCGACGTGGTCGGATGCGGATGTGATGGCGAAGTTGCAGTCACCGGAGATTTTGCGGCAGGAGGCGGCCGTGCGGGCGGTCCGTGACCGGAGTTTGACGAACGCGGTGCCGGTCTTGGTCGCGCTGTTGGACGATGAGGATGAGCGGTTGCGCGGGGCGGTGAGTGAGACGCTGGCCGCGTTGCGGCGGTTGGAGGTGGAGCCGAGCGCGCGGATTCGGCGGGCGTTGGTGGCGGTGTTGTTGGCGGTGCGGGATGCGGCGACGTTGCGGTCGGTGTTGGATTTGATGCAGCACGAACGCTGGCAGGCGCGGGAGGCGGCGGCGCAGGCGGTCGAGAAGTGGGGCGACCGGGAGTTGGCGTTGCGGTTGGTGCCGTTGTTGTCGGATGCCAGCGAGCCGGTGCAGGTGGCGGCGGGGACGGCGTTGGCGGCGTTGCGGCATCCGGAGACGGAGGCGGCGTTGTTGGCGCGGTTGCCGGCAGCGGCGGACGCGGTGAAGCCGGTGATGATGACGGCGTTGGGAAATTTGCGGAGCGTGGCGGCGGTGCCGGCGTTGATTGAGTTTGCGACGGGGACGAACGACGTGCTCGGAGTGGCGGCCGCGGAGGCGTTGAGTCAGATTGAGGATGACCGGATTGTTCCCGCGTTCCGGCAGGTCATCTATCAGGTTACCTATTTGCAGATGGAAACGCGGGTGGTGGCGTTGCGGCAGTTGCGGGAACGGCGGGACGCGGCGTTGGCCGACCGGATGACGCAGTTCGTGACGGAGCAGGTGGTGCCGCCACCGCCGATGGCGGCCGGGCCGATGATGGATAGTGTGGAGGCGCGGATGGAGGCGTTGCGGTATTTGCTGGTGTTCGGACAAGCCAAGCACGGCGCGCGGCTCTTGGAGCGGTTGCAGGAGCCGGTGCCTGGTGAGATGCGCCCGCTACTGGCGGAGACATTGACGAAGTTGACCGGCCGCCCCTACCGGCCTGTGCCCGATCAAAATTACCGGCGTTACTTTGTCGAGAGCCGCGGCCCTTCACCGTACGCCAGCGCTCCCACGGCGGGCGTGGTCCTAGAAGAGGCGCCACGCGAGGCGGACGGCGAGGAGCAACAGGGCGCCGCCGCAACCGCGGACGAGGAACGTCAGCAGTCGCGGTGAAATCTGCCGGTGCAGGCGCGTGACGGTGTATGCGAGCAAGGTGAACCACGCCAGTCCGCCGAGAAACACGCCCACCACGCACGCCCCCCGCGAGGGCAGTGACGGTCCGACCCATTCATGCGCGACGAGCAACGCGCCGAGCGTCGCCCAGAGAACGATCAGCAGCAGATTCGTGATCGTCAGCGCGAACCCGAGCAGAAACGCACGCGGGTGATGCCAGCGTTCCTCCACGCGCGACGCCACGATCGCGCTGGTCGCCAATTTTTCGGCGCGGAAGAACACGTACCGGATGCCCAGCGCGGTGATGGCCACGAGCGCGACGAGGCGCAGCGCGAACGCGAGGGTCGGGTGTTCGAGGATGGAACTGTGGCCGGCCAGCAGCAGCGCGGCGTAGCAGGTTTCGCCGAGGATGCCGCCCAAGCCGACAAAGAAACCAGCGCGGAAACCTTTCGCCAGCGCCTGGTTGATGATGGTCAGACCGAGCGGCCCGGCGGGGATGGAAACAATCGCGCCGCAAACCAATCCGGCCAGCAACGCGCGCGTCAGTTCTGGAAGCCAGAAGTCCACTAGCGGGCCGGTTCGTCGTGGTCGGGATCGTCGTCGTCCTCGGACTCAATCTCGCGCCGCCAGCGTTTGCTGATCCAGGGCCGGACCAGACCGTACAGCAGGTAGGCGACGAAGAGGCCGGCGAGGGTGACTTCAAATTGTGTCGCCAACGCGAGCAGGATCAGGATGGCAAATGCGAGCGCCGCCACGCCGCGTTGGAGCGTCCACTCCACATTCTTGAAACTGGGGTAGCGGATGTTGCTGACCATGATGACCGAGAGCAACACCATCAAGCCCATCAGCAACCAGCGCGAGTCGCCGAGTTGCTTGTCATGACCCGCCAGCCACATCACGAACATCGTCATGCTCACCACCAACGCCGCGGCGGACGGAATCGGGAATCCGACAAACTCCCCTTTGACTTTGCCCGCGTTCATCTGAGTGAGAATGTTGAACCGCGCCAGCCGAATCCCGCCGCACACCAGATACATCGCCGCCACCAGCCAGCCGGTCTGCTCGAATTGATACAACACGATCCGGTACACCAAGAAGGCGGGGGCCACTCCGAAACTCACAATGTCCGCGAGCGAATCAAACTCCCGCCCAAACGGCGACTGCCGGCGCGACAACCGCGCCACGTGTCCGTCGAAGAAGTCACACGCAAACG
>CAZJCX010000149.1:0-7405 GCA_964544425.1 uncultured Verrucomicrobiota bacterium
AACAGGACGTTCTCCTCAGCCGCTGCCGTCACGCGCGCGACCGGGTCGGTAAGGTGCCGGTAGTTTTCGGTGATCAACCGCCGGACGGGTTCGGCCACCGACAGCCACGCATTCAATTGGGGATGGGTTTCCAGCGGCGGCGCGCCTTGCACCAATGCCTGCATCGCGCCGCACTGCGAATGGCCGCAGACCACCACATCGCGCACCCCCAGCGTCTGGACTGCAAATTCAATGGCCGCGGCCGTCGAGGTCGTCGAGCCGGTCACCGTGGCGGGCGGGACGATGTTGCCGAGGTTTTTGACCACGAACAGGTCGCCTGGCTGGCTTTGGGTGATCAATTCGGCCAAAACTCGCGAATCGGCGCACGTGATGAACAGCGTGTGCGGGTTTTGTCCTTGCCGCGATAACCGGCGAAAGAGTTCTCGGTAGCGGCCCAGTTCCTGCCGCTGAAAACGATGCACACCGGCGATCAGCTTTTGCATGACGTGCTCAAAACTTGCTCGGCCGCCGCACGCGCACATTGGCGTCGTAGGCGATCATGGTGTACTTCGGGAAAAAGTCCCGCTCCAGCCGCTCCATCAGCCGGTCGCTGACCGCGGGCGGGACGATCACTTCCACTTGGATGTTGCCGAACTCGGATATCTCCGCTGTCCGTTCGCCTTGTGCCCCGGTGCCTTCCACCTTGAAGATCGTCCACCCCTGTGCGCCGACTTCGCGCAGCAACCGGGTCACCGCGTCCCGTGCGAGCGCTTCACAAATGATCGTCACCAATGTCATCTCATGCGCCGCCATCTCATCCTCCTGCCTGCCACCACTGTGCGATGGCGTAGTAAATCGGAATCCCCACCGTCACGTTAAACGGAAACGTGATCACCAACGCCCCGGTCAGATACAGCGTCGGGTTCGCCTCCGGTAACGACAGCCGCATCGCTGCCGGTGCCGCTATGTACGACGCGCTCGCCGCCAACACCGCCAGTAACGTCATCCCCCCGACGCTCAACCCGACTGCCGCGCCGACCGCCGCCCCGATCGCGCCATGCAACAGCGGCATCACCACCCCGAAGCCCAGCAAAAACGCCCCCACTTTCCGCAGGTCGCCCAACCGCCGCCCGGCCACTGTGCCGAGTTCCAGCAGAAACAGCGTCAGCACTCCCTGAAACGGCGTCACCAAGAAACCGCTCACCGACTCCAGACCGCGTTTGCCGCAAAGAAATCCCACCAGCAACGTCCCGACCAACAACACCACGCTCCGGCCCAGCAACGCCTCGTGCAGCACCGGGCCCAGCCCGCCGCCGGTTGCTGCTCCTGGCCGGCGCAGCGCCATCTTGCCCAGGACGATGCCGACGATGATCGCCGGCGCCTCCATCGCCGCCAAGAACGCCGCCGCGTATTCCTCATACGGCTGCCCGATTGCGTTCAGAAAATTCGTCGCCGCAATGAATGTTACCGCACTCACCGACCCGTAATGCCCGGCAATCGCCGCCGCATCCACGGCCGGTAATCTCCCGACGAAGCGCAAAATGGGATACGTCCACAACGGAATCACGGCCCCAAACGCCATCGCCGCCAGGGTCGGCACCCACACTTTCGCCAGCCCGGCCTCCGCCATCGCCACCCCGCCCTTGAACCCGATCGCACAGAGCAAATAGATCGTCAGCGACACATACAACGCTTCGGGGAACTTCAGATCGCTGCGCGCCGCCGCCGCGATCAGCCCCAGCGCAAAAAACAATACCGGCGGCGAGAGCAAGTTCGCCTGCAACCCGTGGATGAATTCATTACTCATCATGTGACTTGTACGACAATCATCCCGGCAGGCTCAAGTCTGCTAGTAACGGATAATGGTCGGATGCCACGCGCGCGAGCGGCGTCCGCACCACTTCGACATGGCGGACGTGAAATTCTGCGCTGACGAAGACGTGGTCAATGCTGGCGACCGGCAGGCGTGTCGGATAGGTGCGGCGGGGGCGGCGCGGCAGGAGCGCTTCCCGCACATCCCGCAGCCGCTCGCAGCACCGCTGGTACACGACCGAGCCGGGCAGGGAATTGAAATCGCCACAGAGAATCACCGGCGCGCGGCACTGCGAGTTGCCCAGCCAGTGTGGTCCGAGCAACGCATTGAGCTGCGTCTGCCGTTCGTGCCGCACGAGGCCGAGGTGCGTGTTGATGACCTGGATGCGGTGCGGGCCGACCTGCACTTCCACCCACAGCGCGCCGCGACGCTCGCGCCAGCCCCGCGGGTGCCCCGGTAACGGGGCGGCGTGGACGAGCCGCAAGGGGAGCCGTGACAACACGGCGTCGCCGAACCGTTCCTCCGCCATCCGCCACGCGGGATGAAAATGAAATTCCATCTCCAGCAACGCCGCGATCAACTCCGCTTGATTCACGCGGCCCGACCGGACGCGGTTCACATCGAGTTCCTGCAACGCCACCACGTCCGCGCCGGTCTGCACAATCACCTCCGCGATCCGGTAGGGCGAGATGTGGCGGTCAATCCCCTGACAGCGGTGGACGTTGTAGGTGAGCAGTCGCAGTGCGTGGGCGGCCATGCGGGCGCACCATACCGGGACGACCGCCGGGCGGCAAGCGATTGGTGATGCCGCGTGGGACGCGCAACTACGCGCGGGCGGGAGCGAGTGCGGGTGGCCGGGGAGCGGGCGGCGGCGCGTTGCCGCTGTCTTCCGCGGCTTTGATCAAATCATCTTCGGTCCACGGCTGGAGACGGGGCGACCGGCAATTCGGCAGCGCGGCCATCCGTTTGATCAATTCTTCTTTCGCGACCGCTTTTTGATACGCCTCCACCGGGTCAATGATGTCGGCGGCCAGCAGTTGCAGGAGCGAGTCATTCAGCGAACACATTCCCTGATTTTTGCCGGTTTGAATCAACATGGGAATCTGGTGGATTTTGCCTTCGCGAATGTTGGCGCCGAGCGCGTGACTGCCCATCAAGATTTCGAGCGCCGCGACGCGGCCACCGGCCTTCTTTTTGCAAAGCGTCTGGGCAATGACGCCTTTCAGACTCTCCGCGAGACCGACGCGGACTTGCGCCTGTTGATCAGCCGGGAATTGATTGATCAGCCGTTCAACCGTGCCGTGGGAGGTGGTCGTGTGCAGCGTGCCAAAGACAAGATGGCCGGTCTCCGCGGTCTCGAGCGCGATCATCACCGTTTCGAGGTCGCGCATTTCGCCGACGAGCACGATGTCCGGGTCCTCGCGCAGCGCGGCCCGCAACGCGCGCTTGAAGCTGTCCGTGTGGGTGTGGACTTCGCGCTGGTTGACGAGGCATTTTTTGTTCGGATGCACGAACTCGACCGGGTCTTCGATGGTGATGATGTGGTCGGTGCGGCTCTCGTTGATGAAGTCAATCATCGCGGCCAGCGTGGTGGATTTGCCGCTGCCGGTCGGCCCGGTGACGAGCACGAGACCTTTGTTGAGGAAACAAAGCTTCTTGATGCAGTCCGGTAGGCCGAGTTGTTTGAAGCCGAGAATCTTCGAGGGGATCAAACGAAAGACCGCCCCTATACCCCTGCGGTCAGAGAAAATGTTCGCCCGAAACCGCGACTCCGCGTCCAATTCGTAGGCAAAATCCGTGTCGTGCGTCTGCTCCCATTCCTGCCGATTGCGTTCGGGCATGATTTCGTAGAGCAGGTCTTTGAGTGCGACGGTGGACAGCGGCTGGTCGCTGATGGCCGTCATCTCACCCGCGATGCGCAGGAGCGGCGCGTTCTCGCTGCTCAAGTGGAGGTCGGACGCTTTGCGGGAAACGACTTGGCGAAAATACTCGTCAATCTTCGGCATAGACCGCGTTTAAGCAGGGGCGGTGCCAGTGCGCGGATTCGCTATTCGCACGCCAGCGCTGCCACGACAGCGGCGACGCCGTCTGTCACCTGTGCGAGCCGGGGATAGTCAATCTTGTCCGGCGTATCGGTCGGTTCGTGATAATGCGGATAACGAAACGGCGCGGTGTCGGTCACCATGAGGCCGGGATAACCTTCGTGCCAGAATGAAGCGTGGTCGCTCCAGCCGACGCCGGTCACTCGCTGCGGCAACGCGGCGCATTGCAGCGGGAACTTGGTCCGCGCGCGAAAAGCGACCGCGGCCGTTTGCAGCAGCGGCCGGGAACGCAGGTCGGAAACAAACCCGATGAAATTGCCGCGGTCGGGAAAGAAGAAGTGAAACAGTTTGGAGGGGAACCGCTGGCTGCCCGGCTCATCGCGAAAATAGCCCATCGTCTCCAAGGCGATCATCGCGCGCACGTCATCGCCGCGTTCCCGGCAGGTCTTGGCATAAACGCGGCTGCCCATCTGCTCCGTCCGAAACCACGGCGGCTCCTCGTTCACGAACGCCACGAACCGCACGGTGCGCGCCTGCGGCAGGAATCCCCGGCTCAGTTCCAGCAAGGCCGCCACGCCGCTGCCGTTGTCATTGGCGCCCGGCGTCTCGTCCACCGTGTCGTAGTGCGCGCCGACGACGACGATTTCGCGCGCGCGGGTGTGGCCGGGAATCACGACTTCCAGATTCGCGCAGGAGACACGGTTCACCTCGTACACCTGTCGCTTCACCGGGAACCCCTGCGCCTGCCATTCCTGCTCGATGTAATCGGCCGCCGCGCGCAGTTGCGCCGGTCGGAACACGCTGCGCGGTCCAATTGTCTCTGCCAGCATCGTCACGTGCCGCCGCAAGTTGTCCGCTGAAATCTCCACCCGTTTCTCCTCGCTTGCGGTGACGCCACCGCAGCGGCAGGCCCACCAGCCCGCGCCGCCAACCGCGCCGCCAACCACAGCCAACCCGACGGCCAGCCGCCAAACGGATTGCCGCGTCGCCAGTTTCACGCGGCGGAGATTATCACAGCGCCTTGTCCGCCGCGAGGCTGCGTGATACGATGGCGCGCGATGTATAAAGACTTCTTTGGGCTGCGGGAATATCCGTTCAACATGACGCCGGACCCGCAGTTCTTGTACTTCAGCGAGCATCACCGAGTTGCGCTCGACTTGCTGCAGTACGGGATTCGCGAACGCAAAGGATTCGTCGTCATCACCGGCGAAGTGGGCGCGGGCAAGACCACGTTGTGCCGCGCGTTGCTCAACGCGCTCGACGCCGCCACCAAGACGGCGCTGATCCTCAACCCGATGCTGTCCGACTCGCAAATCCTGCGCGCGATTTGTGATGAGTTGCGCCTCCAACCGGCCAAGACCACCAAGAAAGATTTATACGATTCGATCAATGCGTTTCTGCTCCGCGAACTGGCCGCCAACCACAACGTCGCGTTGATTGTGGACGAAGCGCAGAACCTCAAGCCCGCGGTCCTCGAACAGATCCGGTTGCTCTCCAATCTCGAAACCGAAAAAGAAAAACTGCTCCAAATCATCCTCGTCGGCCAACCGGAACTGCGCGATCTGCTGGAGCGCCACGATCTGCGGCAGCTCCGCCAACGCATCGCGCTCCACCATCACATCGGCCCGCTGCGGCCGGATGAAGTCGGCGCGTACATCCGCCACCGGCTCCGGGTCGCCGGCGAGCCCGGTCGATTGCAGTGGGATGACGACGCGGTAACGCTGGTCGCCCGGTACTCCCACGGGCTGCCGCGCATCATCAATGTCTTGTGCGACACCGCGCTCTTGGCGGCGTACGTCGCCGAATCGCACCGGATCGAGGCGACCACGATTGAGATGGCCCTGCAAGATACCGGCCTGAAACCGCGCCCCGCCGAGGTGCCCGTCGCATGAGCCTCGTTCACCAAGCGCTCCGCAAAGCGGAGGCGGAAAAACAACGCCACGCGCCGCCGCCGGCGTCACCGCCCGGAGTCACGGTGCCAGCCGTCGCGCCTGTCGCCGCGCTTGATAAGCGCGGCTCGCCCCCCCCCCCGCCCGCGCCGCGTCCGGTCGAGCCAAGTTCGTCGCGTTTGTTGCCGGTCGCGTTGATCGCGCTGGCGGCTGTCGCGATCGTCGCGCTGGTGGTGATCGCAATGCGATCGGGACCGGCACCGGTTGCTCGGGAGACGATCACAACGACGGAAGCACCGCGTTTACCAAGCGCGGCCACCGAGCCGCCGCCCGCACCGCCAGTCGCGGACCGCTGGAAGTTGACCGGCATTTCGAAAGATCCGGCCGGTAATTATCTGGCCATCATCAATGGCAGCCTGCGCGGGGTGAACGAATTCGTGGACGGCGCGGTGATCAAACAGATCGAACGCGACCGGGTGACGCTGGACGTGGACGGGCAGGAAAAAGTCGTGCGGTTGTTTTGACAACCGGGCGTAGCGGCGGTCAGAGACCTCCGCTACAGGATTATCGGCCCGCGTGGCGGACGGCGCGTTGAATTTCGCGGTCGTGCGTCTTCTTCTTCAACGCTTCGCGTTTATCAACGACGTGTTTGCCTTTGCCGACGGCGAGCAGGACCTTGGCGAAACCTTTGCTGAAATAGATCTTCAACGGCACGAGCGCCATGCCCTTCAGATTCGTCAGGTTGCCGAACTTGATGATTTCGCTCTTGTGCAACAGCAGCCGCCGCGGCCGCAATGGATCAACGTTCCAGCGGTTGCCTTGCTCGTAGTGTTGGATGTGACAGTTGTAGAGCCACGCCTGATTGCGCTCGATGCGGGCGAAGGCTTCATCAATGCTCGCTCGGGCGGCGCGCAGAGATTTGACTTCAGGGCCTTTCAACTCCAAGCCAGCCTCGATGGTTTCGAGGATGTGGTAATCCCGTCCGGCTTTGTGGTTCTGGATGGTCGCGGACATGACCGCGCGCGACCTAGGTGGCGGCGGCTGGCGCGGGCGCTTCGTCCGTCGTCTCAAACGTCAGTTTGCCCTCGGCGATTTCCTTGAGGGCGATGTCGACCGGCTCCATGCGCGGGTCCGGCTGCGTCAAAGGTCGGTGGCCTTGATTGATCTGGCGCACGCGGCGGGAAACGACGTTGATGAGCAACTCGATGTTCGGAATTCGCTGCAAGGCATCGGGTAGATATTTGCTTTTCATGTTCAACAAGGGACGCGGACTATGCCGAAAACACGGCCGGCGCACAAGCGAAAACATTGGCGCGCATCCCGCTTTACAGCCGCGCGAGACTGGAACATTGTCGGCATCATGGCCAACGGAAAATCAGACCACGCCTTGATCGAGCAACTCGTCGCGCAGCACGGCGGCGGGGAGAACGCCGAGATTGTCGCGGACATGATCCGCGCGGCGTTGCGGTTGCTCGATGACCAGGCCGACCGGCTCGATGTGAAGGTGATGGCATCGTCCCTGAAGGAACTCCGGTACGCTTCCAAGGTGTTCACGCCCTACCGGCACCAGCGGAAGGTGACGGTCTTCGGGTCGGCGCGGACCGTGCCGGAGGCGGAGGAGTACCGGCAGGCGGTGGCGTTCGGCAAAGCGGCGGTGGCGCGCGGCTTCATGGTCATCACCG
>CAZJCX010000149.1:7422-8011 GCA_964544425.1 uncultured Verrucomicrobiota bacterium
ATCATGGGCGCGGCGCAACGCGGGGCGGGGCGCGAGAACAGTTTTGGGCTGAATATCCGGTTGCCGTTCGAGCAGGAGCCGAACGAGGAGATTGCCGGGGACTCGAAGCTGATCAACTTCAAATATTTTTTCACCCGCAAACTGTGTTTCATCAAGGAGAGCGACGCGCTGGCATTGTTTCCCGGCGGATTTGGGACGCACGACGAGGGATTCGAGGCGTTGACGTTGATGCAGACCGGCAAGAGCCAGCCGAAACCGGTGGTGTTTATTGACCGCCCGCGCGGGACGTATTGGAAAACGTGGTGGCGATTCGTGGAGGATCAGTTGCTCGATCGGGGCTTGATCAACCGCGACGACCTCGCGCTGTTCAAGGTCACCGACAGCATCGAGGAGGCTTGCGATGAGATCGTGAATTTCTACCGCAACTACCACTCCAGCCGGTACCTTAAAGACGCGCTGATCCTGCGCGTGAAACACCCGGTCTCCGATAGTTTGCTGGCCACGCTCAACGAGCGGTTCGCGGACATCTGCAAGAACGGGGAAACGTTCCGCCGCGCGCCCGAAATCGGCGACGAGGATTTTCCCGGTT
>CAZJCX010000149.1:8054-8673 GCA_964544425.1 uncultured Verrucomicrobiota bacterium
TGATTTCGGCCGCCTGCGCCGCGTGATTGACGTGATCAATCAGCACTGATGCGCCGCGGGCGAGCCGGACCACGCCGGTGGGCCGAGCGTCCACGCGAGGCCGCCCGCGCCACCGGCGGATCACCACAGCTCGTTCGGACCTTTCGGGACGGCGATGGTGGAACTGGCTTCCAAGGGTCGCGGGGCGTATTGGGGGCGCAACGCACCGGCCTCGTCGAGGAATTGGGCGCGCCATTGTTTGTAGGCCGCGACGATCTCCGTGAACTCGGCGCGCGTGGCGAGGCGGACGGCGCGGCGCTTGAATTCGGCCACCGGGCCAAACTGTCGGGCGTATTCGATGGCGACTTTGCGGAACATCCGGCAGCCGATGTCCTCGCCGAACACCTCCACCATCCGGTCGAGGTGGCGGGTCATCACGGCGAGCCGTTCGTCAATCGTCGGTTCCGGCGGCGTCGCGCCGGTGGCGAGGAAGTGTTGGATGTGACGGAAGATCCACGGATTGTAAAACGCGCCGCGACCGATGCTGATCGCGGCGCAGCCGGTTTCCTCAAACATCGTTTTCGCCGCGGCCGGCGTGGTGATGTCGCCGTTGCCGCCGACGGGAATCGCCCGCACGGCG
>CAZJCX010000150.1:0-249 GCA_964544425.1 uncultured Verrucomicrobiota bacterium
GATCCGGCCGCTGCTGCAACGGGCGGCGAATTTCAACGTGGCCGCCGCGCGCGCGGATGCGGCGCGGTTCACGGGGATCTACCGGAGCGTGGCCGTGTTGCCGCCGAACGAATACAACGCGCTCGTCCTGCAGGCGACGGAAGGTTGCTGCTACAATCACTGCGCGTTCTGCCAGCTTTACAAAGACGCCCATTTCCGCGCGAAAGACCCCGCCGAGTTCGCCGCGCACGTGGCCGAGGTGGTGCGCTA
>CAZJCX010000150.1:393-2378 GCA_964544425.1 uncultured Verrucomicrobiota bacterium
GCTGGGCCATCCCCGGCGATTCGACGGCGTCGGGTCGTTCCTCGACGTGTTCAGCGGCGCGCCCCGGTCGGTCGCCGATTGGAGCGAGTTGCACCGGCTCGGGCTGCGCCGCGTGTACCTCGGGATGGAATCCGGTGACGACACGTTGCTGCGCTGGCTGAAGAAGCCGGCCACGGCGGACGCGATCATTCGCACGGTGAGCGCGTTGAAGGAAGCGCGGTTGCAGGTGGGCGTGATCGTGTTGCTCGGCGCCGGCGGGCATCAATTCGCGGAGTCGCACGTCGCGGAAACGGCGCGCGTGTTGAACGCGTTGCCGCTCGGGCGCGGCGATTACATTTATCTCTCACCGCTGGTCATTTATCCGGGCGGCCCGTACGACGCCGTCGCGCTGGCGGAAAGCATCACCGCGTTGACGCCGACGGAACTGGACGCGCAGGAACAAGCCATCCGCACCGCCCTGCGGCTGGGCTGCCACGGCAACCCGTACGTGGCCCGGTACGATTTGGAAACCTTCACGTACTGATGACGACGACCGTGCGCACCGACACGCAGACGTTGATCCTCGTGGGCAATCCGAACGTGGGCAAGAGCGTGTTGTTCACGAAACTGACCGGCCAGTTTGTGATCATCTCGAACTATCCCGGCACCACGGTGGAAATCGCGCGCGGACAATGCGGCGATTGGCACGTGCTCGACACGCCCGGCCTGAACGAGTTGGCGCCACGCACCGAGGATGCGCGCGTGACTTGCGACGTGTTGCGCGACCATCCCGACGCGGTGATCGTGCAGGTGGCCGACGCGAAAAATCTGCGGCGAGGGCTGTTGTTGACACAGCAACTCGCCGCGTTGCGGCGGCCGCTGGTGCTCGTCGTGAACATGATGGACGAACTCCATCACCGCGGCGGAAAACTCGACGTGCGGAAGTTGAGCGAGTTGCTCGGCATCCCGGTGATTCCCACCGTTGCCACCGCCGGCACCGGAGTTCATTTGCTGCAACAAACGCTTGTGGGCGCGCCCTTCCGGGCGCGCCCGGAAGGGCGCTCCCACGCGGCGTTGCCGCCACCGGATGACATCCCGGCCTTGCTCGCGCGGGCCAATGAGATTCTCGCGCAATGCCACATGACCGTTCGTCCGCACCGGCCTTCGTTGGCGCAAAAGCTCGGCTGGTGGGCGACACAGCCGGTGAAAGGGTTGGTGCTCGTGGCGCTGGTGTTGTATTTCGCGTTTTGGTTCGTGGGATTGCTCGGCGCGGGGACGGCGGTGGACTTTTTGGAGAACGGCGTGTTCGCCCGGTATGTGAATCCCGCGGCGATTCGCGCGGTGGACGCGCTGTGGCCGTTCCCGCACACGCACGCGGTGGAGCCGCAGCAGTTGACGGTCGAAGTTCCGCTGACGCCGGCGCGCGGTATTTCAATTTGGGAAAGCACCCGAGACATCCCGGCGCCAACCTACACTGTCGAACCGGGCGCAATACCCGGCCGGTGGACCCCGCTGCGTAGGTTGGCGCACGATTTTCTCGTGGGCGAATACGGGTTGATCACGATGGCGCTCAGTTACGCGCTCGCGATTGTGCTGCCGATCGTGACGACGTTTTTCCTGTTGTTCAGCGCGCTCGAAGATTCGGGCTATCTCCCCCGGTTGGCCGTGATGGTGAACCGGCTGTTCCGCGCCATGGGCTTGAACGGCAAAGCCGTGCTGCCGATGGTGCTCGGTCTGGGTTGCGACACGATGGCGACGATGACCACCCGGATTTTGGAGACACGCAAGGAACGGGTCGTGACGACGCTGTTGTTGGCGCTGGCGGTGCCGTGCTCGGCGCAATTGGGCGTGCTGCTGGCGATGATGGCGCGGATTTCGTTTGCGGCCGCGTTGTTTTGGGTGGGGTTGATGATCGTGATTTGCCTCGGCATCGGCTGGCTGGCCGCCCGCCTGCACGGCGGGCCGTCGAGCGATTTCATCCTCGAACTGCCGCCGATGCGCCGCCC
>CAZJCX010000150.1:2406-6434 GCA_964544425.1 uncultured Verrucomicrobiota bacterium
AACGTCATCGCGAAAACCTTCGCGCGGTTGGAATGGTACTTGAAGGAAGTCATTCCGTTGTTCGTCGCCGGCACGGCGGTGCTTTTCGCGCTCGACCGGGTTGGGCTGCTCGACCGGATCGCGCGATTGGGCGAGCCGGTGGTGACGGGTTGGCTGGGGCTGCCGCGCGAAATGGCGAGTGCGTTTTTGATCGGATTTCTGCGGCGCGATTACGGCGCGGTGTTCCTGCTCGACGCCGCGACCGGACCGGCGGCGGTGTTGAGCGCGCATCAGGTGCTCGTGGCGATGGTGACGATCACGCTGTTCATGCCGTGCATCGCGACGTTGTTCATGATCAAACGCGAACTCGGCGCGCGCACCGCCACGTGGATCACGCTGTTCGTCTTTCCGTTCGCGTTCTTTGTCGGTGGCCTTGTCCACCATGCCGGGAGGTGGTGCGGTCTATGATCGCTCCCCTCGCGTGCCCGTTATGCGGGTTTGCGTTTGAAAAGCGGGAGACGCCGTGTCAGCACGGGTGTCCATTGGGGCGCTTCTGCAACTTGGTGTGCTGTCCGAATTGCCGGTATGAATTCACGCCGGAACCGCGACCGTTCGCGTGGCTGCAACGCTGGTTTCATCGCCGCCGCGCGCCGCGCCCGGCCGGCGGCGTGTGCGGGTTGCCGGACTTGAACGAGGGCGAAACGAGCGAGTTGGTCGGCATCACCAGCCCCAATCCCCACCGGCGCAGGAGTCTGGCGGTGTTCGGCCTCGTCCCCGGCAGCCAGCTCACGCTCCAGCAAAAACGCCCCAGCTACGTCGTCCGCGTCGGTGCCACCGAGTTGGCCATCGAAAGCGATATCGCGCGGGAGTTGGTCGTGCGGCGCGCCGGTTGACTTGCCGGGCGGGTTCGTTCTACATTCGCGCCGGTTGCAGGAAATCTTTCAACGACGAGGTGGCATGTGAGCTTGGAAAATTATCAGTCGTATCGCGGTTTGCCCGTCTTGGCCGGGTTGTGTTCGCTGAAACAGGCGGCGGTGCCGGGTCTCTCGGTCGAGGAAGTCGTCCGCCGCCACAAACGGCATCATTACGCGCTGAAGCGGTTGCACGAGATTTTCACGGCGCGGATCACGGCGGAGCCGATCATGGAATTGAAGACGGCGTTCAGTCTGCACGCGCACTTGTGCGCCGAACACGTCGCGGCGCTGCGCAAACGCATCGCCGAGATGCGCGAGCCGCCGTTGCATCTCGACGCCGTGCCGGATGAGAACCTCGCGATCTTCTTCGATGAAATTCTGGCGGCGCCCACGACCGAGGAACTGGTCTTTGGGATTTACGCGAAAGCGATTCCCGCGCTGCAGGCCGGGATGGAACGGCACCTCCGCGACACGAACCCGCTCGTGGATCATCCGTCGGTGCGGCTCTACCGGTTTGCGTTGCTGGAGATCAACGACATGGCGGCGTTCGGGCGAGAGGCCGTGCGCTGTCTCAAGGCGACCCCACCGCCCAACTGGGCGCGGTTGCTCGATGATTGTCTCGCGGCAGCCGGTGGTCTCGACGGCACGGCGGAACCGGCCAATGTTCAGATCGTCCGGCAGCACTCGGCCAAACCGTACGTGTTCGATGGCGTGCCGAGACGCGACGAGCGGTTCCCGGACCCATACAACATGGGCGTCAACGCCGAAGCGTTCCTCTACAACCCGGACTTCCCACCGGAGCCGAAGACCCTGATGATGTTTTACAAGCGGATCCGGGAACTCGACGTGCCGGAGATGATGGCCAGCATCATCACCGAGACAAAAGGCAAACCGTGGGATTATTACAAGGACATGACCCGGCAGCTCTGGGACGAAGCGCGGCACGCCATGATGGGCGAAGTCGGTTTCGCGGCGCTGGGCGTGGACTGGCGGCAGGTGATGATCAACTTCACGTGGTCGCTCAATCTCAACCAGCAACTCAAACCGTGGGAGCGCCACGCCGTCCTCTATTTCATCGAACAAGGGCTGATGCCCAAGACCGGCAAGCGGTTTGAGTGGGAAGTCAGCCGCGCCTCGAAGAACCCGCTCGCGGCGACGTTTCAGGATTACGATTGGGCGGATGAAGTGTTGCACGCCAAGATCGGACGCGACTGGTACGTGAGCGAGTTCAAGAGCGGCGCGGAGGCCGTGCAGTTTGGCGACCAGTGCTGGACGAAGGTGTTGCAGGATTGGAACGCGTGGCGCGACCAAGGCCTCACCCAGCATCGCAACTGGTGGCCGGAAGTTTATGAGGAAGCCTGCCGACGCTGGGGCGTCAAACCCGACCCGCAGATTCTCGCGTACAACACCACCTACGAAAATCAGCGCGCCGACCTGAAAGTGATCGCACCCTCGGCGTGACGCGGGAGGCTGGTGGCAAGTACGGCCTGGTGGCGCGAGCGTCCCCGCGAGCGGGCAAGGGCGCGACCTCGCGGCGACGCTCGGCCCACCCGTCATGTCGTTGACGCGGCCGGACTGTGGCCGCGCTTGCCAAGCGCGGGCGCAATGCTTACAAAGCCCGTGTGCCGCCGCTCGTCATCATCCTCGGCGCCGTCGCGCTGATCGCCGCCCTCTCGATTTACGGCGCGCTGGCGGCGGATCGGCGGCGCAAGGCGCTGGCGACATGGGCGGCCGGTAAAGGGCTGAGCTACTCCAGCAGCCACGACTACTCGATGCCGGGCCGGTTCCCGGAGTTTGCGTGCCTCCGCCAAGGCGATAACCGGTACGCCTACAATGTGGTGCGCGGCGTCTGGGAGAATCGCTCGTTCTACTCGTTTGATTACCATTACGAGACGTACACGCATCACAAAGGGCAGCGGCGGACCCATCATCACCACTTTTCCGCCGCGATCATGACCAGCGACGTGCCGCTGCAACCGTTGGCCATCCGACCGGAAACGGTGTTCGACCGGGTCGCGGAGTTTGTGGGGTTCGACGACATTGATTTCGAGTCGGCGGAATTCAGCCGTCGGTTTCATGTCCGCGCGGCGAGCAAGAAATGGGCGTACGATGTGATCCATGCGCGCACGATGGAGTTCCTGCTGGGGATGCCGGACTTCCACCTGCAATTCGACCGGCTCAACGTGATTGCCCACCGGACGCGCCGGTATGAGATCGCCGACATCGAGGCGGCGGCGGAAGTCATGCGCGGGATTCTCGACCGGCTGCCGGACTATGTGGTAAAAGAACAGCGAGGCGCCACATGAATTCCACCACCCTGTTGCTCGCGCTGGTTGTCGCGGTTGTGCTGATCCCCGGCATCTGGGTCATCAGTCTCTACAACCTGCTCGTCAAACTCCGCAATCAATGCCGGGAATCCTGGTCGAACGTGGACACGGAGTTGAAACGCCGGTACGACCTCATCCCCAATCTCGTCGCCACCGTCAAAGGCTACACGAACCACGAGCACGACACGCTGGAAAAAGTCATCCACGCCCGCAACATTGCCGCCGCCTCGCACGGCTCCCCGGCCGCACAGGCGAAAGATGAGAACGCGCTGATCGGGATGCTGCGACAACTGTACGCCGTCGTGGAACGCTACCCGGTGCTGAAGGCCGATCAGCATTACCTCAAGCTCCACGAGGAACTCGTCAACACCGAAGATCGCATCCAAGCGGCCCGGCGGCTCTACAATGGCAACGTCCGCGACCTCAACACCCGGCTTGAAGTGTTCCCATCGAATCTGGTGGCCGGTCTGTTTCAGTTCGAGCGCGCGGACTATTTCGAGATCGAAACCGCCGACCAACGCAGCGCGACGCAGATCTCGCTGTGACATTGAAGCCCACCCGATCCCCGACTATACTTCACCCATGAAACTACCGGCGGAAGTGGGAATCATGGTGTTGCCCAATGCGGTGCTGTTCCCCGGCGTGCTGATGCCGTTGCACATCTTCGAGCCGCGCTACCGGGACATGTTGGCGGACGCGCTGAACGGAGACCGGCTGTTCGCCGTCGGTTTGGCGCGAGGGAAGGGCGCGCCGTGCGCGGTGGCGGGGGGCGCAGAGGCGGGGGTGAAGGGCAGCGCGAGCAGCGCGA
>CAZJCX010000150.1:6444-7206 GCA_964544425.1 uncultured Verrucomicrobiota bacterium
CCTCCAATTTGGTTTTGCAGGGATTGTCACGCGTGCGGGTCGTGGATTTTGAATGGGAAAGTCCCGACCGCGCGTATCCCGTCGCGCAGATTGAGGCTTTGCCGGGCGGCGAGACGACCGAGGTGCAAACCGCCCGCCAACCCATCATCGGCATGGTGCGCAAAGTGGCGCGCGCGCGGGCCCGGTTGGGCGCGCAGTTGCCGAAAGCGGTGGTGGATTCGCTGGTGGCGCTGGAAGACGCCGCGCTGTTTGCCGACGTGGTGAGCTACACGTTGGTGGAAGATTTTCAGGAGAAGCAACGGTTGTTGGAGACGCTGGATGTGAACGAGCGGCTGGCGCGATTGCACCAGTTGTTGGCGGCGCAACTGACGCAGCTCGAATTGTGGAAGAAACTGCAGGGCAACCTGCCCAACAAGCATGTCGGACACAACTGAGGCGACGCCGGTCGCAGTCGGCGCGGTGACACGCGCGGCGCCCACCGGCCCAATCCCGTTTGTGACGGTAGCCGCCGCGGATTTGGTGCGGTTGGCGCAAGGGTTGTATTTCATTTTTTGGGGCCTCCTGCTGGCGGTGGTCGTTGGCGCGCAAATCGTCATCGTGTTGTGGCTGCGCACGTTTGCTGAACTGTTCCTCGGCGCCGGCGTCTTGGCGGTGTTGGCGGGAACGTGGCGACTGCGGCAGGCGCGGCTGGACGCCACGTGGCGGACCACCACTCGCTGGACGTGGATGTGGGCGGTGTTGACGACGTATTTCTGCGTGGTG
>CAZJCX010000150.1:7239-8646 GCA_964544425.1 uncultured Verrucomicrobiota bacterium
AAGGCCCCGCTGCAACCCTACCTGCAAGTCAATGCGCTCGGCTTTCTGGCCTGCGGCATCGCGTACTTGATTTCGTTGAGCAGCACGGTCGCGGCGTTGACCCGCGGTCTGGGGCGCACGGACTTGGCGCGGGAATCCCGCTGGTTTGGCGGGGTGACGGTGACGTTGCTGTTGGCGCCGTTCGTGGCGGCGTTGGGTTATGTGGCCGTGATGGCGGTGCGCCACGGGGAGAATCCGTTGCTGCAATTCCAAGACGTGCTCGGCCAGGTCACCGGCCCGGTGATGCTGGTGCTGCTCCTGCCGTTGTCGCTGACGCTCGGCATGGTGTGGGCCGCCAAAGATGCGGCGCTGCGCCGGCTGGCGGAATGTGATAAGAATCGCCCGGCATGAGAACGGTCGGTCATCGCTTTCCCCGGTACGGTACGCTCGGGTTGTTGCTGTTGCTGTTGATGGAGACCGCGATTTTCTGCGACTCCAACGGTGTTTTCCCGCACTTGGCGTTGTGGCACATCACCATGTGGGCCACCCCGGTCTGCTGGTGGGGCTACATCCTCGTCGTGGACGCGTGGATTTACCGACGCCGCGGGACTTCGCTGCTCACCGACCGGCGGGAAATCTTCGTCGCGATGTGCCTGGTGTCCATCGCCACGTGGTGCGTGTTCGAGGCGTACAACCGCGTGATGCCCGGCTGGCAATACCTCAATCTGACCGAGCATCTCGCCGTGCGGTTTCTCGGGTACGCGCTGGCGTTCGCGACCATCATGCCGGGCGTGTTCCTGACCTGTGAATGGATGCAGACCTACGACGCGTTCGTGACCTGGCGACTGCCGCGCATCCTCTGGACCAACACGCGGTTGACCGCTTCGCTGATCATTGGGGCGGCTTTTTCCTTCGTGCCCCCCTTCTGTCCGGTCGAGGTGCGCGGATACTTGTGGGCGTTTGTATGGACCGGGTGGTTTTTCATGTTGGAGCCAATCAATTATTGGCGAGGCACACAGAGTCTCTACCGGGATTGGGAACGCGGAAGTTGGGGGCGAACGGTGCAACTGTTGGCAGCCGGCGCTCTGTGTGGTTTGCTCTGGGAGTTTTGGAATGCGTGGGCGCATACGAAATGGGTGTACACGTTCCCATTGGGGCAGAATTTGAAATACTTCGAGATGCCGCTGGTGGGTTTCCTCGGCTTCCTCCCGTTCGCTCTGGAGTTATTCGCGATGTTCCAAGTTATTTCCTCACTCTTCACCAAAGAGGATAAACTGAGTCTATGAATATTTTTAAGTACATCGCTTGACTGCTAGGTAATTGTTTGATATCAACGCGGCCAGAAGGGAACAGTATCGGGCATGAAAACATCCGTTGCTTTGGCGATTCTTCTCGCAAAAATTTTAATAGTTCATCTTTGTTTGCGGT
>CAZJCX010000151.1:0-4272 GCA_964544425.1 uncultured Verrucomicrobiota bacterium
GTGAGCCAGTGCTGATAGGTGTCACGCACTGCGGAAAAGTTCTTAGGGTCGAGCAGCCGGTCGGGCTCGGTCACCGGCAAGTAGCAGCGGCCAAGACGGAGGTCTTTCGGAATGTCGCGGAGGATGTTGACCAACTGCAGACCTTTGCCAAACCGCACGCCGGCTTCCTCCATTCCGGTGGTCGGCCATTCGGGCACGTGCGCCGCGCACATCCGCGTCCAAAACTGCCCGACGCAACCGGCCACCAGATACGTGTAACGATCCAGTTCCGCCTCGTCGGTCAAAGCGGTCAACTTGCCTTCCGGAAATCGTTGCAGATCAAAAATCTGGCCGGTCACGATGATCTGGAGCAAATCATGGATCCGCCGGCAATCCGGTTCCGCAAATTGGTCAAGCGCTTGGAAAATCTCCGGCAATCGCTCCAGCAATGTCCGTTCGGCGGGTACCGATTGCTGCCCGGTGAGCGCCCCCAAATCCGGCGGCCGCGTGAGACTTTGAAATTGCTGCAGCAACCAGGCGCGTTTGGCGCGCGGCACGGCGTCCGTGTCCGCAATGGTGTCACTCGCCCGCGCCAGCAGGTACGCAACCGAAATCTGTGCTCGGAGCGACCGGGGCAGGACCCGCAAGGTGAGATAGAACGACCGAGATACGTCGCGCAACAGCGGGCCGATGAGTGCGGAGTTTGTTTTCATTCACTGGCGCAGCCACCGTAAAACATTCCATTGAATTTGGCGAGACATCGTGTACTCTCCGCCGATGCACGACATATTTTGGCAAACGATGGGGCTTTTGGGAGGCGTGATCTATTGCAGTTTCTTCGAGTGGAACCTTCACAAGTACGTGATGCATAACCCGCTGAAGTTTTTCCGGTATCCGTTTCTCGCGCATGCCGTCACGCATCACGGCAAGTTCAAAGCCGATTACTCGTACCATCTCCAGAGCGAGTCCGACAAGAAGACCGTCCCGATGGCGTGGTGGAATGGTCCCGCCATCTGGTTGTTGCATGTGCCGCTGATCCTCGGCGTCCAATGGCTGGCTGGTGTCCCGATCTTCTGGGGGGTGCTCTCGGCCATGATCCTCTACTATGCCACGTACGAATACATTCACTGGTGCATGCACGTTCCGCGCAAGCGCAACATCGAGCGCTCTGGCATCTTCTTCCGCCTGAACGGCCACCACCTGTTGCATCACCGCTACATGGGCAAGAACCTCAATGTCGTCCTGCCGCTCTTCGATATTCTCTTCGGTACACTGGTCGTCCGGTCGCCGGTTAAATTTGCGCAAGCCACCGGCCCCACGGTCCCCAACGTCCAGCCTCCGGAATCCAAGAAAGCCGACCTCCAGTTGGCTGCCTAACTTGTGTTGCTGGCCGGTGGCTGATAAAGTCCCGTCCCGACCGGCATGGACAAGACCCAACAACTTCCAGACGCGCTAGCGGAACGCATCCTCGTCCTCGATGGAGCGATGGGGACGATGATCCAACAGCGCAATCTCACGGCCGCCGATTTCGGCGGCCCGGCGTTGGAGGGCTGCAACGAAAATCTGGTGCTGACCCGACCGGATGTGATTCGCGATATCGGCTCTATTTCGAAGCGGGCGCGGACATGGTCGAGACCAACACGTTCGGCGCCACGCCCCTCGTGCTTGCCGAGTACGGCCTGGCCGACAAATGCCGGGAGATCAATCTTACCGCCGCCCGACTGGCGCGCGAGGCCGGTAACGGTTTCGTCGCCGGATCAATGGGGCCGACGACCAAAGCGATCACTGTGACCGGCGGCGTGACGTTCCAGCAACTGATCGAGAATTTCCACGCGCAAGCCGCTGCGCTGATCGAAGGCGGCGTGGATTGTTTGCTTGTCGAGACCTGTCAGGACACGCGCAATATCAAAGCGGCGCTCATCGGCATCGAGCGCGTCGGAGTAAAAATCCCTGTGATCGTGTCCGGTACGATTGAGCCGATGGGCACGATGCTGGCCGGGCAGACAGCCGACGCACTTGTCGCGTCGTTGCAGCACGTGGACTTGCTGGCCATCGGCTTGAACTGCGCGACCGGCCCTGAGTTCATGACCGATCACATCCGCACGATGCACGAAATGGCCACCACGGCCGTGTCGTGCTACCCGAACGCGGGTCTGCCCGACGAAGACGGCCTGTACGGCGAGACACCCACTTCGCTGGCATCCTCGCTCGAGCGGTTTGTCACAAACGGCTGGCTCAACATCATCGGCGGCTGTTGCGGCACGACACCGGCTCACATCCGCGCCATCGCGCAGTTGGTGGCCGGGCGAGAACCGCGCCGACATCGTGGCCAGCGCAGGTCATTCTATACCGGCATCGAGTTGGTTGAGGCGAGCGACGATACCCGGCCATTGTTGGTGGGTGAACGGACGAATGAAGTTGGCTCCCGCGCATTCAAGCGTCTGATCACAGAGGAGAAATTCGAGGAAGCCACCGAGATCGCTCGCGCCCAAGTCAAGGGGGGCGCGCACGTCATCGACATCAACTTGGAAAACACCGACCGCGATGAGTTGGCGGACATTGACCGCTTTTACGAGAAAGTCATCCACAAGGTCAAAGTCCCGTTGATGATTGACTCGACAAGCCCGCAGGCCGTCGAGCGAGCCCTGACGTATTGCCAGGGCAAGAGCATCATCAATTCGATCAATTTCGAGGATGGCGAAGAGAAGTTCCATCGCATCCTCCCGCTGGTGAAACGGTACGGCGCAGCGGTGATCATCGGCTCGATTGATGAAGACAAACAGCAGGCGCAGGCCGTCACGCGCGAACGCAAACTCGCCATCGCCCAGCGCGCCCACCGCTACTGCACGGAGCGCGGCATTCCGGAGGAGGATCTGATTTTTGATCCCCTCGTCTTCCCATGCGCCACCGGCGACGAGAATTACATCGGCAGCGCGGTCGAAACCATTGAAGCGGTGCGCCTCATCAAACAAGCGTTGCCACGCAGCAAAACCGTCCTCGGCGTCAGCAACGTCAGCTTTGGCTTGCCGGCCGCCGCGCGGGAAGTCGTCAATTCCGTCTTCCTCTACCATTGCACGAAAGCCGGTCTCGATCTCGCCATCGTCAATGCCGAAAAGTTGGAACGTTATGCGAGCATTCCAGAACCGGAAAAGAAGCTCGCCGAAGACCTGCTCTACAATCATCCGCCACACGGTTTCGCTGCGCCGGTGGATTACCGGCAGCAAACGCGCGAACAACGCCGCGCCATCAACCAGCAGCATATCGCGGCGATCAACGACCATTTCCGGGAGGCTATGAGCCGCGTAAAACAAAAAACCAGCGATCTCCCGCTGGACGCGCGGCTGGCCAGTTACATTATCGAGGGCACCAAGGAAGGACTCGTAGCGGACCTCGACAGCAAGCTCAAGGAGGCCGGCCCGCTCGACATCATTAACGGCCCGCTCATGGACGGCATGAGAGAAGTCGGCCGCCTGTTCAACAATAACGAGCTCATCGTGGCCGAGGTTCTGCAAAGCGCGGAAGCGATGAAGGCTGCCGTCAACCATCTCGAACAGTTCATGGAGAAAAAGGCCGACGCCACGAAAGGCAAGGTCATCCTCGCCACCGTGAAAGGCGACGTGCATGACATCGGCAAAAACCTCGTCGAGATCATTCTCTCCAACAACGGCTACCGGGTCATCAACCTTGGCATCAAAGTCCCGCCCGAAGACCTCATCAAGGCGTACCAGCAGCACCAACCCGACGCCATCGGACTGTCCGGTCTGCTCGTCAAAAGCGCTCAACAAATGGTCATCACCGCGGGTGACCTCAAGACCGCGGGGATCACCGTCCCCATACTCGTCGGCGGCGCCGCGCTCAGCGACAAATTCACCCGCAACAAGATCGCTCCCAGCTACGAGCGCGTCGTCATTTATTGTAAAGACGCCATGGCCGGTCTCGCGATGATGAACAAGCTCATGGCCGGTGAATCAATTGAGCAAACGCCGGTCGAGCGCGCTGTCCCCAGCGCGCCCGCGGAGAAAGAAGTCCCGGAAACAACGACCCGCAGCTCCCGCGTCCGCATCCTACAACCACTGCCGCTCCCCTACCCGGACCGCAAACTCCGGACGGTGCCGCAACTGCGCGAGTTGTGGGACTACATCAACCCACAGATGCTCTACGTCCGCCATCTCGGTTTCAAAACGAACTTTGAGAAAGCCCTCGCGGCGCGCGACCCAAAAGCGCAGGAACTCCTCGACCTTGTCGAGGACGTCAAGACCGAGGCCGCCACGTTCATGAAGGTCAAAGCCGTTT
>CAZJCX010000151.1:4282-4583 GCA_964544425.1 uncultured Verrucomicrobiota bacterium
GCCCGCTGGGCGGCACGGACGACGAAATCGCGGCCGAAGCCGACGGCAACGACATCCGGCTGTTTCACTCTAGCGGCGGTCTGCGACCGCCGAACGAATCAACGACAGGCGCCGCTCATGGAGCACCGCTACAGGACACCAAGCCGGTACACACGTTCCATTTCCACCGGCAACGCCAGCCCGACGGTCTCTGCCTCGCCGATTATATCAACCCGCCGCGCGACAGCGTCGCATTGTTTGTCGTCGGCGCCGGCACCGGCATCCGGGAACGCAGCGAGCAATACAAAGCCAACGGCGAATA
>CAZJCX010000151.1:4678-7661 GCA_964544425.1 uncultured Verrucomicrobiota bacterium
ACATGACAATGCTCGACCGGTTTCAAGCCCGCTATCGCGGCAAGCGCTACAGCTTCGGCTATCCCGCCTGTCCCGCGCTCGAAGACCAAGCCGGCATCTGGAACCTTCTCCGCCCGGAAGAAATCGGCGTCCAACTCACCGAAGGCTTCATGATGGACCCGGAAGCCAGCGTCAGCGCGCTCGTCTTCCATCATCCTGATTGCGCCTACTTCGGTGTGGGGGAAACCGAGCCATCGTAGCGAATCATCGCCCCGGTCGCTGCAGCGTCAGACACACCCATCCCTGGGCCGTAGTTCGTCGCTGAACGACAAACGCCGATGATGCCACGACGGCGCGGAGAAAATCGCGTTCCTGCGCGCCTCGCTGCAACCCGCTCACAATCCAGCAGCGGCTGCCGGCTACGCGGGGGATGTACGACTGCAACGTCTCGGAGTAGAGGTTCGCGACGACGATGTCGTACCGGACTTTGGGCATCGCGGCTGTGAAACGGGGCGGTCGCAATCGGTTCAGCGCAAAATTCCGTTTTACTTCGCGGGCGCAACGCGCGTCGGTGTCGCTGACGCCCAACCGGCAGCGCGGAAACAAGCGCGCGATGGCAATCGCAAGAACGCCGCTGCCCGTCCCGATGTCAAAGGCTGACCGGGGTTTGAAGGGTAGCCGTTCGAGCGCGGTGAGGCACATCTGGGTCGTCGGATGATCGCCGGTGCCAAAGGCGGTACCGGGTTCGACGATGACCGGCAACCGGTCACGAGGCGCTGTTTCCCACGGCGGCCCAACCCAGAATCGGCGGCCGACCTCCCGCCCACGATGTTGCGCCCGATACTGCGCGAGATAATCAGCCGGTGATTCGACGCCCGCGGCAACCACTGGCTTGGCAAAGTAGGCTTTCAAGCGGACGCGCCGACCGTACTGAAACTTTTCCGCGCGCACCCATTGGTCGTGCTCACGGCGCCGGTCAAAACGCACTTCGCCGGCGGCCGGAAAGCACGGGCGACCATCGGCCGGTAACTCTTCCAGGCCGAGAAATCCCGGCAGTGCGGCCAATGTCGCGGTGACCACCTCGACGTCCCGACGACTGATTTCGAGGAGAAGGTAGGCGCTCATCGGACGAGGGATTGGTGGCGGAGCCGGTATTTTCGCGGCGTGTGTTTGAAACGTTTTTGAAACAGATCGTAAAAGTGGCCGAGATTCCCCAGACCGCAGTCCAGCGCGATTTCGGTGATTTTCTGGTCGGTCATCCGCAACTGCCGGGCCGCGTAATCGAGGCGGATTTCATTTACCACATCGGTCGTCGTCTTGCCGAGCGTCTGACGAACGACGCGGTTGACGTGTTCGGGAGAACGACCGGCCAGTTTGGCGAACGCCTGCGTACCGCCCGGCAAATGCGCCGGATGGCCAAACTCACCGACCGCGTGCCGCAGCCAACCGGGGAGCGCGGCGACCGGGCCACCGATTCGGTCTTCAGCGGCAAGCATGGCCAGCAGTTGCAATAGAAACCCGTCGCGTACGAGGCGGCTCTTCGGTGAGATGGCGAGCGCGTCCGCAACGGGTCGGAGTCGCTCGACTTGCGCCGCATCCAACCGGGACGGTGCCGGGATCGGACCGTAGGACTGCCGCAGCCAGTCAAGCACACCGGCCTCGAACGCAACATTAACCAACACAAAACCGCCCGGGGCACGCGCCTGGAATCCATGAACGTCCGACGGTTGAATGAACACCACATCCCCGGCCGTCAACGGATCACGCCGCGAGTTGATCAGGTGAGTCCCCACTCCCGATTCGATCCAGAACACCTCGGCAAAATCGTGGGTGTGCATTGCCGGCGCGTGTTCAGGAACATGCGTGCGGGCAATGTGAAAAGCCTCTTGTGGAGCGACAAAATTGCGAAGGCGGAGTTTTTGCATCATTTATCCGTAAGGTTTCGTCAGTATATGGCAAGAAACGTCTGATAAAAGTAGTTTATCGTGCGAAGAGAAAGGTGACGAAACTATGGCTGGCCGATTGACCGCAGAAGAAGTGTCGTTTTTCAAGCGCGAGGGGTACCTCCGCTACAACAAGCCGGTGATGAAGCCGGAGAAGTTTGCGCGGCTCCAGGCGCATTTTGAAAAGAAGCTTGCGAATTGGGCCGTGGAAGGCGGCGGGAAATCACCCGAGGCAATGGATGTCCCGCATTTCACCGACCCGAAATTGTTTGAGTGGTTGTTTGACACCGACGTGCTCGATGTCGTCGAGTCCCTCATCGGCCCGGACATCGCACTGTGGTCGAGCCACTTCATTTGCAAACCGCCGGGCGTCGGCAAGCGCGTGCCGTGGCACGAAGACTCGGCGTACTGGGGGATGGTCCTCGACCCCATGGAAGTCGTCACGGTCTGGCTCGCCATTGACCCGTCCACACCGACGAACGGCTGCATGCGCGTCATCCCCCGCACCCATCACGATGGCTTCTCTGAGTACGTCCCCGTGTCCAATCCCGATAAAGAAGTCTTCAACGTCGAAATCAAGCAGGACAAGGTGGACGAGTCACGGGCCGTGGACATGATCTTGCAGCCGAACGAGTGCTCCGTCCATCACGCCAAACTGATTCACGGTTCCAATCCCAACACGAGCAGCATCCGCCGCTGCGGGTACACGATGCGCTACGTGCCGGCCACGAGCAAATTCCGGCCGACGGTGCGCGAAGAGGTGCCCGCGTTCCAAATCTACCTCGCCCGCGGCCAAGACCGCGCCGGCAACCAGTACGGCGACCCTACCAAGATCAACGAAGCGTGGGTGAACGCAAACCCGGCGGAGCGGTTGAAAGTCAAAGCGCTGGCGGGTTAGCCCAATCCGACTCCCCTCTCCCCATCCGAAGGGAGAGGGTCAGGATGAGGGGGCGACACCGACTGACAGCTTTCACAAAAAGCCGGTAGCGACCGGAAAAAAAGCGTCTAGTGGCCAAGGATTGGCCACAACGCCTTTCACAGCGGCCTGCTGGCGCGACGTT
>CAZJCX010000151.1:7684-8554 GCA_964544425.1 uncultured Verrucomicrobiota bacterium
CGAAGGCGTCGTACCGGTAATCCACGCGCAGACTGCCGCCAGGGACGGCGGCCGCTACAAGCCGGTTCTCGGGGTCGTATTCGTAGCCCCAGACCCGGTCGCTGGCTGAATCGCGATACCTAGCACTACTAGGCATCGGCCACTCACCGGCCATCAGTTGATTCGCTTCCTGTCTCATCGCTCTCCGTCAGGAATCAAGGTTTGATCCGCTTGATCAGAATCAGAAAACGCACGCTCGCGCGCGACTGCAAACAAGTGAGCAGCACTTGACAAGTAACAAGCCTCCAACGTTCGCTGAAAAAGAGCGGCAGCCTCCGCTCGTCGCCCACTAACCAGCATAATTTCTCCCTCGACGGCACTCATTTCTCCTTCACGATGGCGACGGGCAGGGTGACCATCTGGGGGCAGTCGTTTGAGAAGTTGCTCTCGGCTCAGGCTCCCTTGCACCCACTGCGTCAGTTGCCAATACCAGATATCCGGTGGCAGCGAAGCCATGCGCTTCTCAAATTTCTGTCGTATTTCAGTTTCACGGTCAGTCCCATTGGCGGCAAGCATCGCGATCGGCCATGCAAATGTTGGATATGCGGTCTCCCGAATAGACCGCGATAGATAGACCAACGCCTCCGCTCCATTGGATCGTGCATGGAGAAGCAAACCCAAGATGCTGACCGCTTGTCTCGGCTCGCAATTGTCACCCGACACACTCGCCCGCAGATCGCTGATCGCATCATCCACCGAACCATTGAGGATCTTGAGGAGCGGCAGCCAGTTTTTACCTGTATTCGGTCCCCGCTCATCTGGGACGAGTGGCCCCCTGCCTAAGAGCGTGTTTGGAAAGTCCTGAGTTTAGGCTAAACGCCGCAACATTAA
>CAZJCX010000152.1:0-7274 GCA_964544425.1 uncultured Verrucomicrobiota bacterium
ACCGGGTGCAGGTGCCACAGTATTCCTTCTCGGGAGCGTCAGCCGGCAAGTCGACCGTGGTGAGGATTTCGCCGAGGAAAAACCAGTTGCCGATGGACCGGCTGATGAGGTTGGTGTGTTTGCCGATGAAGCCGATGCCGGCGCGTTGGGCGAGGTCGCGTTCGAGGATGGGGCCGGTATCCACGTACCACTTTGATTCGCCTCCCACGAATTCCGCAAGTCGCCGGAGTTTGTCGCCGAGGAGGTCGTGGTAGTCGCGGGAGCCGGCGGCGTATCGGGCGATTTTCCCCTCACCCCATCCCTCTCCCCGCTCAGCGGGGAGAGGGTGACCGAAGGACGGGGGAGGGGCATCGGCAAAATAATTCAGCCCCGCCACGATGACGGACTTCGCACCCGGCAGGATGCGCTGCAGGTCAGCCCGGTCGGCGGCGCGGCGTTCGAGGTAGGCCATCTCGCCGTGTTGGCCGGTGGCGAGCCAATCTTGAAAGGAGGGCAGATGCGGCGGCGGTTGCGCCGTGGTGATGCCGACGAGGTCAAACCCCAGCGCGCGCGCTTGTTGTTTGATCGCGGTAGATGGCGAGGACGGCTTCGACATTTTGATCCACGGTGGTGTGGGTGGTGTCCACGCGGTGGGGAATGGCGCGGTAGAGGGGTGCGCGTTGGGCGAGCAACTCGGCGATGCGGCGCGCGGGGTCCGGCCCTTGCAGCAACGGCCGATGGGTATGGTGCTGGGTGCGCGCCAGGATGGCGGCCGGTTCGGCCCAAAGGCAGATGACGACGCCCGTCCGGCTCAGGTCGCGCAGGTTGTTGGGATCGAGCACGAGGCCGCCGCCCGTGGCGATGACCCGGTCTTGTTCGGAGACAAGCTCCTTGACGAGTTCGCGTTCGAGCCGCCGGAATTGTGGTTCGCCCGCTTGGGCGAAGATTTCGCTGATCGGGCGGCCGGTGCGCTGCTCGATGACCGAGTCGGTGTCCACAAAACGCGTCCCCAGCCGGACCGCGACCCGTTGGCCGACGACCGTCTTGCCGGTCCCCATGAAACCGACGAGTACCAAGTTTTTCACAGGCGGCACTCTACCATGCGCGCCCCGGTCGAGTAAGACGGAAATGGAGTCTTACCCGGCACGGACGTTTTGGGCTTTGGCGCCCTTGGCGTCCTGCACCAGGTCAAACTCGACCGCTTGCCCTTCGGTGAGGGTCTTGAAACCGCCTCCTTCGATGGCGGAGTAATGGACGAAGACGTCCGGGCCGCCCTCCGATTGTTGAATGAATCCGAAGCCCTTCTTCTCGTTGAACCACTTCACAGTGCCACGTGCCATAACCTGCCTCTCCTATTTTCGCTGGGGGACGCGACCACAAAAAAAGCCATGGCACCCGCAAGCGCCACGGCGAATTGAAATCACGTCACCACCACGACGGGTTTCTTACCAAACGCACCCTCGCGAGTCGAGCGTTTAGTAGCTGAACTTGCCGAGTTGGACTTTGCCGCGAAACACCCAATAGATGATGACGGTGTACGCCAGCACAAACGGCATCCCCAGCAGGGCAATGGTCAACATGATGCCGAGCGTTTTGGGCGAGGAAGCCGCGTTGTATATGGTCAGGCTCCACGCCGGATCCAGCGTGGAGTGCACCAACTCCGGGAACAGCGCGACGCCAAACAGAAACGTCAGCGCCGCAATGGTCGCGCAAGACGACGCAAACGCGTAGCCGGGCCGTTTCAGGTAAATCGCGCGCGGGATGTTGGCGACGGCCAGGATGTTCAACACCACCACGATCCACACCCACGGATGCGCGCGGAAATTACGCGTTGCCAACGGCACATCCACCAACGTGAAAATTGTGACGAAGAGGTAAAACACCAGAAAAATGCCGAACGTCTTCCACATCCAATGCTGGATCCGCGCCTGCAACTCGCCCTCGGTTTTCAGGTACAGGTAGATCGAGCCGTGCATCGCAAACGTCGCTACCGCAAACAGGCCGACCAGCAGACAGTACGGATGCAGCAAGTCGGTGAACGTCCCGGCAAACTCCATGTCCGCCCCGATCGGCATCCCGCGCATCGCGTTGCCGACCGCCACGCCGAAGAGCACCGTCGCGACCGTGCTCGCCGCGCAGAACGCCACATCCCAAAACCGCCGCCAGCCGGGCGCGTCGCGCTTGCTGCGAAACTCCATCGAAACCGCCCGGAAGATCAGCGCGCACAACAACAGCATGAACGCCGTGTAAAACCCGCTGAACACCGTCGCGTAGGCGTGCGGAAACGCGGCGAACAGGGCGCCCCCAAACGTCACCAGCCACACTTCGTTGCCGTCCCACAGCGGCCCGATGGAGTTCATCAACAGCCGCCGCTCCTCATCTTTCTTCACCGCGAGATGCAGTATGCCCACGCCGAGATCGAACCCGTCCAGAATGGCGTAGCCGGTCAGCAGCACGCCCAGCAAGATGAACCACATCGTATTCAAGTCCATGATCTACGGCGCTCCCTTCGTCAGCGATTCGCCGCCGGCGCCGGCCCGTTGCGCGGCCGATTGGAGCAATCCCGCCGGCGTCGTCTTGTCCGGCGATGGCCCCACCTCGTCCGGCCCGTGCTTGATTTTGCTGTCGAGGATGAACAGAAACACCGCGAGCAACAGCGCGTAAATCACTGTGAACATGATGATGGAACCCAGCACCTGCTCCGCCTTCACCGCCTTCGACAACGCATCACTCGTCCGCAACAGCCCGTACACCACCCACGGCTGCCGGCCCACCTCCGCCGCGACCCACCCGGCTTGATTCGCCACGTACGGCAGCGGCACCACCCACACGAACACCCAGAGCAACCACCGCTGCTCAAACAAGCGGCCCCGCCAACGCAGGAACGTCGCCACCACCGTCAGCGCGATAAACAATCCCCCCAACCACACCATCAAATGAAACGCATGAAACGTGATCGCCACCGGCGGCCAGTCGGATCGCGGAAACTGATCCAGTCCCGTGACCGGCTTCGTCGCATCCCCGTGAATCATCCAACTCAACAACCCCGGCGCCGCCAACCCGCGCGTCCGTTGCTGCTCCACGTCCGGGTGGCCGAACAGATACAACGGCGCCCCGCCCGCGCCGGTCACAAAATGCCCCTCCATCGCCGCCAACTTGGACGGCTGCGTCACCGCCACCGTCTGCGCCTGCAAATGGCCTGAGATCGGTGCCGCCAGCGATGCCACCAGCCCAAACAACAACGCGATCGTGAAACTCCGCTTCGCAAAATCCAAATGCCGGCCCCGTAAAATGTAGTAGCCCGAAATGCTCATCACGAAGAAGGCCGACAGGATGTAGGCCCCAATCACCGTGTGCGTCAGCCGGTGCATGCTCGATGGATTGAACACCATCGCCCAGAAATCCGTGATCTCCGCCCGCGCCAGCAACCCCTCGCCGACAATATGGAACCCCGCCGGTGTCTGTTGCCACGAATTGGCGACGATGATCCAAATTGACGAGAAGAAGGCCCCCAACGCCACCATGCACGTCGCAAAGAAATGCATCCGCGACGACACCCGGTCCCATCCAAACACGAGCACCGCCAGAAAACCGGATTCGAGGAAGAACGCAAAAATCCCCTCCGCCGCCAGTGCCGACCCGAACACATCGCCCACATACCGGGAGTAGGTCGCCCAATTCGTTCCGAACTGAAACTCCATCACGATCCCGGTCGCCACTCCCATCGCGAAATTGAGGGCAAACACTTTCGTCCAAAACTTTGCCATCGCCTCGTACTGCGGATTCCGGGTCTTGAGATACAGCCCCTCCATCAACACCAGCAGCACCCCCAACCCAATGGACAGCGGCGGGAACAAGTAATGAAACATGATAGTCAACGCGAATTGCACGCGCGACAAGATTTCAACGTCCGGCACAGCCACCTCCTCACAAACGGGTGTGGCTTCAATAGAGATACCGGTGACAAAAGTCAATCAGCCACGCGTGACCTGTAGCCGCGCTTGCCAAGCGCGGCCACACTTCGCGCGGCCGACTCGGTGCGTCGTTGCACAACCGCCTCTCCTCCGGTATGGTCGCGGCGTTGCGGGCGTGGCGGAATTGGCAGACGCGCAGGTCTTAGGAGCCTGTGGAGCAATCCGTGTGGGTTCGAGTCCCTCCGCCCGCACCATTCACCATTCATGAAACTACATTTCTTCGGCGCCAACCGCACCACCACCGGCTCAAAGCATCTGCTTGAAGTCAACGGCCGCCGCGTGCTCCTCGAATGCGGAATGTTTCAAGGCCGCCGCCACAAGACCATTGAATACAACAGCCGGCTCCCGTTCGACGCCGCGAGCGTGGACGCCGTGCTGCTCAGCCACGCGCACATTGATCACAGCGGCCTGCTGCCGGTGCTGTGCCGGCAAGGGTTCAGCGGCACCATCTTCGCAACCGACGCCACGACGGATCTGTGCCGGTACATGCTCCTCGACAGCGCCCACATTCAGGAGCAAGACGCCGCTTTCCTGACCAAGAAAAATCTCAAGCGCGGTTTGCCGGCCGTCGCCCCCTTGTACACGCAGGCGAACGCCACAGCCGCGCTCCAGCAATTCGCGCCCGTCCGCTACGGCGAACCCCGCGACGTTCTTCCCGGCGTCCGCGCCACCTGGATCGAAGCCGGTCACATCCTCGGCTCCGCCATGATTGTCCTCGATTTGGAAGAGGGCGGGCGACGCGTCCGGCTCGCGTTCAGCGGTGACATCGGCCGGGGCAACAACAACATCCTTCGCGATCCGGCCGTCCCGCAGGACGTGGATTATCTCCTCGTCGAAAGCACGTACGGCAATCGCACCCACGAGCCGCTCACCGACGTCAATGACCGCATCTGCGCCATGGTCCGCCGCGCCGTGGAACAAAACGGCAAAATCATCATCCCGGCCTTCGCCGTGGATCGCACGCAACAACTCCTCTACGTCTTCCACCAACTCACCGATTCGGGCTGCATCCCCACCCTCTTCACGTACGTGGACAGCCCGCTCGCGCGCAACGCCACCGCCGTCTTCCGCCAGCACCCAGAATGTTTCAACGCCGACTTCGCCGCTGTCATGCGCCGCGACCCCAACCCATTCGACGCGGATCACCTCACCTACATCGAGACCGTGGAGGAATCCATGGCGCTCAACGACCATCACCAACCCTGCATCATCCTCAGCGCCTCCGGCATGGCCGAGGCCGGGCGCATCCGTCATCATCTCAAAAACAACATCGGCGACCCCCGCAACCTCATCCTCATCGTCGGCTGGTGCGCCCCGCACACGCTCGGTTCCCACCTCGCCACCGGCCACAAGAAAGTCACCATCTTCGGCGAAGACCACCGGGTGCGCGCCCAAATCGAAACCATCAACGCCTTCTCCGGTCACGCCGACCAGCACGAACTGCGCGCCTGGGCCGCGCGCGTCACCGGCTCACTGCGCGGCATCTTCGTCGTCCACGGCGACGAACCCGCCGCCACCGCCTTCGCCGAAACCCTCCGCGACCTCCACCCGCAAGCCAACGTTACGGTACCGGTCTTCGGCGATGCCGTTGAGTTGTAGCGCAACCCCGCCACGGTTGCACTACAAGCCCGCGCTCAACGCAATTTTGCCCTGCGCCACAATCTCCCCCGCCACGCGCAACGTCACCGCGAATTGAGCGAGCGTGCCCAAATCCTTCTCCAGCGCCACGTCACTGATCACAGTCTGGCCGGGGCGCACCGGCTTCTCCCAGCGAAACTGCTGCGCGCTGGCGAGAAACGCCTGCGGCCGTCCCCACAACGCGCCGGCGGCCTGCGCCGCGCACTCGATCAGCAACACGCCCGGCATCAGTGGATTACCGGGAAAATGATCGGTGAAATACGGCGCGGCGGGATCGAGAAATTTCTCCCCCCGCGCGCTCCGCCGGTCGGGAGCGATTTCCATCTTGTCGAGAAACGAAAAACCGGGACCGTGTGGTGTCAAGTTCATCGGGGCGCCTCAAAAATAGTGGCGGCGATCGGTTCATTGCGCCGCACATTCGCAAAATCGTACCGCATCGCGTTGCCGCCCTCAAACACCGTCCGCATCGAAACAATTTCCAAGTCCGGCAGCGACAGCGTGTTCTCAATCGCGACGAGGTGCGGGAATTTCTCCTTCTGCGTCGGCGTCAACGTCACCCGCAGCCGGTCGGCTTCGCGTTCCATCGCGAATCCAAAATCCGCGCGCACGTCGTCGTCGCGCCGAAAAAGCAGGAACAGCAGATTCGCAGTCGTCTCGCGGCGATGGACGACCGGTTTGCGGCTCTTCTTCAGCCACGTGTCGCGCCCGATCTGAATCAGAAACTCACCGGCCGGTTGCGTAAAATGCAGCGCCAGCGCGTCGGGCGCCCGGTAATACAACTGGCCGGCGCTTTCCGCCGGTCGTTTCAGCCCGCGCAACTCCAACCGCTGCGTCAACTCGGCCTGGAACGTCGCGGTTGCGCCCTGCCGCGCCACGAAGCGCGTGATGATCGCCTCGCGTTCCGCGTCGGGCACCGGCTCCGCGCGCGCCGTCAGCGCGGCGAGAGCGGCACAAATTGATACCACTGATCGGGATACTCGCATATTGCCTTTCGGAAAATGACGGCCAGTTCGCGCGTGTAATGTTCGATGGTTTCCTCGCGAGACTTATTCAGCCGTGCCGGCACGATCGGCGGATGCGCCTCGACGCGATGCAGACCGGTCGGCAAGCGTACCGTCGTGATCGCCACGAGCGGACTGCCCGACAACACCGCCAGCCACGCTGGGCCGGTCGAGAACGGGACGCGCCCGTTCGGAAAATCCACCAGCACATGATTCGCCCCATACGGCCGGTCGGCCAGCAGCGCGACGCACCGGCCTTTCGCGAGTTGCCGGGTGATCTCCACGAACTGAAACGGGTCCTGACCCACCTCCAACGTCTCCGCCCCCCAGCGCTGCCGGTACGCCGCGCGCCACCGGCTCAACGCCGCGCTCGGCTCGGGCAACGACACGACGAGCGGCGGCTGCCCGAAGTTCTCCGCAAACACACTGCCGAATTCAAACAACCCCAGGTGCGCCGTCACCAGTAACGCGCCTTTCCCCTGCGCCACCGTCGCTCGCACGTGCTCGTACCCCACCGGCGGCTCCGCCAACGCCAACACCTCCGCCCGCGGTCTCGTCCCCAACAAAAAATAATCCGCAATCGTCTCGCCGTAATTCTCGAACGTCTGCCGCACCAGCGCGCCATCCACGTCCGCGCGCACCGATTCCAGATTGCGCCGCACCGCTCGCATCGTGCGCGGAT
>CAZJCX010000152.1:7344-7775 GCA_964544425.1 uncultured Verrucomicrobiota bacterium
CCGCCAGCCATTCGCCCACATCGAACCAAAACGCCCGGTACAACGTCTGCGAAAATCCCGGCCGCCGATGCGTCGTCGCATAAATCGCCGGCAATAATACCAACCCCGTCACCACCGCCGACAAAATCCCCAAGTCCATCACAAATCCGAGATTCTGCAGTGCCGGTTGCTCCGTCAACATCGGCGCGCCGAATCCGATCATCGTCGTCAACCCCGTCAACGTCACCGGCGCCGCCATGTGCTGGAATGTCGCTCGCAAATCGCCGTCGTGCGCCTCCAACGCCAACACCAAGTGCAGGCTGATATCAATGATCATCCCCACCAACAACGGAATCGCCAGCAACGACAACAACGTCATCGCCGTCCCCGTCACAAACAGCAACACCGCCAACCCCAACACCGAAATCACCAGCGCCAGCAAATTCAACCCC
>CAZJCX010000152.1:7837-8159 GCA_964544425.1 uncultured Verrucomicrobiota bacterium
AACCGCCGGAAATCCCGCCGCGCCTGCTGGCCGAGATCATTCGTCATGAACGACCAGTTGGCCGGCAACGCCTCTGGCGCCGCCGCCGCCACCTGCTCCCACGTCGCCGCGAGCGACTCCGCCACCGGCACCCGCACCAACGCCAGCCACGCCCCATCCGTCCCGCGCGCTGTATTCGACAAAAATGCGCGCGGTTCTCGGAACTCTTCCCGCCCCGCCTGCCACGCATCCAGCGTCTCCACCACCCGCACCGTCGGCCGCGCCCAATCCGCCTCGAAGTCACCGGCCGCAAACGCCGCCTGCACCCGCGCCGCCTGCCCGG
>CAZJCX010000152.1:8213-8433 GCA_964544425.1 uncultured Verrucomicrobiota bacterium
GCCGCGCCCTGCTGCGCGCGCGCATGGGCTCCGGCCAGCGGGGCGCCGGCCACGACCACCTCAAACTCCTCCCCGCTCGGTCGCGCCTGCAGCAACAAATCCAAACCCCGATAGGCTTCGCTCGCTGGCGGACGCAACCGCTTCACGTCCGCGTCGTAAAACGAAAACCGGCGCAGCGTCGGCGCGGCCAGCGCCACCGCCACCACGCTCGCGACCATCG
>CAZJCX010000153.1:0-894 GCA_964544425.1 uncultured Verrucomicrobiota bacterium
GCCGAGCCGGCGCCGCAGCAGGTGAGGGACGCCGGCCGTTTTACGCAAGCTTTGACTTGTCCCACCCAACCAGACACGCTAAACGATGGACGCGAAACGACGATCATGAACTTGACTGATCAAATGGTTTCCTTGGCCACGCGTGCCCGTGACGCGGCGCGCGCGTTGGCCAAGCTCGATACGGCGACGAAGAACAAACTCTTGCGGGCGATGGCGGATGGTTTGGAGCAAAACGCCCCCGCCATCAAAGCGGCAAATGCCCAGGACCTCGCGGCCGGTAGGCAGGCGGGGCTTTCCGCCGCCATGCTCGACCGGCTCACGCTCACCGACCAACGCATCGCCGAAATGGCCACTGGCATCCGGGAAGTCGCCGCCCTGCCGGACCCGGTCGGCTCCGACATCGCCGAATGGACGCGGCCAAACGGCATTCGCATCCAGAAAAAGCGCGTGCCGATCGGCGTGATCCTGATCATTTACGAGTCCCGCCCGAACGTCACCGCCGACGCCGCGTGCTTGTGCTTCAAGACCGGTAACGCCGTCATCCTGCGCGGCGGCAGCGAAGCGATTCACAGCAATCTCGCGATCGCGGCGGCGATGAACGTGCCCGGCTTGCCGGCCCACAGTATCACGGTGGTTCCCACGACCGACCGGGCGGCGATTGATGAATTGCTGAAACTCGATGAGTTGATCCACCTCTGCATCCCGCGCGGTGGCGAAGGGCTGATCCGCGCCGTCGTGGAGAAGTCGCGAATCCCGGTGATCAAACATTACAAGGGCGTCTGCCACGTCTTCGTGGATCGCGAAGCCGATCTCGACATGGCGGAGAAAATCGTGATCAACGCCAAAACGCAACGGCCCGGCGTCTGCAACGCCATCGAGACGCTGCTCGTGGAC
>CAZJCX010000153.1:942-3909 GCA_964544425.1 uncultured Verrucomicrobiota bacterium
GCCGCCGCGCGCGGCGTGGAAATTCGCCGCGACGCGGATTGGACGACGGAATATCTCGACCTCATCATCGGGCTGCGGGTCGTGAAGGATGTGACCGAAGCGATTGACCACATCACCCGGTACGGCAGCGCCCACAGCGACGCGATTGTCACGATGAACGCCGCCACGGCCGGCAAGTTTTTGCACGAAGTGGACAGCAGCAGCGTCTTCTGGAACGCCAGCACCCGGTTGGCGGACGGCGGTCAGTATGGTTTCGGCGCCGAAATCGGCATCAGCACCGACAAACTCCACGCCCGCGGCCCGATGGGGCTGGAGGAACTGACCAGCTACAAGTTCGTCGTGACCGGCACCGGCCAAGTGCGGGAGTAGCACACCATTCCATGCGCGTCGCCTCGCCACCGGCCAAACCGTTGCTGGTTTTTGATGGCGACTGCACCTTTTGCCGGACGTGGATCGCGCGCTGGCAGCAGACCACGGGCGACCGCGTCGAGTACCGGACTTCGGCGGAGGTCAGCTTCCCGGAGATTCCTGCGGAACAGTTTCGCGAGTCCGTCGTATTGATCGAACCGGATGGCAGCGTGTTTACCGGAGCGCGCGCCGTTTTCCGCACGTTGAACAAGGAGCATCTCTACCGGCCCATCGCCACACCGGCGGAAGCGGCCTACGGGCTGGTAGCCCGAAATCGCGCGTTTTTTTCGCGGCTGACCCGATGGTTGTGGGGTGACAGCGTGGAGCGGCCGAGCTACGACCGCACCCGGTCGGTGTTCCTGCGCGGACTGGGTGTGATTTATTTCATCGCGTTCGTGTCGTTGTGGACACAGTTGACCGGCCTGATTGGGAGCGGCGGCATCCAACCCGCCGCGTTGCTGATGCAGGCGTTGCGCGAGCAATCGCTGCCCCACAACGGCTGGGCCGCCTATTGGCTCGCGCCCACCTTGTGCTGGCTCGACGCCAGCGACACGACGCTGCATTTCCTCTGCGGCGGCGGTGTCGCGTTCTCCCTGCTGGTCGTAGCCGGTGTGGCGCAGTTACCGGCGTTGATTCTGTTGTGGGTGGCGTACCTGTCGTTGGCCGTCGTCAGCGATGTCTTCCTTGGCTACCAATGGGACGCGCTGCTGCTGGAGACCGGTCTGCTGGGAATCCTTTTCGCCATCGGCAAAGGCGAGCCGTCCCGTGCGATCCTGTGGTTGCTGCGATTGCTCCTGTTCAAGCTGATGTTCTTCTCAGGCGTTGTGAAACTCGCCAGCGGCGACGCGCTGTGGCGGGAATTGTCCGCGCTCACCGTCCATTACCAAACGCAACCGTTGCCGCACGTGCTGGCGTGGTTTGCGCATCAGTTGCCGGACTGGTTTCAGAAACTCTCCTGCGGCGCGATGTTCGTCATCGAACTGGCCCTGCCCTTTCTGATTTTCACGCCGCGCCGTCCGCGGCTCATCGCGGCCACCGGTTTGGTCCTCCTACAAATCCTCATCATCCTGACCGGCAATTACACCTTCTTCAATTGGCTGGCCATCTTGCTCTGTGTCCCGCTGCTGGATGACCGGTATCTGCGAAACCCTCGCCCCGCCGATGGCGAGAGGGTCCGGGGGCGGGGCCGCCGCTGGCTCACCATCCCGGTCGCAGTCATCATCACCTTTCTCACCGTGATCCAGACGTTCCAAGTCTGCCGCATCTCCATCGCGTGGCCGCGACCGGTGCGATGGACATTCACGTTTTTGACGCAGTCCCTGCATCCGCTGCGCAGCGTGAATACCTACGGCCTGTTCGCCGTGATGACGCCGCAGCGGCCAGAGATCATTCTCGAAGGCAGCACAAACGGACGCGACTGGAAACAGTACGAGTTCAAGTTCAAACCCGGGGATGTCCAGCGCGCGCCCCGGTTTGTCGCCCCGCATCAACCCCGGTTGGACTGGCAGATGTGGTTTGAGTCACTGCGATCCGGCAGTCCGAGTCCGTGGTTCGCGAATTTCTGCTACCGACTGTTGCATGGTCAGCCGGAGGTTCTCGCCCTGCTGGAAACCAATCCATTCCCCGATACCCCGCCCCATTTTTTGCGGGCGCGGGTGTTCGACTACCGGTTTACGACTCCCGCCGAGCGCCACGTCACCGGCGCGTGGTGGCATCGGGAGGAACAGGGCCTTCATCTGCCACCCGTCTCCTTGCAGCGATAGCGGTTACAGTGACTCGGCGCGATGCCGGCCGTACGCGAGCAGCTTTTTGACGCGGGCCGGGCTGCGGGCTTCGCTGTAAATGCGGATGATCGGTTCAGTACCGGAGGTGCGGAACATGAGCCACGACCCGTCTTGGGCGACATACTTCACGCCGTCGAACGTTTTCATTTCCACCACAGGCGAGCCGAGCAGATCTTTCGCGGGTGCTGTCCGAAGGGATTCGATAAACCGGTCGCGCTTCTCCAGCGGGTAATGCATGTCAATCCGGTCGTAGGCGCTCTGGCCGAACTCGGCTTGCAACTCCGTCAGCAACCGGCTCAGCTTCTTACCGGTCACGGCCAGCATCTCCAGCAACATCAAGTTCGCCAGAATCCCGTCACGCTCCGGGATGTGACCGCGAAAACCGATCCCGCCGCTTTCCTCGCCGCCGATGAGCACATCCTTCTCGCGCATCTGTTGGCAGATGTATTTGAACCCGACCGGCACCTCGACCAATTCCATCCCATGCGCCTGACAAATCCGATCAATGATCGTGGTGCAATTCGCCGACCGCACCACGACCGCGCCGCGGTCGCCCCGGTGGCGGAGCAAATGCAGGAGCAGCAATGCGAACACGAGTTGGATCGAGACATACCGGCCCGTGTCATCCACGACCCCCAGCCGGTCGGCATCACCGTCGGTCGCGAGTCCGACATGCGCGCGCGCCTGCTTCACCGCCGCGCACAACGCGCCCAGATTCTTGCCGATGGGCTCGGGATTCACGCCGCCGAAGAGCGGATCGCGGTCGCCACGAATG
>CAZJCX010000153.1:3946-4201 GCA_964544425.1 uncultured Verrucomicrobiota bacterium
CGCCGCAGCCGTGCATCGAATCAACGACCACGCGCAGCTTGGCCGACCGGATCCTTTTCAAGTCCACGATCTTTTTCACCGCCGCCAGGTGCGCGCGCCGAGGATCGTAGATTTCCACGTTCCCCTCGAACGGCACGCTCTTGACCGGATTCGCGTCCACCAGCTTTTCGACTGCGGCACACATTTCCGGATCGGCCGGCCCGGCGTAGTCGGCCTTGAGTTTGAAGCCGTTGAATTGGGGTGGATTGTGGCTGG
>CAZJCX010000153.1:4311-6990 GCA_964544425.1 uncultured Verrucomicrobiota bacterium
GGCCAACACCTCGCACACCAGCTTGGCGTACACCTCGGAAAAGAACCGGTTGTCATACCCCACGAGCACACCGTCGCCCGGTCGACCGCGCCAATAGTCCGCCGCCGCCTGCGCGACTCGCCGGACATTTTCAAATGTAAAGTCGTCGGCGATGACCCCTCGCCAGCCGTCCGTTCCGAACTTGATCCTAGTGCGTGACATTCTTCCTCAGTTCCTCGATCGCCGCCGCCAACTCCAGCGTCGGATGTTTGAACAAAGAGTTGCCGGCCACCAACACATCCGCGCCCTGACGACCGGTGACCGGATTGATGCCGCCATCCACGATGATCGGCAACCGCGGGCATCGTTTCCGAAGCTCCCGGATTTTCGGCAACACCTCCGGCAGGAAGGCCTGCCCGCCAAAACCGGGGTTCACCGTCATCACCAGCAGCTCATCCACGTCGCCAAGAAACGGCAGCACGCGCTCGACAGACGTGCCGGGGTTGAGCGCTAGACCGGCCTTGCGGCTGTGCCCGCGAATCAACTGCAACGTCCCCGCCACATCGTGTTTGGCCTCGTGCTCGACGTGCACGATCACATGATCCGCGCCCGCCTCGATAAACCGCTCCACATAGCGCTCCGGCCGCTCGATCATCAAATGGACGTCGAGTGGTTTCCTCGTCGCTCCGCGAATCGCTCGGATGGTGTCCGGACCGAACGTGATGTTTGGCACAAAATGGCCGTCCATCACATCGCAGTGGATCCAATCCCCACCGGCGTCGTCCGCGCGCCGCACTTCCGCCGCGAAATTACCGAAGTCCGCTGCCAAAATCGAAGGGGCAACCCGCGGTTGGTCAATGCGCGCAATTTTCATCGTGCGTATGTCCCGCGCCGCTATGGTGGTGATCCGGGAACGGGCCATCCGTGCCCCATTTCTGCTCGTAGAAATACGCCCCCGTCGCGAGCACCACAATCGCCGCGACGATCAACAGGATGGGCCATAACGCCTTTTTCACGACGCCACTCTATGAGCCGGTGCCCGGGAATTCAAGCCTTGCCGCCTCGCGCCGAATCACTAGACTGCGCTCGTGCGAATTGATTACCACATGCACACGCGGCTCACCGACGGGACGGGCGAGCCGGTGGACTACGCGCGCGTCGCGCTCGCGCGCGGATTGGACGAGATCGGGTGTTCCGACCACGCGCCCTTGCGGAATCAAGAGACGAACTGGACGCAGAAGAAATCCGACCTCCCACTCTACGTTGAGATGGTGCGGCTGGCGCAACGCGACTTCCCACAACTTTCCATCAAGCTCGGCCTCGAAGTGGATTTCATCCCCGGCCACGAGGATTGGATTCGGGAATTGGCAGGGATGTATCCGTGGGATTTTTTTCTCGGCAGCGTCCACTTTATCGGCGACTGGCCGGTGGACTTGTCCGCCAAAGAATGGGAAGGCCAGAACGTCGCGGAACGCTGGCGGCAGTACTTCGAGCTCTGGGCGCAGGCCGGTCGGTCGGGATTGTTCGATTCCCTCGCCCACCCCGACTTACCAAAGAAGTTTGGCTACCGGCCCGAGTCGTTCGATTACCGGCCCTATCTGCAGGACGTTCGTTGTGCCATCGAAGTCAGCACCGCCGGCCTGCGCAAGCCCTGCCGGGAGATCTACCCGTCGGTGGAGTTTCTCCGACTCGCGCGCCAATTGAACATTCCCATCACCCTCGGCAGCGACGCGCACGTGCCGGAAGATACCGGGGCGGATTTTGACCGGGCCATCGCGCAGGCTAAAGCCTGCGGTTACACCCGGATTTGTCGCTTCACGCAGCGTCAACGCGAACTGGTGCTGATTTGAGTGTCTGAGCCGGAACGATGCAGCCAAAGGTTGCGCCCTCCTGCACCGTTTGGTGCAGGCGGGGTAGCGGGACGCGCGCGACCGAGTCCCTCGCGGAAAGTGGCCACGACGAAGCGTGACCCTCCAATCGTTTTGGGTTGTAGAGGATGGTGTCGGGGTCGCGGTCGCGACCGGTGAACAGTAAACGGTTGCCAGTGGACGGTGTGCTGATCACGGAACCGGCGGCGTTGTACATCGTCGGGGTGCCGTAGACGTCGTATGTGCAGCTTTCCACCTTGAACCCGCCGTTCGTTGTCACCTCGGTGACGCTGCCGAGGCCGTCGGAGTGGAAATAGTGGTTGGGGGTTGGGGATTGGGGGTTGGTCATGCGGAGCGGCTCATCAATCCCGGGGCCATAGACGTACTTGCGTTGGAGGGTGCCGGTGCCGTTGTACTCAGCGATCAACTGCCAACCGGCGGGGTAATCCACACCTGCCAACCAGTTTAATGCATGCGGCGTAACTGTCGCGGTGCGCACGTGCGCTCGCGCACTTGACAGTGGAATGACCAGCCCAACCAGCAGCAGAAGCCAGCAACAGACGGTGCGCCTGGCGGCACGGCACACCTCCCCCGCTGAACTGCTACCAGCGCGCGGCCCCTGCATCACTCGTTGTTCCTGCCTTCTGCTCATCTCCATTGCCAAATGCTAAAAACTAACCCCAAAACCGTTTGTCCAATGGCCAGACCTGACACTATGTCGTTTCCTTCTCCGGATGGCTCTCGCCTTTCGGCGGCACCTTTAGTTCATCAATTAGATCTTCCAAGGTTTGCCCGTCTTCTGTTAGCGAATAGTCGTCCTTGAAGCCAATCC
>CAZJCX010000153.1:7046-8383 GCA_964544425.1 uncultured Verrucomicrobiota bacterium
TTGTCCAATCGAAGAATGTACTCCCCATTCCGATCCGTTTCCCTCAAGGCAACCAGCCCCTTGAGAGACTTCTCCATCAAAGCGAAACGCTCTATGGCTTGCCCCCGTTCCGTCGAAAATCGAAAACGCTGATTTTTAACTGACATCCCAGTCCTCTTCAAAGTGCGCCTGCGCCAGACAATGGATTCATGGATACGATCTGACCTGTCGTCGGATTCACCACAACCCGCGCATTTTCCCCGATAAACACTTGATACGGACGACCGATTTGGTCAGTCCCACTGATGATTTTCTGAGGGCTTTTGAGAGCCTCAAGGACAGCTTCAGGTTTGACACCAGCGCGCTTTGCCCCATCCCCGATCGCTCTGTCCAGACCATGTCGTGTAAAACCTGTAATCCTCGTCCCGTTCTGTGCAATGATCTCAGTACTCCTCGTGACGACCGGCGAAAAACATCGGCCGCGAATCAACTGAAAGATCGCACGCCCCCCGCGAGCTATGGAGCCAACCCAGTGAGAAATGAACGGCCCGCCGGCCATACCCAACGCCGCATCCCTCAGAATCGCCGCCTCTAATCCGGGCGGCTCAGGCGTTCGCCCTTGATCCCCCCAGTTGACATCGCCCGTTGTCTTGAAGGATGCATCACTCCCGTCGAGATTGAATTCCACACCGGCTGGTTGAGGAGCAGCCCCTCTTGAATCCTTCCAAGTGGTGGCATTATTGATGGCATACCGGTAGAGATTATCCCCGCCTTCCATCCCAATCGGATCTGGCTGCACGAACCGGCCCAGACTCGGCGAGTAGTAGCGGTAGCGGTAGTTGTAGAGGGTGGTGTCGGGGTCGCGGTCTCGGCCAGTGAACAGTAAACGGTTGCCAGTGGACGGTGTGCTGATCACGGAACCGGCGGCGTTGTACATCGTCGGGGTGCCGTAGACGTCGTATGTGCAGCTTTCCACCTTGAACCCGCCGTTCGTTGTCACCTCGGTGACGCTGCCGAGGCCGTCGGAGTGGAAATAGTGGTTGGGGGTTGGGGATTGGGGGTTGGTCATGCGGAGCGGCTCATCAATCCCGGGGCCATAGACGTACTTGCGTTGGAGGGTGCCGGTGCCGTTGTACTCAGCGATCAACTGCCAACCGGCGGGGTAATCCACACCTGCCAACCAGTTTAATGCATGCGGCGTAACTGTCGCGGTGCGCACGTGCGCTCGCGCACTTGACAGTGGAATGACCAGCCCAACCAGCAGCAGAAGCCAGCAACAGACGGTGCGCCTGGCGGCACGGCACACCTCCCCCGCTGAACTGCTACCAGCGCGCGGCCCCTGCATCACTCGTTGTTCC
>CAZJCX010000154.1:0-8326 GCA_964544425.1 uncultured Verrucomicrobiota bacterium
CGAGTCGTACACACCGAGCGATACGTTGGCGGGTCGCGCGAGCCGATATTCGATGTGGGACGGCGTCTGGCAACCGGCCAACACCAGGCAGAGCGCAGGAATGAGGAGCTTGTTCATAGGAGATAAATTTCGTTGCGAGCCAGTGATCGGCCTTGCCACGTTTGGTCGAGAAAGCTGAACAGGATGGACGGGCCGGTGTCGCTTTCCCACAGCACCCCGGCATCGTCTTTCAACACGGTGCGGCGTTGCATCCGGTCGCGATGTTGCCGGTAGGCGGCAAACAGTTTCTTCAATGCGGCGACGCTGGGCGCGTGCCATTCGGCGCGCGGGACGGTGTGCAGGATCAGGTGCGGCGCGCGTTTGTGGGCGAGGCAGCGGAACAATTCATCGAGCGGTGCTTCGCCGCGGAGGATTCTGGTTTCGAGATTGCCGGTGTAACCCGCACCGCCGTGCCAGAGAGAGATATTGGTATTGTAGGCGTACCCGAGCAGGTCGCCAGCGTAGATGTTGCCGCCGTGCAGCCCGCAGCAGGAATGCGCGGAAAACGTCACGAGCGCCTCGGGCGTAATATAGAGACCGGCCTTCACGAACGCCGCGTAAAGCGCCGCCATCTTGTCGAATTGCGGACGTTGTGTGCCCTGCGAGTAATCCACCTGCCACCAGCCGAGGTTGCAGAAGGAGTCCCAGAGGAATCCCGCCAGCCCCGTGCGCTGGCAGACACCGAGAATCTGGTCGCGCATTTTCTCGTAGATCGGGGTGTTGAGGTTGGCCGGCCAGCATTCGGCGGGGTAACCAGTGTCGGGATGCCGACCCGATTCGCGCGCAGCGAAGATACCGGCGTTGCCGCGGCGTAGCGATTCGACTTCGTTTAATGTCGTTTGCGGAAAATAGTGCGTGGACATCCAACTCAGGATGCCGACCCCGCGCTCGCGCGCCCGGTCGCACAGCCGTTTCAGGCCCGTCTCGCCGCCGTGTGCCGCCGCGACCTCGAAATCGTACGTCGTGCACATGTTGGAGTGCCGGTACTTGGCGAGCACCGTGCCCGCGATTTTCGACGGCGGCAGCAGGGCGGCGAGCGTTTCCTTGAACGCCTGCCCGTGTTCCCAGACGGCGTCGATGTACACGTAGTCCAACCCGAAATCCGCCGCGACATCCACGACCTCGTTGTAGGTGGTCTCAAATCGAAATCCCTGCCAGACGTTCTGCGAGAGCACCAAAGCCGGTGGCGTTTCCGGCGCGATGCCGAACTGCCGGCTGGCCCTTGCCTGCTCGCGGTCTTGCACGGCCGTCCACAGATTCAACGCGTCGGTGTCGTCAAGCCGGTCGGGACACCAGACGATGGTTTTGGGATTGGTGCGCACCGTGCGCGACTCGGCAAATGCGTGCAGATCGAGCACGCGCAACCACTCCTCCCCGGCATTCGTTTCGATCACCGTGCGAATCAGCGAGACTTCATCGAACCAGCCGAGCATCACGCCCGCCGCGCCATACTGCATATCGAACCCCGGCAACAACGACCACCGGCCCCAGAGGTTGCCGGGCAGCAAGTTCGCCCAGTTGTCGAGGCCGACCGTTGAATACGTCGTCCCTTGCTGCACCCGGTAGCGTGGCGGCGTGAGCCAGTTGCGGCAGACGAGCGTGACGTCGTCGAGATTGCCGCCTACCTCCCACGTCTGCCGGTCCACGAGCCGGTGAATGGGCGTCGCGTCGCTCGCGTACTCGAACCAGTAGCGAACCCCGGTAAAGTCGCGCCCGCCAATCCGCTCGCGCACCGGCTCGAACACGATCTGCAGGTCCGCCGTCAACGGCGCCGCGTCCCAGGAGGCGTTGCGGAAACAGGGATCGCCGGAGCAGTCCCGGCGGTCGCGGAACAACGTGTCCGGGTCGCTCACGGCGCGCGTCGCGATCACCGTCTGCCGTCCCCGGCGTGCCACACCAGCAAACTCAAACCCCCGAAAGACATCGCCTTCGAGCGTGTCGAACCACGGCAGCCAGCGCGTGGTCGGATTCCGCAGCGCGGTCCCATGGATGGTGACGGCCCCGAGGCTCCGCAGCCGGCCGGTCTCGACCACCGGGGCGAGACAGGCGTCGCCGATGACGAGGGCTGGAGCGGGGTGCATGGCGGGGCGGGCGGCTGACTCAGAGCCCCTTGGCGCCCGTGTAGCGTGTGACGCTGCCGTCCGTGAGCAGAACATTCCGGTAACCGAGGCCCGGCGCGTGATAGGTTGTCCCGGTCGGCGTCCGCCCCGCCAGACCGCCTTCATGCACCACGCCGACATAGCTCGTCCAGTCGCCGTAGGTGTCACAGGCCAGCAACGGGCGGGCGTTGGTGTTGCGCAAGGTGATGCCGCCTTCGGCCGTTTCGGCGGCGGTCAGGTTGAGATTGTCCCAAGGCGGTTCGAAGCCGGCAAAACACCAGAAGTTGTTCCGGCTCCCGGGCCCGCCGGTATAGACATACCCGCCCGCGCTGTACCACACGAAGGGCGTCGCCAAACTGCCCACGCGGAAGTATTCCGGGCACATCGTGATCCGCGACACATTCGGGAAGGAGTAGGCGAAATAATTGAGGCTGAGGTTGGCCTTGAGATAACCGCGATTCACCAACCGGGTGGCCGCCCCGATCTGATCAGTGGCGGCGTCCTGCACGCCATGCCAGAACTGGGCGCCGGCATGGATGACATTCGACGGCAACTCGCCGTAATCGCCGGCATAGGCCAGCAACGCGATGTGACACTGGTGCTGGTTCGACAGGCAAAGCAAATCCGCTGCGCGCCGCCGCGCTTTGCCCAGCGATGGCAGCAACAACGCCGCGAGCAAAGCGACGATGGCCACCACGACCAACAGCTCGATCAACGTGAAGCCCCGCTGCTTCATGGGTTGTTCCGCCGCCGGCAGCACCGCGCCAGCAGCAGCCCACCCACCCCCAACAGCAAGAGCGTGCTCGGCTCGGGAATCAGCGCGTAGATCTGCACTTCCGTCAGGCCCACGAAATTGCCGCTGGCACCGTAGTTGACAACATTCGTCAGCATGACGTACCGGGCCATGGGCGTCCCGGCCAGAAACAAGGTGGACGGCGTGATATTCAACGAGGCGGGCGCCTGGTACAGGGTGAACGACGTTGTGTTGTCCACCGCGTTGGTCGCGAACTGCCAGTTGAGCCCGTCGAGCGAGACCATCAACTGGAGATTCGAGATGCCCCGCGAACCGAAGCCCACTTCGTTATAGTTCCAGACTTTGAGGTGCGCGATCCGGTTGGTCACGCCGGTATCCAACCGCAGCCAGACTTGGTCGCCGGGCTGTTGCGCCAACCACATGCCGGTACTCCCGTCGGTCGAGTAGATGATGCCATCGTTCACATCCGCGGCGTCGCGACTGGGATACTGGTTGGAGGCCGTGACCGCTTGGATCGCAACATTGGTCGTCGCCGTCAGCACCGTGCCGGCGAACTGCACCTCATTCAGCCCCACGTAGCTCGGGTCGCCCCAGTTGCCCTGAATCTCCAGCCGCACGTGCGTGGCATTGACCCCACCGGCGTTGATGGCGAATGGCGTGATCCCGATCGTGCCCGGTGCCTGCGGCACCACGTACGAACCGAGTGCTGTGTAGCTCGCGCCGTAATTGCTGGAGATGTACACCGTCACGTTCGACGCACCGCGGTCGGTGTTGCCGGATGCCGCTTCGTTGTAATTCCAGACATTGATCGTATCCAGCTTCTGCACCCCGCCGAGCGACCATGTGATCGAGCCAGTGGTGCTCAACTCGGCCAACCACGCGGCGGAGTTGGGGTCGGTGCCCGTGGTCTGGCCGTCGTACGTGCGGTACACGTACCGCACCCCGTTGTTCAGCACCGGCGAATACGTCGGTGCCGTGACATCGGTCAACGACGACGCCCAACTGCTGCCGGCCAGCGCCCCGGCCACGATCAGCACGCCCGTCCGCAGTCTTTGGTTGATTGAATTTTGCATGGTCAACTTCCTTTCGTGAATCCGAACATTCCCTGACTTCATTTGCCCATCGCCACTTTTTGCGGCGCGCGTTCTTGCTCGAACACGGCCGAAACCGCCGTCACCGCCGGCACCGTTTCCCCCCGCCGCTGCCGGTCGAGCAGGCCGGTCGCCACCCGCAAACATTCTCCCCAATCGTACCCCAGCAACGTCAACGGCAGCACCCGCACCGGCGGAAGCGGAAAATTCGCGTGCGCCACCACCGCAACTTTCTCCGGCACCGCAACGCCCGCCGCCATCAATCCCGCTACAGCAGCTTCCACGAGGTTGTCATCCATGATGAGCAACCCATCCGGCCGCTGGCCATCGGGCCGATCGAGCAACAATTCAACGCTGTGTTTCACCGCCAACGTGTCCCGCCAATGCGCGGCCTGACACCACGCCGGCGTGAACCCCAACCCGCGCTCCTGAAACGCCGCCGCAATCTGGTTCAACAGCGCGGTCGTCAACGCATTCGTCAGCACCGCGATCCGCCGCCGCCCTTGTTGATGCAGATGTTCCAATGCCCGCTCCCACCAGTTGACAAACGCAATGACCGGCAAGTTCGGGATCGTCGGTTCCGCGCTGAAGGCGACGCGCGGCACGCTCGGATTGTCCACAATTGGATTTCCAACCAGCACGCCCGGGTGATTGGCGAAGATGATGCCCGCGAGTTGATGCCGTGCGATCTGTGTCAACAACCGCTGCCGGTCCTCGTTGTCCGCGTGCAGCCCGATGCCGTGATACGTGCCGAGTCGCAGCCCCGTCTGCTGCTGCATCATCGCCGCCGCCATCGTGAGCACCTGATAGTACCGCGACCAGTTCCATTCCTCGCCCGGAGCCGTCGGGTCCGACGGAAAAACCAGCGCATAGTTCGAGTGGTGCGGCAATCGTTCCACGACGAAACTGCCCAGCCGTTCCTTCGTATGCACGAACCCATCCGCCACCAACGACCGGATTGCCCGATGCACCGTCACGGGCGTTGTCCGAAACCGCCGTTGCAACTCCGCATTGGTCGGCAATTGGCGTCCGGCCTGAATCTCGCCCGCCACGATTTCGGCCTTCAACGTCGCCGCCACATACCGAAAGGAGACCGCGCCTTTGGCTGCCGCCTGTGATTTCAGTTTCGTCAGAGCAATCTCGCCTTCTGTTATACCATATAACTACTGTGGCATATATCTGTTTCACACCAATAAGTCAATGCTTAAATTCTCGCAGGGCGGCGACGGCCTTGTCGGACCCGCAGAGTGACGATCGTTTTGGTAGCGACTTTGACAATGCCCTTGATTGGCTGGGCGTTCTCGCCGGCGAAATCGGTCTGCTGCCACTCACAGGGGCTGAGTGTCACGGACTGCGATGCACCGGTTGGATTGAAGACGTGGAAGACCCAGGCGGCGCGCGCCGTAAACCAGACACGCGACTTGCCACGAGATGGAGCCGCTGGTATAGGTCAACGCAGCAATCACACGCGCGGAGAGGTGGCTGAGTGGTCGAAAGCGGCGGTTTGCTAAACCATTTTGAGGCACTTTTGCCAATTTTCTGATTTTCCAAGCAAGTGCGATTTTTTCCACGCCGGATTGATCGAAATGCACTTTCTGTCTTTGGCACGGAGTGGCACGCGGTGGCATGCTTGGGCGTCCGGTTTGCCAATTTTTGCCAATTGAGGATGTCGAAGGGAACGATGTATTGTACCCGGAACTGGCTATTCGTCGCCTTCAGCATCGAAGACTTCGGCAATCAGTTGTAGGTCATGATCCTCGTTTGCAATCGGGACGCGAGATTCTGGGAGAGAACTACTCCGCTCGTTCACCGGCGAAGCCGGTTGCTCAGACGCACTGGCAGGTAAGGTCCGCTTCGCTGCCTTCCCTTGGATAAAGTCACAGGCTTTCTGCGCGTGTCCGGCAGCTTGCAGGACGTAATCCCGATTGTCACCGAGAACCTTGAGCCAGTTCTGAATGTAGGCGGCGGAGCTATTCCGCGTCACTACGTCCAAGCCGGTCAGCCCGCACAGCATCGCTGCGCCCAACTCCGCGACGAGTTCCTCGAACGAATAGTCCGCATCACCGAACGGAGTCCACTGGTCGAGTGATTTGCGCCTCAGGCGCGAGTGATGACCGGTGGAATGAATCAACTCGTGGAACAACGTGCTGTAATACTCCTCCGTTGATCGAAATTGGCTGTCAGGCGGTAGCGAGATGAAGTCTTTCCGTGGAGAGTAGTACGCCCTATCCAAGTTACGGTCGATAACAGGACGAAGAGGCATCGCCTCCACAATCCGTTTGGCCTCATCCACCGGCACGGTCTGTGTTGGCTTCGGAATGTACCGCTCCAGTCCCTCGGTCTGCTCCAGATTCCAGACCGGGTGGGCGCGAAACATCGGCCCAAAACGCGGTATCCGCCCAAACTCACCGGCGTTGACGAAATACGGACGCGGTGCGATGCGCATGTAGATAAAGGTGTGCTTCGCAACCTGATCTTCCCGAATGCGCCCGTGATGACCCTCGATCTGCTTTTGCGTGGCCCAATAGGGAAAACTGCACCCCGCGCCGTTCAGCATAATCGCATTCAGCAACCCGTAGGGACGTTTCGTAAAAAGATTTTGCGGCCACCCGCCGGCCCACGGCTTTTGCCACGGCACAACACCCTTATCCAACAACTCCAGAATGCGGCTCGTCACGGCTTCGTAAGTATCGTGCAGGGTCAATTTGCCGGGAGCAGACATGGCGCTTGGTCAGGTTAAGTTTCGCGACTGATGATCTTCAGGAACTTGTCATAGCCATAGAGCCGACCGTACTTACCGCCGGTCACCTCGCGGACGATACCGAGCTTCTCCAAATTGCTCATCGCTTTGGCCACGGCGGGAATGGATAGCTCCAGTTCCTCGCTGGCACGGGCAATCGAAGTAATCGGCTGCCGCTGCAAATGGCGGTGCAACCGCAAGGCCGAGCCAGCCGCCCGGCCAATCCGCTGCACCTGCTTCTCATCGTCCCGTCCCTGCACTTGCAACGCTTGGGCCGTCCGGGCCGCGCCTTCCGCTGTCTCCCGCACACCACGCAGGAAGAACTTCAACCACGCCTCCCAATCCCCTTCGATCCGCACCCGCTGCAACAAATCGTAATACTCCTCCCGGTGCTGCTTGAAATAGAGGCTCAGGTACAACAACGGCTCGCGCAACGCCCCTTCCGCACACAACACCAGCGTGATCAACAACCGTCCCAACCGGCCATTGCCGTCGAGGAACGGATGAATCGTCTCAAACTGCACATGCGCCAAGCCCGCCTTCACCAAGGCTGGCGTGCTCACCGGGTCGTTGTGCAGGAACTTCTCCAATGCCCCCATACACTCGGTCAGATGATCCGCCGGCGGCGGAACGTACAACGCATTACCGGGCCGCGTACCCCCAATCCAGTTCTGCGAGCGACGAAACTCGCCCGGCTCCTTCGCGCTCCCGCGCCCCTTGGTCAACAGCTTCGCGTGAATCTCCTTCACCAACCGCAGCGATACCGGCAACTTTTCTAGCCGCTGCAACCCGTGGTTCAACGCTGCCACATAGTTGGAGACTTCCTGCACATCATCCACCGGCACCCCCGGCAGCGCGTCATTCTCAAACAACAACAAATCCGACAGCGACGATTGCGTCCCCTCGATCTGCGACGACAACACCGCTTCCTTGCGGACGTAGGAATATAGAAACAGACTGGTTTCCGGTAACACTGCCGCCAACCCGTCCAACCGTCCCAACGCGAGACTCGCCTGCTCCCGCAACCCATCCAATTCCTCATCAAACACAAGGGGCGGCGCGGGCGGCAGAGGCTGCGGAACGAATGCCCGGCATTTCTCATCCGTGGACGAAACCGGCACGTAATGACCTGTCAGACCGCGTTTCATATCAAATGCAGCAACCTTTCAATTGCCCTCCGAGAATGAAACGATAAGATAGAATCGCTTAATTTAGAAGCCCGAAATGAAGACTTCGCTCAAATGAAGGTCAAAATCTTGCAGATGTAGTCGCCGTCCTGCCGCAACAAAGGATATTCCGACTCAAGTGCCGGCCAGTCGCGCCCCGCCCGGTCAACGACCTGGTCTAACTTCGTTGCGACCAGAAGGAACCCGTCCAATTTGATTCTATCGCGCTGAAAGTCCGGCTGGGCAGAGACAGTCTTGAGTTGCCGAAGTGCGTCGAATCGGTTCGCATTTCCGGACAGACCGGCATGATGCAAGCCGTGAGGGTCAAGAAAGCGAACGTGGGTTGTGCGCAGAGACCGCTACCGGATTCATCCGCCATTACCCAGACACGCGACTTGCCACGAGATGGAGCCGCTGGTATAGGTCAACGCAGCAAT
>CAZJCX010000155.1:0-8306 GCA_964544425.1 uncultured Verrucomicrobiota bacterium
GTCGCGGCGCGCGAGGAAGCCGTGCTGGTCGCCGAACGCGTCATCAAAGACAGCGAGAACGCGCTCAAACGCCTCATCTCCGCCAACGTCGCGGAGTTTCGCGGCCTCACACTCGTGCCGGTGGATGAACCGCCGGTGGTGGCGCTGGATCTCGACCTGGATCGCAGCATCCAGACCGCGCTTCAGTCCCGCCCCGATTACCGGCGGCAACGCCACGAAATCGAGAAACAGGGCATCCTCGTTCACTACAACCGCAACCAACTCTGGCCGCAACTCGACCTCGAAGGCGGCTACGGTTTCAACGGCCGCGGCCGCACGTTCGGCCGGTTCACCGACGACGTGGCCGGCAGCGACAACCCGGAGTGGAGCGTCGGGCTCGTCCTGCGCATCCCGCTGGGCAACCGGCAGGCGCGCGCCGACCTGCGCCAGTCCCGCCTCCGTGAGGAGCAAGCGTTGCTCACCCTCGCCCGGCTCGAACAAGACATCATCGTCGCCGTGGACAACGCCGTCGGCCAGATCGCCACCAACTTGAAACGGCTCGACGCCACCCGCGCCGCCACCCGGCTCGCCGAGGAATCGCTCAAGGCCGAAGAAGAAAAACTCCGGGCCGGCACTTCCACCAGCTTCCTCGTCCTCGAAGCCCAAGCCAATCTCGCCGCCGCCCGCAGCGCCGAAATCCGCGCCCGCAGCGATTACAACCGGTCGCTGGTGGAACTGGCGCGCGTCGAAGGCACCACGCTCGAGAAGCACGAGATCAAGCTTGAATGAACCGGCCTACAAAACGGCGGGCAGGGACACCGCGCCGTAGCTTGCACCATGCATCCGGTCTTCCTCCAACTCGGCAACTTCACCATCGCCAGCTACGGCGTGCTGGTGGCGCTGGGATTCGCGCTCGGTCTCTGGCTGGCGGGACGCCGCGCCCGGTCGGAGGGGATCCCCGCGGAGCAGATCAACAACCTCGGCGTCTGGCTCATCGTGGCCGGGATGGGTGGCGGGAAACTGTTCTACATCGTGTTTTTCTGGCCGGACTTCCTTGGCGGTTGGCGGGCGGAAGGAATCCGGTCGCTGCGGGAAGGTTTCGTCTTCTACGGCGGCTTCATCGGCGCCGCGCTGGCCGGTTGGCTGTACACGCGCGCGCAGAAGCTCCCCTTCCTCAAACTGGCCGACATCTTCGCGCCCTCCGTCGCGCTCGGACACGCGTTTGGTCGGCTCGGCTGTTTCTTCAACGGCTGCTGCTACGGCAAAGCCTGTGACCTGCCGTGGGCGGTGCGTTTCCCCGCCGGCCACCTCGCCCACAGCTTCCCGGTCCACCCCACGCAGCTCTACGAAGTGGCCGGCAACCTCGCGATCTTCACCGGCCTGATGCTCTATTACCGGCACCGCCGTTTCCCCGGCCAGGTCTGGTGGCTCTACCTGTTCACGTACGGCGCGCTCCGCTTCACCATCGAGTTTTTCCGCGGCGACTACGAACGCCATTACTTCGGCATCCTCACCCTCGGCCACGTCATCGCAACCGTACTCATCGTCGTCGCCGTGATCGGCCACGAATGGGGCTGCAAACACTGCCGGAGATTGTGACGCTGCAACCACCTTGGATCGCTGATCGGTCATCAATTTCGTTTTGGAGAGCCACGCTCCGTCGTGGCCGAAAGTCGGAATCTGAAGCGACGGAGCGCGCCCCGCCAGCCAGTCCTTGCCGAACCACCTCGTAATCGCCTAAAGTCTTGGCGAATGAAACGGCCTTCCACACGCCGTGTTAGGCGACGAACCGTCGCCTTTAATTACGACGTTAGGTCGTCTAATACTTGATAGGTGACAGATGAGGTTGCTAAACAAATGCGCTTCAGTCATTGCATGCGTCGCGGCGTCGAGCCTCCTCTCTGGGTGCATGTTGCCGGGGATGTACGATGTAGCCAGCAAGTTCCAACGCGAGCATCCGCAGTATCAGATCATTCGCGTCACTATGTGCCAGCAGGCATTGGAGGGGCAGACCGTGCCGGCATACGCCCAGTACCACATCGTCTATCGCAAGCCTGGAGATACTGCGGAGCACGAGCGCGTGTGCCGTTATCATCAGGCTGCCGAGGCAGCCGTTTTCGATGGCTGCGAGGATGTCAGGTGAGCATAACACCTATCCATGCAGTGCAGCGAACGCCGCGCAAGCGCGGCGTCGCTGACTTCTGTCGTTCGGCGGAAGAACACCATGCCTTACCTTTTTGACATCACTGAGCCGCTGATTAAGACTTTGGAGCATTTTGCCGGATTGCCCAAACACCAGCTTGCCGGCCACGCTGCAAATTTCGAGTTCTGGCGCAGCGAGGTCGAGCATCGCATCCAAGCCATAGACAGCTACGGGAAGCGATTCCGGCGGCTGAAGGAAGCGCAAGCCAGATATGTCAAGGCTCACGGCGCCGGAGTCGTGCATGAGGAGGGTTGCTTCGGCGACATCTATGAGAGGAAGGCATCCGCACCGCCACTTCAGAAGAATCTCCGAGACCCTGAGCTAAAGGAGTTAAAGAGCAGACTTCAGGATGCTCTTAATCGCTTTGTCGAGCGCTTGGAGAAGGAGCAGTTGCTTCCCGAACGGAGTGCCGAACCATCCGATGGTGCGAACGCGGCTTCGCCGCGTCGCTCATCTTGAGCGTTGGGCGTAACATGGCAATGTTTCCTTTGAGAGTGCGGTTCGCTGATGCCGAACGGGCGCATCGGTTATTTGACTCCTTTCCACCCGGCGATTTGGAGTACATCGAGGGCTGGTCACGGAAGCGCGACGGAGATTCGCAGATCATGCTTTTGCATCTGGAGACTGAGGCTCGCCTTCAGGACTTCATCACGTTGTGTAGGAGTCACCCGGAGGTTGTAGAGGTTGTGTCCATCAGTGAGGATGAGTTTTGGCGAGCACCTTCAAACGCAGTATGAGCGAAAGCCGAACCATTCGGTTCAGCCAACCGCTGTCCGCTGCGCGGTCAGCGGTGGCTGACCTTTATCGTTGGCCGAAATGAGAACAATCATACTGTTTTTGGTTTTGTTCGCTGTCATCGGCACGTCCGCGAGGGGCGACATTAATTCGGACATCGAATCTCTCACGGAAGCTTACGGGAAGGTCGCCGACTCTATTGCCAAGGCACCGGAAGCGGACAGACCGAAGCTGTACGACAAGCTCCGAGAGCAGGTGAGCGGGATGGCCTTTGGCTTGGGCTGGATTCCAGATGGCAGTGACACTATCAAGACGGAGAGGAGCGACAGAATTCTCGTGGATTTTGTTTACAGTGCATTCACGGCGGATCAGGGGCATTTGGACAGAGCGATTATCCACACCAAGGACAGGGAGCGGGCGGTTGCTGTCATGCCGGACCGAGCCAAGTGCCTCATTGCACTTTTCCCGGTATGCCGCCCTGCCGCCGGTGGCGCGACGGATTGCGACTCCGTCACGTTTTCTGAGCGAGTCTATCTGGTGCAGTACTTGGCGCGTGCGTATCGCTTTATTCCAGATTCGCTCGTTGAGTCTGTCCGGCCGCAGATGTCACGTTGGGCGGGCGAGGACCGGATTCCCGGTTTGCTCATCTTGGCAGAGAGCGGTGATGCGGATGCCAAGACGGAGCTTGAGCGCCTTACTTCGGAATCGGCGCGCAAGGTGAAGAGTGTGTTTCGTCACATCGTTGATTCCGCGAAGAAGCGGGATGCTGAGAAAGGAGCGTCCAACAAATCGGTCGAGCCAACGCCGACCCGCTGACGCGGCTCGGCGTGGCTCACCTCAGGCGATAGATGTAGAGGCGATGATGTATGGAGAATCCGAAAGCCGTTAACAAATTCTTTCTCGCCTTGCTCGTGTCAGTGCTCTTGTTGGCTTTTGCCGTGAGCGTTTATGTCCGGGATTTCTCCGTGCTGCTGTTCACGCTTGGCTTCTTGTTTCTTGTGTTTGTCGGCTTCGCTATTGTGGCGCTCGTCTTCGCGATTGAGTTTGGGCCGGTGTTGTGGTTGTTGTCGTGGCTGTCTAGCCGGAGGTCGAAGCGTAAACAATGATTCACGCATCTATCAATTCGCTGCACCCCACCGCTGGCCGCTCGGCGCGGCCAGCGGTGGGTGAGCTTTATCGTTGGAATGAATGAAGCCGCCCCTCTATCAACGGCTCGAGCTGGATTTCAATCCTGACCAGCATCCTCAAGTGGCTGTTTGGATTTGCCGGCTCATTCCGATTGTCACTTGGGTTTCCGCTTTCGTGGGTACGCTGGTCTTCCCCGATTCTCAATCCCGCAGTGAGCATGAGGCGGTTCATCTAGCTTGGGTGCTAGTGACAGTGCTGCCCTATCTGGTGGTCGTCTTTGCGCTGCTGCCGCACTTCATGTTTGGCAGGCCGCGAACTCCCGTGGAACGGTGGGGATATTTCTGCTTCGCGGGTTTTACGGTCGGATTAGGGCCGGTGTTCTGGTATTTCTTTCGGGCCGATCCGTTTTGGAGATGGCGATTGCGGTGATAACAATTCCAACCATTCGTGGGAGCGAACGCGCAGGAGCGCGTCGCTCCACGCTGTCGTAGGGCACGAAATGCGAAAGCTAACCCTCATAGCCGCACTCACTCTTTCAGCCATAACAGCGTGGACAATTCCGATCACGTTGTTCATGGACATGGATGTCTACATCAAGCGCGGCACGCAGATCGTGATTGCGGATTCTGTCGCGATGCGAGATGCACACTACTATACCGATGCCGAAGTGGATGTTGTCCGCGTGCTTGCCGGCAAGACGAAGCTTGGCAAGTTGCACGTAAAAACCATTTATCCGATGACACGCGGCGCGAGGTATCTCCTCTACAGTTTAGCCGAGCCACCGGATTTCCAAGCTTATCCTGAGCTTTCTGTCGTGGCGTTACCAGATGGCTTCGATTTGAACAGATTAGACGGCAAGACTCTAAAGGAGCAGTTGTTGTTGATTTTCGAGACGAGGCGATTTCAAGTGGGCCGTGAGTTGGAGCAGAGGCGTGAAGAGCAAGAGTTATTGGACAAGGCACTTGGCAAGACCGAGAAACCCTAAACATGCGCTTCAGCGAACGGCACTCCGCGCCGTCGCTCACTTTTATCGTTGAGTCGTTGCCGTCCCCCCTATTTTCTCTTCCCAACCCCGACCGGCCTTTGTAGTTTTCGCGCGCTATGCCACTGATTGATAAACCGCTCGCTGAACTGCGCACGTATACCGGCCGGAACCCCCGGCCGGCGGACTTTGATTCGTTCTGGGATGCGGGCCTCGCGGAGATGCGGGCGCTTGATCCCCAGATGGAGTTGATCCCTTGTAAATCATCTTCGTCCGCTGCGGAGTATTTCGACCTCTATTTTACCGGCGTGGGCGGGGCGCGGGTCCACGCGAAATATCTCCGGCCGAAACACGTCGCCGGCAAACACCCGGCGGTGTTGTTGTTCCACGGGTACACCGGCAACGCGGGCGATTGGTTCGACAAGCTGGCCTGGGTGTCGCAGGGGTTCTCGGTGGCGGCGCTGGATTGCCGGGGGCAAGGCGGCCAGTCGCAGGATCCCGGCGGCGTGACCGGCACCACGATGCGCGGCCAGATCATCCGCGGGTTGGACGACCCGCCGCAGAAATTGTTGTTCCGCCAGATCTTCCTCGATACGGCGCAACTCGCGCGCATCGTCAGGCAGATGCCGGAAGTTGACCCGCACCGCGTCGGCGCCACCGGCGGGTCTCAAGGCGGCGGGCTGACGCTCGCCTGCGCCGCGCTGGAGCCGGGGATCAAACGCGCCGCGCCGGTGTTCCCGTTCTTGTGCGATTACCAGCGCGTGTGGGAGATGGACCTCGCCGTCGGCGCCTACGAGGAACTGCGCGCCTATTTCCGGCAGTTCGACCCGCTCCACCGCCGCGAAGCGGAGATTTTCACGAAGCTCGGCTACATTGATTGCCAACATCTCGCCCCGCGCATTCGCGGCGAGGTGCTGCTGGCGGTGGGGTTGATGGACACCATCTGCCCGCCCTCGACGCAGTTCGCCGCCTACAACAAAATCACCGCCAAGAAAGACCTCGTGATCTATCCCGACTATGCCCACGAAGGGCTGCCGGGCTTGAGCGACACCATCTTCGAATTCATGGCCGGGTTGTAACCATGCCGCATGTCGTCCCAGAAACCGCCCGCGGTGAGCGCTTGGATCAGTTTCTGCGGACACAACTACCGGAGCACTCGCGGTCGTTTCTCCAGAAATTGATCACGGAGGAGCGCGTCACGGTGAATGGGCGACCGGCCAAGGCGAGCTACAAGGTGCGGGCGGGCGATGCCATCGAGGTCACGATCCCGCCACCGCGACCGCTGGCGAACCTGCCGGAAGACATCGCGCTGGATGTGTTGTACGAGGATGCGGACATCATCGTGGTGAACAAGCCCGCCGGCTTGGTGGTGCATCCGGCGGCCGGTAACCGGGAACACACGCTCGTCAACGCCCTGCTGCATCATTGCCGGGGGCAACTGGCGGGGATCGGCGGCGTGGAACGGCCCGGGATCGTCCACCGGCTCGACAAGGGGACGAGCGGTTGCATCGTGGTGGCCAAGACGGACGCGGCGCACCGGTCATTGGTGGCGCAGTTCAAGGGGCGCGGGGTGAAGAAGATTTACCGGGCGGTTTGCCGGGGGAAATTTGCCAAGCTGTCCGGTCGCATCGAGACGTTGATCGGGCGCAGCGCGCAGGACCGGAAGAAGATGTCCACGCGGGTCAGCCGGGGTCGTCCGGCTGTGACGGATTACCGGGTGTTGAGACAGCAGGCCGACTGCGCGCTCGTGGAACTCACGCTCCATACCGGCCGCACCCACCAGATTCGCGTCCACATGACGCATCTCGGGCATCCGCTCGTGGGCGACGCGGTGTACGGGAAGAAATCCGAGGTTGCCCGGCCGTTGTTGCACGCCTATAAACTCGGCTTCACGCACCCGGTCACGCAGCAGTTTGTGGAATTCACCGCACCACTACCGGCCGACTTCAAACCGTATGAATGAGTTAATTGACGAGACAATCAAGGCGTTGGAACAAATGAAACGCGCCGGCGTGACGCACGTGGATGTGAAGCCGGAAACGTTGACCATGCGTGCAGTGGCCGCCGTCCCGACGGCTTCTGTGGCGACCAGTTCCAGCCCAGCCGCCGGGACGGCGGCTGCTACCCCGGTGGATGCGGAGTTGGCCGCCATTGCGGCGCGGGCGAAGGCTTGCACCAAATGCAGCGAATTGGCGCGGTGCCGGACGAATGTGGTGTTCGGCGTCGGCAATCCCCGGGCGGAGTTGATGTTCATTGGCGAAGCGCCGGGCGCGGACGAGGACGAGCAGGGCGAGCCGTTCGTCGGGCGCGCCGGTCAGTTGCTCACGAAGATCATCCAAGCGATGGGATTTGCGCGGCATGAAGTGTACATCGCCAACGTCTTGAAATGCCGGCCGCCGGATAACCGCGTCCCTGAACCGAGCGAGGTGGCGAACTGTTTGCCGTTCCTCATCGCGCAGATCGAGTTGATCCGGCCGAAGGCGATGGTCGCGCTCGGCGCGACGGCAGTGAAAGCGCTGCTCGATGTGCAACTCGGCATCACGAAAATGCGCGGCACGTGGTACACGTTCCATGACGTCCCGATCATGCCCACGTTTCACCCCGCGTATCTCCTGCGTAACCCCCCGGCCAAGAAGGAAGTCTGGCAGGATATGCAGGAGGTCGTCCGCAAATTAGGCCGCGAGATTCCGAAGCCGTAATCCCCTCTGTAGCCGCAGGCTTTAGCCTGCGTGAAGGTGGCGCGCAGCCTGAAGGCTGCGGCTACAGCAGCCGCTGGAACTCCGGCAGGGCACGCAACGAATCAAAATCCTTCTCCGATTTCGCCAGCAACTTCAACTTCGGCTCCAGCGCGACCGCGTTAGCCAGCAGGGCGAGCGCTTCCGCGGGCCGGTTCTGCACGGCGCGGTAGCAGGCCATGTTGAAATGGGCGAGCGCGTCCCGCGGGTTTGCTTCGAACGCCCGCTGCAACGTGGCGACCGCGGCCGCGAGCGACTGGGTGCGGCGGCGGACGTACGCGAGATTGGTCCAGAGGCCGGAGTTCTTCGGGTTTTGCTCGGCGAGCTTCGCCATGCATGGCTCGACTTCCGCGAGCCGGTTTTGTTCCCATAACACGGTGGACTTGATGGCCATCGCCATCGGTTCGTCGGGCTGCAGCGCCAGTGCCGCATCGGCCTCGCGCAATGCATCCTCGCACATCTTCAGGTCGAGGTAACCCGAGGCGTGTTCGAGATGTTTCTGGAGCCGGACATCCATTGCGGGAAAACTATAGCAACAGGCCGG
>CAZJCX010000156.1:0-2859 GCA_964544425.1 uncultured Verrucomicrobiota bacterium
ATCGCCCAGCCCTTGAACGCGCGCGTCTGATACCCCCCCGTCGTTCCCCCCGCCGCCACGAATCCACTGCCTGCAAGCAACCCGCCAAATGTGCGATTGCTCAAGTCGTCCGGTATCTCATCCCGGTAAGCCTCCAGCCCCTGTTGTCGAATATGCAAGTCTCGCAACCAATTGTTCGGCGGATTGCGATGGTAAAACAACACGCCGCCGTCCGCGTGAGCCACCGTGTCGGCGCTCAACCGCACCTCACCGGGATACGCGATCAAATCGAAGCACGCATGCCGGCGCGTGTCGTTGCTGAGGATCTCCTCCGTTAACCGCCAATTCTCGTATGTCGCCGCAACCTGAATTTCCCGCTCCGCTGACACGTTCACATGCACAATTGGCCGCTGCACCTCGACCCAAATCCGCGCGCACACGCCGCCGCTTTCGATCTCCACGCAACCCTCGCGCAGCCGCAACTCCTGCCGGAAGGAAACGCCAAACGGATTCGGCTCGAACCGCAGTCGTACCCGACCAAGCTTGAGATATTCGTTCGTCTCGGAGAGACTGCCGCTGCGCGACAAGTAAAAGAGAACGTCACCGTGCTCCACCCAGACATTCAAACCGATGTCGCCCCCGCCACACGGCATTGACTCCGATGCATCGCGGCTCGGCGTGTTCCAGACGACGTTATAGGCATCCACCGACCATGCGTTCATGGGTGAAGTTTCCGTTTCACGAGCGGCATCCATTGCACGATCAACATCCCGGCAAGCATCAGACCGCAACCAACCATCGCCCGGGGACTCAGAGTCTGCTGGAGCACAAGATAACCGGCCAGCGCGGCAAAAACCGCCTCCATGCTCATGATCACCGCGGCCGGCCCGGCGGGGCAGCGCTTCTGACAAACCACCTGCAACGTGAACGCCACGCCCACCGAAAGAATGCCGCCATACGCGACCGCCCCCGCTCCGGCCCGCAGCGCGTCGAGCGTCCACTGTTCAAACACTACCGCCGCCACCCCGCTCAACCCGGTACACACCGCAAATTGCAACGCCGCGATGCGAATCGGGTCGCCGCGTTGTGCCACATGGTCAATGACCAGAATCTGGAACGCCCACAACACGGCGCACACCAGCACCAGCAAATCCCCCTTTCCGATGGTGAACTCCGCCGTCACGCTCAACAGATAAAGCCCCACCACGCACACCGCCACACCCACCCACAAACTGCGCCGGGCTTTCTGCCCCAGAAACAGCCCGATCAACGGCACCATCACGATGTACAGCCCGGTAATGAATCCCGCGTTCGCGCTCGAAGTATATTTCAGCCCAACCTGTTGAAAACTTGCCGCCGCAAACAAAAACAAGCCGGCCAAGAGGCTCCCCTTGACCGGAACGCCGGTATCATCTGTCTTCCGCCACCGAATCACCGGCAACAACACCAGCGCTCCCAACGCAAACCGCAACGCGTTATACGTCATCGGCCCCAGTCCGCGTTCCATCCCGATTTGCTGCGCCACAAACGTCGTGCCCCAGATCACGGAGACCAACAACAACAGCAATTCGTAACCCAAAGCGCGGTTCTTCACGGCTGAATCACTCGGTTCCCTTGCTCCGTTAGCTGCCGGCTCCGAATCTCCTGTTCCGCCATGAACTGCGCTGCCGGTTGCTGCTGGCGAAAGACCGGCAATGCCGGGTCGTCGTGCGCCACCATCCACGCCTCCAACTCCCCGCGCAGCCGGTCGAGTTCGGAGCGATACCGGGGATCATCCACGAGATTCACGAGCGCATCCGGGTCGTTTTCAAAATCATAAAGCTCTTCGAGCACCCGGTAGAGAAACGACTTCACCCGTGCCGCACTGCCGGGATCGGCTTGCATCGCCTTGAACGTCCGCCCGGCTTGCGATTCGTTCTTGAACACGCGCTGGCCGTCCGACCACGGATTGAAAATGTACCCGAACCGCTTGTCCTGCACGCACCGCATCGGATACCGCCGCCCGCCATACGCCTCATGAAATTGCGTGAACACACGCGTGCGTCCCGCATCCGTCCCGCCCGTCAACACCGACAAGAACGACCGGCCATCCACGCCTGCCGGTACCGGCAAACCCGCCGCTTCCAACGCGGTCGGCAGATAATCAATGCCGTTGATGAAGTGCGTGCCGTCCACCGAACCGGGCTTGATCTTTCCCGGCCAGCAGGCAATCCACGGCGTCTTGGTGCTGTGGAGGTAGCAGTTCGTCTTTGAGAATGGGAACGCCATGCCGTTGTCGGACAAAAACATGATTAACGTGTTCTCATAAACGCCGGCATCCTTCAGGGCGGCGATGGTCGCGCCCACGCTATCGTCGCAACGCCGGCAACTGCTCGCATACTCCGCGATTTCCCGCCGCACCTCCGGCAAGTCCGGCAGGAATCCCGGCACCTCCACTTCTGCCGGTAAGAACACGCGCGACGGTGGCGGATAGGTGATGCCTTGTTTGCCATACAACTCCGCGTCGTTGCCGTGAAACGGCCGGTGCGGGTCGTGCGAGTTGGCCATCAGGAAAAACGGCTGGCCTTGTTCGACAAATTCTTTGGTGAACCGGTAATACAACCCCGCGTCCCGTCCCCAAGCCAACTCCGGCATGTCCTGACTGTAATCCCACCGGTATTCCTGTTTGGGCGAAGAATGCCCGACTTTGCCGAGAATGCCGGTGCGGTAACCGCCTTTGCGGAGTTCCTCGGTGAGCAGCGGCACCGGGCTGCCGTTGATGTGATGGAAACCTTCCTGTCCACTCTTGTGGGGATACCGGCCCGTCATGATCGCGCCCCGGCTCGGCTGACAAACCGCAATGGTGATGTGCGCGAAATTGAAACGCATCCCCGCCGCCGC
>CAZJCX010000156.1:2870-8067 GCA_964544425.1 uncultured Verrucomicrobiota bacterium
TGTTCGGCGTGCAATCGGGTGTCCGACAACCATACGCGCCGACCGAATTCCAGTTGAGGTCATCGGCAGTGATCAACAGAATGTTCGGTTTACTCACATTCGCCTTTCGCCCACAAAAACCGGCCAAGGTTTTCCAGTTGGCCGGGAATCGTTATGTGCTTCAATGCCGCCTGACCGAGCCGTTCCTCAACCTGACGGTAATACAGACTGGCCGGCTCGACACCCCTGAGCACCCACGCCACGCCGCCCGGCGGAGCTTGCACCTCAAATTTTGGAGCGATGCAGTTGTAGAAACACGTCTGCGCGCCGGCCCAACCGTGGCCGGTCCCCGAAGCACCGCGAAATCTCGATTCCATGTGTTTTTCGCTCTTCACGTTGTCGAACAATGTCCCGACGGCATACCGGTGATGTGGGCCGGCGCTGGATTTGGAATCGTTGCCGACGCAATCCACGAAAACATTCGGCCCGGCCGCGCGCGCTTGGGCGACAAACTCGTGCCGGCCCGCGAACGTCACGCAGCGTTGGACGAGATTCCGTTGGCCATCAATCATGAACGGATACCGGCGGCCGCCCGTGATCGGCGAGGCGTGCCCGAGGCTGACGCAATCCTGCACCGTGGCGCGCGTGCCGGAGGCGGAAACCGCTGACCAACCGAAATAGTGGGTCGTCACATCCCGGACCCATGTGTTCTCCGAATTGCGATTCAACTTGATGGCATTCCAAGCGTGGCGCTCGGACTTACTGGTTTCTTTCGGATCGCCATAAGGATTCCCCGGGACCGGGGCCGCAAACTCAGAGACAAGACGCAGGTTCTCGATGCCGACCTCGGTGACGCGTCCCGGTGTTTCATACTTAAAGATGGCCCCTCCCCCGAACTCCACATCCAACGACTGCACAATCGGAGCATCAATCGTGACCCGGTTGCCCTCGATCGCTGTGATCCTCCGTTCGAAGTAGAAGTCGAAGTTTCCCTCTGTCCAAGTTCCAACCTTGTCACAGCCAATCGACTGAATCCACTTGGCCGTCGAAGGCCGGTAAACCGCAATCCGATCTCGCACCCGGTAACCCTCCGTCGAAACCACCGCGAAGGACTGCGCGCCGACCGGCACATAGTCGTCCACAATTTCGCGTTTGGTTGACGGCACCACCTTGAGCCGGTCGTCGTTGCCCACTGTGATCAGCGTGCGCTTGTGCGTTTCAGCGCCATACCCGGCCGCGACGATAATTGTGCCATTCGTCCCATTGCCCTCGCCGCGCAGCACAATGCCGCTCTGATTGATCTTCAACACGCCTTCGACCCGGTAAACACCGCGCTTCAGCAACAACACCCCACGCCCGAGTTCATCAATCGCTTTCTGAATCGCCCCCGTGTTGTCACCCGCCACGGGTTCCAACGTCATCTTCACCGGCAAGGTGGGAATGGCTTTCTCGCCGGATTGATAACCAACATACGAAAAATCCGGCAGGCGATTGCCTTTCGCGTCCGCCGCATAAACCAACCGCCCATCCGCTCCGGCCCGCACCGTCTCGCTCCGCCCCTGCTCCACAATCAACTGCGCCGACGTGGTGCCGGTAATCAGAATGCTGAGCAAGATGGCGGTTCGCTTTCCCATCAGCCGCCCATCACATTCGTATCCGGCAGGTCGTAGCAGGCGACGATGTAGGGATGTTTCTCATCGTAAACCGCCAACGGCTTTGGATTCTCGACCCGTCCCGGCTCGCGCCGACCCGTGCCAGTCACGCCGGTAAAAGCATCGCCCAAATCTTGCCGGGCTTTGTCGGCGAGCGTTTTGAGTTCTTGCACCACGTCGGGGTGCTCGTTCGCGACGTTGTTCTGTTCGCCCACATCCGCGGCGAGATCGTACAATTGCGGCTCTACCGCTTCTGCCTTGGCGAAGCCCGCCGCCTGCAAAATGTGGAGCTTCCATTTTCCGTTGCGAACGGCGTGAAGGTTGTCGCCCCGGTAGTAGAAGAAACACTCATGCGGCGACTTGGCTCCCGGCTCGTGGAAGAGCAGTTGCGTGATGTCTTTGCCATCAATCACCCGATCTTGCGGCTCAGTCGTCCCGGTCAACCGTGCGAAGGTCGGCAACAGATCCATTGAGGTGACAAGTTCATTGCAAACCTTGCCGGCAGGGACTTTGCCCGGCCAGCGCACGATGAACGGCACGCGCTGACCTCCTTCCCAAGTCTCGGCCTTGGTCCCCCGCAAGGGCGCGTTGCTGCCGCCTTCGCCGCGCGCGCGGGAACCGTTGTCGCTGGTGAAAATGACCAGCGTGTTCTCGTCGAGTCCCAGCTTCTTCAACTCGTGGAACAAGACCTCGGCGACCCAATCAATACATTCCACCGCGCCACCGTAACCGCCGTTGCGTGATTGTTTCAGAAACCGGTGCGGCACAAATAGCGGCACGTGGACGTACATGTGCGCGAGGTAGAGAAAAAACGGCCCTTGTTGGTTGTCGCGGATAAAGCGAACACACTCCTCACAATACCGCTCCGTAAGTCCGCGTTGGTCGGGCTGTTGTTGAATCACGTCGGCGTTGCGCATCAACGGCAACGGCACACGCTCACGGAGTTTATCAGCCGGCCCTTGAATCCCCATGTCGTTGCTGTACGGCAACCCGTAGTACTCATCGAACCCGTGATTCGTCGGCAGAAACTCCGGTTGGTCGCCGCAGTGCCATTTGCCGACGATCTTCGTCCGGTACCCCTGCCCTTTGAGTACCATCGCGATCGTGATTTCCTTCGGGTTCAACCCAATCGGGTCGCCGGGGAACAAAACGGGTTTCATTCCGACGCGTTGCGGATAACAACCGGTCAGCAACGCCGCCCGCGACGCCGAGCAGACCGGCGACATCACGTGATAATCCGTGAACCGCATCCCCTCCGCCGCCATCCGATCGAGCGCGGTCGTCGTGTTGACGGTCGAACCGTAACAACTCAAATCGCCATACCCCAGGTCGTCGCAGTTGATAAGAATGATGTTGGGCTGCTTGGTCACTTCGACTCTTTAGTTTCGGCTAGTTCGCATCTGATCCGGTCGCGCATTTCCGACGACACTCCCTGAGACTCCGAGTTACCGTCGCCGCGCATAATACCAGTTTCCTATCGTCGGTTACGAGCGTTCGCATCGGGGAACGCCGCGCAGGAACAGGCGCGCGGACGTTACGGCAGAAGGCGGATCCGGTAGAAGCCGGTCGGGTTCTGCGCCCCGTTGACGTGGAGGTAGTTGGTCACCGTGCCGCTCGTCACGATCGCTCCGCTGAGATTTGTAAGAACGGGACTGTACTCGCCGCTGCCGTGCTGGACCATGTTGGTGCGGCCGGGGACGGTCTGCCACGTGAGGCGGATATGATTTCCTTCCCGGTCGATCGCGGTAACGCGGAACGCGGAGTTGGGATCGGTGGGGACGGAACCGGCGAGATACTCCGCGAAATCAGTTTGGCCATCGCCATCGGTGTCGTCGTCCGCACTCGGACGCAACGGCGGCAAGCCGTACGATTGTTCCCACTCGTTGGGCAGACCGTCCCCGTCGGCATCAAGCCCGGCCGGTAACACCAACGCACCGGCGGCCAACGTGCCGCCCGTCCAGATGAAGCGTCCGCAGGTGTTGGTCACGACGAGACGATTCACGGTGAGGGTGCCGCCGCTCAGCGCGAACGTGCCGCTGAGCACGTTGAGTGGCGCGTTGCCGGTCTGGTTGGTGACGACGACCACACCGGCCGATTGGTTGACGACGCCGGTCGCCGTGCAGGTGGAGTTACCGAGCAGAAAGTGTTCATCGGCGGTGAGCGACCCGCCGGCAATGGTGAAGGTGCCGACCGCGCCGGGTTGCGTACCGGCTTGTAATCGTCGCGTGCGGATCACGCCGTTGCTGATGGTCAACTCGCCCCGACCGGCATAGCCGACGATGACGTGGCCGTTACTGTTGGTGGCCAGCAACTGGCCACTGGTCATCAGCGCCGTGCCGGTCGTGTCCGCGCCGTCACCAATGCCGTACCCGTTGGCGGAAATGATCGTCCCGTTCGTCAGCGTCAGCCGGCCCGTGGCTCCCGGTTGGTGGCCGAAACTCAAGTCGGGCACAGCGAGCGTCCCGCTGTTCACGGTGAGTGTCCCGGTGCCCGCGTGCCCGACAATCGCGACGCCGTTGCTAATGCCCATCTGACCGCGATCCAGCACCAGCCGACCGTCCACGAACAACCCGGTATCGGCTGCCAGCGTGGTGGGCGTGTTGGTGACGACCAGTTGGCCGCCGGTCAGCCACACGGTTCCCGTCCCGCCCAGCACACCGACTTCAAATGGCGACTGCGCCGCAAATGTTCCGCCGTGGATGCTGAGCGTCCCGGTGCCGAACACTCCCACGTTGGCCCAACGCGCGGCGAACAGACCGTTGGAGAGCGTCAGCCGACCCACTCCCGAACTGCCGATGCGCGTCTCGGCGTTGGCGTTGGTGTTCAGCAACGAACCGCCGCTGATCCACACAATCCCGGTGCCGCTCAGACCGCCCGCAATGTAGTTCAGGCGCGCCACCTCCACGCGCCCGGCCGACAACGTCAACGTGCTGGCCCGTCCCAAACTCAAACTCAGGCTGTCGGCTTCCAACACACCACCGCGCACGCGCAGATCACCCGGACCGCTCAGCCCGGCCAGCACGCGATGCAGAACCCGAACGGTTCCCCCCTCCCGAATTTCCGTGCGCCCATCCAACTGCCACCCTTCGCTCCCACCCCGGACTTCCACTACTCCGTTGCTCACGAGCAGGCTCCCGCTGACGCCGACGGTAAGGTTGCTGCGGATCAACAACGGAACAACGCCACCGGAATTGAGCACCGCCACCGTGTTTGTCGCGGTGCCGTTGCCCTGCACAATGAGATTGCTGATCGTCAGCGTCTGCGGATTGAACTGCGCCGTCACATCGTCAATCGTCACCGTTTTCGTGAACGCGTTGACGATCTGACACACCGACTGCGTCGTCGCCGGGAAACCCTGCGTCCAATTGATCGCCACGTCCCAAAAACCGTTCCCGGTGTTCTGCCACGAATTGGTCTGCGCCCGCGCTTCGGCCAGAAACAAGAGCGCGATCCCGATTGTCAGCCACACTCGCATGCCCTCTTCCCTACCAAGTTTTGCGCCGCCTGACGAGCAGACTTTCCTTGCAAATTGCGCCCCGCCGCCTACCATCCGCGCTCCGTGAAGG
>CAZJCX010000156.1:8077-8300 GCA_964544425.1 uncultured Verrucomicrobiota bacterium
CGATGACTACTTGGTCCGAACCACGCAACGGGTGGATGCGGCGCTCGACAAACTTTTACCGGCGGAAACCACGCCGCCTCCGACCATCCACAAGGCGATGCGCTACTCGATCTTTGCCGGGGGCAAACGGCTGCGGCCCGCGCTTTGCCTCGCCGCCTGCGAAACCGTCGGCGGTCGCACCCAGGCCGCGCTGGCGCTCGCGTGCGCCGTCGAGTGCATCCAC
>CAZJCX010000157.1:0-8251 GCA_964544425.1 uncultured Verrucomicrobiota bacterium
ATCACACGCGCGGAGAGGTGGCTGAGTGGTCGAAAGCGGCGGTTTGCTAAACCGCTGTACGGGTGAAAACCTGTACCGAGGGTTCGAATCCCTCCCTCTCCGCCATTTTTATTTTCTCCGCCGAATGCTGCCGGCGGTCTGGCCGGTGAGTTGGCGGAACGTGCGGCCGAAGTAGCTGTAGTCGCGGAAGCCGGTGAGTTGGCTGATTTCCTTGAGGGGGCGTTGCGTGGAGATCAACAGGTCGCGCGCGCGTTGCATGCGGACCCGCAGCAGGTACGCCCACGGGCTGAGGCCGGTCTGCTCGCGAAAGAGCCGGGAGAAATGATAGGGCGACAGGCCGGCGCGCGCGGCGATGTGGGCCACGGCCAGTGTGGGGTCGGCGAAGTGTTGTTCCATGAATTGGACGGCGCGCTCGACTGGCCCCGCTTGGTGCGATTCGCCCCGGTAGAGTTCCATCAAGAGTTGATACAACCGCGCCGAGAGCGTGTACTTGTCGAGTGGTTGCCCGGCGGTGGCTTCATCGTACGTGCGGCGCAACACATCCAGCGTGGCCGCCGCAAAGACGTGCCCGCGTGTGGCGATCAACTGGGCCACGTGCCAACGCGCCATGTCGCCGACGAAGAGCACATAGTAAAACTCCCACGTCGCGCCCGCCGGCAGCCAGTAGGCCGTGGCCGACGGGCTGTTCATCAGGAAGCCCGTGCCGGCGCGCAGGGGTGTTTCCGATTCGGCGCGGAAGCGGCCTTCCCCGGCCACGGTCCACTGGATCAGCGAGAAGTTTTCCCGATGGCGGTTGTCGAAGGCGTACCGGGTCGGGTCGGTTTCGTAGCCATAGCCGATGGACACGACCTCACAGCGGTGGGCGGCAAACCCCTTGAACGCGGACAACCGGATATCGTGCGATTTCTTCACCGCAAGATTCTACCATGAATGAGCAGAATTTTACCATGATTGTCGTTTGAAACTGCAGCAGTCCGCTTTATGATGCCGCACGAATTTTACACAACCAACGGAGAATAAACATGCCTATCAAAGTTGCTTTCATCGGTGCCGGGAGTGTTGGATTTACCCGCCGGCTGACGCTCGACGTGCTGACCGTACCGGAGTTGCAGGATACGCACTTCGCGTTTCACGACATCAACCCGCGCAACCTCGACATGGTGGCGCAACTTTGCGCGAAGGACATCCGGGAGAACAAGCTGCCGGCCAAGCTGACCTCGCACCGCGACCGGCGGGCTGCGCTCGCCGGGGCCGATTACGTGATCAACTGCACGCGCATCGGCGGGCTGGAGGCGTTCGCGACGGACATTGACATCCCGTTGAAGTACGGCGTGGACCAATGCGTCGGTGACACGCTCTGCGCGGGGGGGATCATGTATGGGCAGCGGAACATTCCGCAGATCCTGAATTTCGTCCGCGACATGCAGGCGGTTTCGAAGCCGGATGTCTTGTTTCTGAATTACGCGAACCCGATGGCGATGAACACGTGGGCGGCGCTGGATGCGTTCGACCGGGGCGAAGGCGTGAACACGGTTGGCCTCTGCCACGGTGTCGAGGGCGGCTGGTGGCAGATTGATAACGCGCTCGCGGTGTTGCACGGGCATGACAAAGAGAAGCTGGATTACCGGCAGCGGACGCAGATTGTCTGCGCGGGGATCAATCATCAGACGTGGTACGTGAAGGTGCGCTACCGGGGCCGCGAGATTGGCAGCGCGGAGTTGCTCAAGGCATTCGAGAATCACCCCTCGATGAAGCAGAGCGAAAAGGTGCGGATTGATGTGCTGCGCCGGTTCGGCTTCTACAGCACCGAGTCCAACGGCCATCTCAGCGAATACGTGCCGTGGTACCGGAAAAACCCCAAAGACATCCGCCAGTGGATTGATCTCTCCTGCTGGATCAACGGCGAAACCGGCGGCTACCTCCGCGTCTGCACCGAGGGGCGCAACTGGTTCCAGACCGATTACCCGAAGTGGCTCGCCGAAGCCGGTAAGCCGATCAAGCAGGAGGAACGCAGCCACGAACACGGCAGCTACATCATCGAAGCCATCGAAACCGGCCGCCCGTACCGGGGCCATTTCAACGTCCGCAACAACGGCTGCATCACCAATCTCCCGGCCGATTGCATCGTCGAAGCGCCCGGCTACGTGGATGAATTTGGCATTCACCTGACCCCGGTCGGCGATCTCCCGCTCGCCTGCGCCGCGACCTGCAACGCCAGCATCGCGGTCCAGCGGATGAGCAAAGAAGCAGCGGTGCGCGGCGACGTGACGCTGCTCAAACAAGCGATGCTCCACGACCCGCTCGTCGCCGCCATCTGCAATCCGGAAGAAATCTGGCAGATGACCGACGAAATGCTCGTCGCCCAAGCTCAATGGCTGCCCAACTACCGGCACGCCATCGCCGCCGCCAAGAAGCGCCTCGCGACGTGTGACCGGGTCAAACTCCGCACCGGCTGGAAAGGCGCGGCCCGGCTCAAGACCAAAACGGTGGCCGAATTGCGGCGCGAACGAGAATCCAGCGTGTTGGCCGCCGATAAGGCCGCCGCGAAACGCGCCAAAGCCGCTGCGACCGCGACGAAGAAGAACGGGGCGAGCGAATAGCCGCTTTTCTGTTCGTGGGAGCGCCCTCACGTGCGCGACAGCCACATCGCGCCCAGCGGGGCGCTCCCAGAAATTTTTTTCCATTTGCCGTTGCGTTCCCCGGGGGCTCCCGCCATCAATAACGGTTGTTGCCGATCATGAATACCGACCACGTCACCGGTCTGCTGCAAGAGTTGGTGCGGATTCCCAGCGTCACGCCGGTGGGGAATCCGGGCACCACTCGCACGGGCGAGGCGGAGCTGGCCGGTTTTGTCGCCAACTTTCTTCGCAAGCTCAGCCTCGACGTGGAGGTGCAGGAGGTGCGGCCTGGCCGGCCCAACGTCATCGGCCACTTTGCATCGCGGGGCGGCAAACGGCGCGTCGCGCTGGCCCCGCACACGGATACGGTGAGTGTGACCGGGATGACGATTGATCCGTTTGGCGGCGAAGTGCGCGACGGCAAGTTATTCGGACGGGGCGCGTGTGACACGAAAGGCTCGGTGGCGGCCATGCTCGGCGCGTTGGCTCGATGCGTGCGCGCCGGGGAATTTCGGGCCGGTGACCTGGATGTGGATTTTTGCGCAGTGATGGGCGAGGAAACCGGTAGCGACGGGGCGCGGGCGTTGTGCGCGCGCGGGTACCGGGCGGATTTTGCGATCGCAGGTGAGCCGACGAATTGCCGGGCCGTTCACGCCCACAAAGGATCACTCTGGTTCAAAGTGATCACCCGCGGAAAAAGTTGTCACGCCTCCACGCCGGAATTGGGCAAGAACGCGGTGGTGAAAATGGCGGCGGTGATTCCCGGCTTGCTCGACCGGTCGCGGTGGCCGGCCCCGGATCCGGTGTTGGGAGCGCCGACGATCAATGTGGGGGTCATCCGCGGCGGCAGCGCGACCAATATCGTGCCCGACCGGTGCGAGGTCGAGGTGGACCGGCGGCTGATTCCCGGCGAGCAGGCCGACCGGGTCTTGGCAGACATCCGCGACCGGCTCGGCGTGGAGATTGAGGCCGTCCGCGAATGCCCGCCGTTGTTCACTCCCGCGGATCATCCGTTCATTCGGGCGTTGGACGTGCCGGTCTGCGGCGCGCCATGGTTTTGCGACGCCGCCGTGTTCGCCGAGCACGGGATACCGGCGATCGCGTTTGGGCCGGGTGACATCGCGCAGGCACACACGGCGGATGAATTTCTCGAACTGGCGGAGTTACACCGGGCGACGGAGATTTTAGAGCGGTTCCTGAAATCGGGCGGGCCCGCTACAACGCCGGGGTGAGGCCGAGCAGTTTGAGGGATTCCGCGATCGCGGCGTGGAACGTGAGCGGGTTCATGTCGTCCTTGTTGAGGAACGCGGCGCCCAGTTCGTCGAGATCGTCGGCGATTTGATGCCGGTGCAGGCCGGAGAGGACGATGACCGGCACGCGAATACCGCCGGCCCGCATCTGGCGCAGGACGTCGCCGCCGCCCATCACCGGTAGTTTCCAGTCGAGCGCCACGAGGGCGTACCGGGTGAACCGCATCTTGTCGAGCGCTTCCTGACCGTTGGCCGCGCAATCAATGAACAGTTCGCGCTCGAACGGCCATGCCCGGCCGAGATGCCGTGCGGTGATTTCGCAGTCCACCGGATTGTCGTCAATGACGAGGACGCGGAAGAATTTCCGGACTCCGGTCGCGGCGGTGACAACGGCATCGTTCACGTGCGCCTCCACTGTGAGTGTACACACGCCCGCGCATCGGCGCAATGCCGGATTTCGCTGCTGGCGGCGCGCGCGGGCGGCTGGCCTCGCGGGGACGCTCGGCTCACCGGACGGACTGTGTCACGCTCCGACGAGCAATTCGTGATGCAGGATGCTGAGCGTGTAGATCGCCGCGGTTTCAGCGCGGAGCACCAGCGGCCCCAGTGAGAGCGGCAGGCAACCGGCGGATTTCGCGAGCGCGAGTTCGGCGGGGGTAAAATCGCCCTCGGGACCGATGAGGATGAGGACCGTGCCGGAGTTCCGAAATGCCAGCGTGCCCAAGTAGGATTTGAGCGGTTTGGCGTCCGGCTGGAGCGAGCAGATGAATTTGAGGTCCGCTGGCGGGAGCGCGGTGAGAAAGGCGGCGGCCTTGGCAGGCGGATGGATGGTGGGCAGCCAGTTGTGGCCGCATTGCTTGCACGATTCGAGCGCGATCGCGCGCCAGCGGTCTGGTTTGCCGGAGGCTTCGACCACCGTGCGTTCGGAGAGCAACGGATGAATTTCAGCCACGCCCAGCTCGGTCGCTTTCTGGACGATGAGATCCATGTTCTTCTTCGGGACGGCTTGCGCCAGCAGCAGCCGGCAGCGCAACGGGGCCGAGGTCGCGCGCGAAAGGATCTTGAGACTGACCGTGTCCTTCGCGGCGCCGGTGATCTGGCATTGCGCTTCGTGGCCGCGCCCGTCGAAGACGCCGATGGTGTCGCCGATTTTATGACGGGTGACGTGCAGACAGTGATGCGCTTCTTCCGCGGATAGCCCAGCCGCGTCGAGATTGGCAATGAAGAAACGATCCATGGAAAGTTGGTGCCCGGGACAGGACTTGAACCTGCACGGCTTTCGCCATACGCCCCTCAAACGTACGTGTCTGCCAATTCCACCACCCGGGCACGAGGAACGAACGCCGCAAGATAGAAGGGAAGCCCCGTCCCGGCAAGCCCGGAGTTGTCGGCTAATCCGCCGTCACCAGCCGGTAGCCGATGCCCGGTTCGTTTTTGATCTGGCCGCGCCAGCCGGCCGCGGCCAGTTTTTGCCGTACGTGCGTGCAATAGACGCGCAGGTACTGCGATTGTTCCTCGGCCTTCGGCCCCCACACCGCGCGCAAGAGGCGTTTGTGTTGCACCACCCGGCCGGCGTGGCGAACGAGTTCATGCAGCAACGCATACTCCGTGGCAGTGAGATGGACTTCGTGGTTCTTGACCGACACAGTCCGCGCCGCGAAATCCACCATCAAATCGCCGCTGGTGAACACCGGCTCTTGCGCTTCGGGCGCGCGCCGCTGAATCGCGCGCAGCCGGGCCAGCAGTTCCGCCGTGCTGAACGGCTTGGTGAGGTAATCATCAGCACCGGCGTCAAGCGCCGCGACCTTGTCGGACTCCTGGTTGCGGACGGTGAGCACCAGGACTGGCGTCGCGCTCCATTCGCGCAACCGTTGCAGAACCTGAAGCCCGTCCCCGTCCGGCAGGCCCATGTCGAGAATGATGACGTCCGGGCGCTTCGCGGCGGCCTCCTGCAACCCCAACTGCCCGGTTTCGGCGTCGTGAACCGTGTAGCCCGCCGGCTCGAGCGTCAGCCGCAACAACCGCCGAATGGGCGGCTCGTCGTCAATGATCAGGACGCTTTTCATTGGTCTCCGCCGGCACGCGCAACGTGAACACGGCCCCGCCCGCCGGATGGTTGGTCGCCGTCACTGCGCCGTGATGGGCGCGCGCGATGCCGGCCACGATGGACAGCCCCAGGCCGGTCCCGCCGGTTTTCGCGCCCGCGCCCCGGTAAAACTTTTCAAAAATCCGCTGCTCTTCGCCGGGTGGGATGCCCGTGCCGTGGTCGCGCACCCGCAGCTCCAGCATCCCGGCGGAGAGCCGCGCCGCCAGTTCCACGGGCGCGCCGGCGGGGCTGTGTTGCACCGCGTTAATGAGCAGGTTGCACAACGCTTGTTCGATCAAACCAAAATCCAACCGCACCAGCGGCATCGCGGCCGGCACGCCAATCTCGATCCGGCTCCGCGAAATCTCGTTGGACAACTGGTCGGCTGCCGATTCGAACAAATCCCGCACATCGCCCCATTCCCAATTCAGCGGTGTCCGGCCCGACTCGATGCGCGTCATGTCGAGCAGGTTGGTGACAATCCGCTCCAGCCGCCGGTTGGCTGATTTCACCTCGTCGAGAAACGTCTTCGCCAACGGAACGCTCTCCACCTGTGATTCCAAGCCATCCGTGGCCGCCCGAATCACCGCCAACGGCGTCTTCAATTCATGCGACACCGAGTCGAGCAACGTGCGGTGCAACTTCTCGGATTCCTCCGCGAGGCGCGCCGTTTGCGCTTGCTCAAGCAGCCGGTAACTCTCGATCATCACCGCGATCTGCCCCGCCATCGTCTCCAGCAGATCACGTTCATTCATCGCCAGCGTCTGTCGCTCCTCAAAGCGTACTCCCATCACCCCCCGTTGGCGCAACGGCAAATACATCGCGGTTGCATCCGGCAACGTGTCGGTGAACCGCCCGGCCACCTGCTCCTTCTCCGCCGCCCACGCCGCCACGGCGCCTTCCTTGTCATCCGGTCGAAACGTGCTGGCCGGATGCAACGCGCCCTCCAGCAAGATCGCTGTCCGCGCCCGGAACAGCCCGTCCACTTCCCGGATCGCCCGCGCCAATCCATCCGCCAATGACGTGCTGGCCGTCACGCTTTCCAGCAACCGATTCAGCGCGGCCGTGCGGCGCTCGCGTTGTCGCTCCGCGGCTTCACGGACACGGAGTTGGTTCGTGAAATGTCCCATCGCGAGCGCGACCACAAAGTACATCCCGAACATCATGGCGTCGTGCGCCTGCGAAATGTGCAAGGAGAACTGCGGCGGGATGAACAGGAAATTCCACAACAACGCGCTCAGCGTCGCCACCAGCAACACGGCCCAGCGGTTCAGCACCATCGCCAACAGCACCACCGCGAGCAGATAGACCAGTGCCACCGCCCAGTAGCCCGTCACCTCTTGCAACAACCATCCCCCCACCGTCACCGCCGCCACCGCGCCCACGCCCCAGCCGCAATCGCGCAACAGATTCAAGCCCAGCCAATCCGTCACACGCCGCCGCCGCGGCACGACGCCCGCCTTCTCGGCGCGGACGATGTGAATGTCAACATCCCCGCTGTGCCGGATCAACTTCGTCGCCAGCGAGCCGCCCCGCAGAAACTCCAGCGCCGGATGGCCGAGCGGTTTGCCGACTACGATTTGCGTGACCCCCTGTTCACGGGCCACGTCGAGCATCGCGCGGGCGACATTGTCGCCGGCCGTGTTGATGACTTCCGCCCCCAGTTGCCGGGCCAGCGACAGATTCTTCGTCAACCGTGCTTGCTCCTCGTGGCTGAGGGGCGCCGAAGTCTCGACGTAAATCGCCAGCCACGGCGCATCCATCGCCCCCGCCACCCGGCGCGTCCAGCGGATGAGTTGCGTCGAGTACGGACTCGGCCCGACGCCGACGGCGAGGCGTTGGCTCGATTGCCACCGGCCGCGTTTGGCGCGCAATTCCTGATCCACCCGCTCCGCCGTGACCCGCAACGCAATCTCGCGCAACGCCGCGAGGTTCTCTTCACGGAAGAAATTCTCCGCCGCCGTCGCCGCGCGGTCGCCCAGATAGACTTTGCCCTCGGCGAGCCGCTTGCGCAGATGTTCCGGCGTCAGATCCACGAGTTCGATTTCATCCGCCTGATCCAGCACCGTGTCCGGCACCGTCTCGCGCACCGCGACGCCGGTGATCTGCTGGACGACATCGTTGCGACTTTCGAGGTGCTGGACGTTGAGCGTCGAGTACACGTGGATGCCGGCGTCGAGCAGTTCCAGCACGTCCTGATAACGCTTTGGATGACGAGAAGTCGGCGCGTTGGTATGGGCGAGTTCGTCCACCAGCGCAAGTTGCGGTCGCCGCGCCAGAATCGCGTCCAGATCCAT
>CAZJCX010000158.1:0-3896 GCA_964544425.1 uncultured Verrucomicrobiota bacterium
GCGAAACGGACCAGACGAAGAACGACATCATCCAAGCTGACCACGTCAAGATCGGCGACGGCGACCAGGAGATTTGCCTGGAAACCGAGTACGAGATCGAGATGTCGGGCAGCGCGCAGAATGCGACCCGTGCGTTGAATATCATCAACGTCGTCGGCCGCAACAACATCGCGGTGGCCTGGAACCTCGCGAGCAGCTCCGGTGGCGCGCTCGATGTCGGCCCGTTCGTGGCCGGCGGCGCCCCCAGCACTCCGGGGAGCATCCATCAGGTCAACGTCGTGAAACAGGTTAACTAAACCTCCCACTGACTCCGCACGGGCGGCGCCGGGGCCAAACCCCGGCGTCCGCCCGGCGGGGCAGTTCGGAATGGAGAATATGAAAACGATTTTACTGATGCTGCTCATCTCCCTGCCGGCGATCGCCGCGCCCCGTGAAATGTCGGACGCGGAGATGGATGCCGTGCATGCCGGTGAGTCACCGGCCTTGGCGGCGGACGAGCCGGTGGCCACGACCACGATTTTCGATTACTCGCAACACACGGTGACGCTGGCTGACCAAGCCCAGCAAAACTTGACCTCGTTGGTGAACATCGTCGCCGTCAACTCGGCCGTGCAAGTGATGTTGAACATCAACGTGGCCATTGATTCGAACGTCGGATCGGTCACGCAAGGGAACAACGGATCACAACAGTAATGCGCCGGTGGGTGATCATCATGCTGTTGTGGGCGGGCGCGGGCAGCGTGACCGCGAGTGACGCGCCGCCCATGCAGACGGACACGGCGGGGTTGCGACTGCGAAAGCGGGTCACGACGTTCAAGGAGTTCAAAGAGCGCCGCGTGGTGAAGCAACGCTACGACTTCAGTTGCGGCGCGGCGGCGTTGGCCACGATTTTGCAGGGCTACTACGGTTTGCCGGTGGCCGAGGAAGGCATCGTCGCCTACATCATCCACAAACGGGGCGAGGAAGAAGCGATCCGGCGGTACAAGGAAAAGAAGGGATTCTCGTTACTCGACCTCAAGTTGGCGGCGACTTCGATCCGCTTCCGCTGCTCGGCGTACAGCGAAATGACGCTCGCCGATCTGGTGGCGGTCAACGGGCCGGTCATCGTGCCGATTCGGGTGCGCGGGTATGATCATTTTGTTGTGTTTCGCGGGTTGGCCGGTGATCGCGTGTACTACACCGATCCCGTGGCCGGAAATCTGACGATGAAGGCCGCCAACTTTACCAGTGTCTGGCGGGACGGGGTAGGCATGGCGTTGAAATCCCGGCAGGGTTTGCAGCCGCAAGACTGGGCACCGGAACCGGCCACCCAAGGATTTTATGTTTCGCAGGATCAAGTCCGGCAGTTGATCAGTGGCCGCACGGCCGGCGTGGGACGCGGGCCGCGGGAGTTTTAACAGGGATAAAAGGGACATGATGAAACTGACGCAACGGTCGGTTGTGGCGCTTTTGGCATTGACGCTGGGGCTGTCCAGCCGCGCGGCGGAGCCAGCCGCGGAAGACCCCGCCAACCTGAACCAGACGGAGATTCTGAAGCGACTGCTCATCGTTTCGGAAGAACTTCGTAAAATCCGCGCGGAACTCGATGAGTTGAAAGCCGAGCGCGCCCGCGCCGCCGCGCCGGCACCCGCCACCGCCGCTGCGGTTGTGGCTCCCGTTGCGGCACCGCCGCCTGCGGAACAGCCGGCAGTGAACGAAGAGCAGGCGCGCATCGAACGCGAGCGGGCGGTGCAGAGCGTGCAACGCAGCGGCGTCTTGTTGGCGCGCGGCAAAGTGGAAGTGGAACCGGGGCTGAGCTATTCCCACGCGTCGAGCAACTTGATCAGTATTGACGGATTTGCGTTGCTGCCAATTTTGGTGATTGGCGACATTCAGTCGCTGCGGCTCGAGCGGGATGTATTCACGACTTCCCTCAGCGGCCGGTATGGGCTGTGGCACAACCTGCAGTTGGACGCCGCCGTGCCGTGGATTTACGAGCGCGACCGGTTTGTGACGCAGACGCAGACCGATCCGGATTCGGGACGGCAGGAGAAGACCATTCAGGATGAGGGGCTGGGCGACGTGTCGTTCGGGTTGGCGCGCCAGGTTTTCTTTGAACGCGGCAATTTGCCGGACGTGATTTTGTCCGTGCGCGCCACGGCCCCGACCGGCAAAAGCATCTTCGACATCGGCTCGGCCAGTTCCGCGACGAATGTCACGACCGCCAGCGAGTTGGCGCTCGGCAGTGGCGTTTGGAGCGTGCGGGGCGGATTGACGGCGATCAAGTCGCTCGACCCGGTGGTGCTCATTTTCAACGCCGGCTACACGCACAGTTTCGCGCGCTCTTTGAGCGTCTCGTCCACGAACGGCGTGATTCGCACGGTGGACTATCAGCCCGGCGGGGTGGTGGATTACGGCGTGGCCGTGGCGATTGCGATGAACCCGAGTTTTGCGGTGAACTTGCAACTGCAACAGCGGATCACGTTCGACACGGAGTTGAAGGGAATTGGCGAGGTTGAAGGCTCGGCAACGGTGCAGGCGGACCTGCGGTTTGGGTTCGCGTGGGCGTTGAACGAGACGATGGTGCTCAACTTCACCGCGGCGGCGGGATTGACGGAGGATTCGCCGGACTTCTCCATTTCCGTCGGGCTGCCCATCAAGTTTTAGCCATGCGCGCGCTGCTGACCATCTTGTTTGCCGGTGCCGGTTTACTGGGGGCGACGGTTCGGGCAGCGACGTTCACCGTGACGAGCGGCGCCGATAGCGGCCCGGGCACATTGCGGCAGGCGATGCTGGACGCGAACGCCGCTGCGGGTGCGGATACGATTGCGTTCGACGTGGCGACGTCATTGGTGGTGACCATCGAGTTGCTCTCCCCGCTGCCGGTCATCACGGACCCGGTGATCGTGGACGGCTACACGCAACCCGGCGCGGCGGTGAACGAGGAGCCAGACGATGATGAAGCGGAGTTGAAGATCGTGCTGGATGGCGAGTCGGCCGGTCCAACCGCGGATGGGATTCATGTTACCGCGCCCGGCTGTGGGATTCGCGGCGTGGTGGTCATCCATTTCGGTGGCGCGGGGGTCCGGTTGGAGTCCGACGGCAACACGGTGGCCGGTAATTTCATCGGGCTGGCGGCGAACGGCTTTTTCGATGAACCCAACGGCACCGGCATCTATGTCGGCGGTTCGTCGAACACCGTGGGTGGCGTCAGTCCGGCGGCGCGGAACGTCATCGCGGCCAACGCCGTCAATGTGCTGTTCGCGGGAGCGAACGCCACCGGCAACGTCGTACAAGGCAACTTTATTGGGACGGACGCGAATGGATTTTTTGGTTTGACGGAGACCGGGATTGGCGTGCGCGTCGTGAACGCGCCCGGCAACGTCATCGGCGGAGCCAGCGAAGGGGCGCGCAACATCATTTCCGGCAACGCGACCGGCGTTTTGATTCAAGGCGCCGCCGCGACGGGCAACTCTGTCCGCGCGAATTTCATCGGGGTTGGCGTGAGCGGGTTGGACGCGCCCAACACGACCGGTGTGTTGATCTCGAACGCATGGGGGAACGTCATCGGCAGTTCGAACGTCGTTGCGGGGAATGAGGACGCAGGGATTCGCCTGATCAGCGGCGCGACGAGCAACACCGTTCATGGCAATTTCATCGGCGTGGTGCCGCGCACCGGCGGCGTGACGGAGGAAGGCAATGCGGTGGGAGTGGATCTTGCAACCGGTGGGGACAATCTCGTCAGCAACAATGTGATTTCCGCCAACGAATTCGCCGGCGTGATGCTACGAGGAACCAACTCACTGGTCATCGCCAATACCATCACGCTGAACGGCGGGGCGGGCGTCGTCGTCAGCAACGGCGTGGGCCATGCCGTCTTGGCCAATTCGATTCACACCAACGCCCTCACGGGAATT
>CAZJCX010000158.1:3906-6258 GCA_964544425.1 uncultured Verrucomicrobiota bacterium
GACCTCGGCGGAGATGGGGTGACGACCAACGACATCGCCGACGCCGACGGCGGCGCAAACCGCGGCCAGAATTTTCCCGTGCTCACGAACGCCAGTTCCTGCGCAGGCATCACCATCACGGGCGCGCTCGCGAGCGAGCCGTTGACGGAATATGACGTCGAGTTCTTCCGCAACAATCGCTGCAATGTCACGGGATTCGGCGACGGTCAGGAATTCATCGGCTGGACGAATGTGTTCACCGACGCCGCCGGGAATGCGCTATTCACCGTCGCCTACACCAATGAAGTCGTCACCGGAGAGTACATTACTGCCACGGCGACCGCCGCCGCCACGGGTGACACGTCCGAATTCTCCGCCTGCCTTGAAGTGGACCGCGTCCTCTGCCGGCAGGTCGAATACCCGGCGGACTCAAACTGCGTGGCGGTGGTCGCCGTGGCAGACTTGGACGCCGGCACGACAGCGCCCTGTGGCGGGCCGGTCACGCTCACGGCCAACCCGCCTGGTCCGTACCCGAAGGGAACAAATCTCGTCGTGGTCACTGCGACCGCGCCGGGTTTCACCAATTCCTGTCTCGCGCGCGTGATCGTGCGCGACGAGACGCCGCCGGTGCTGGTCGTGCCGTCGGAAATGATTCGCACCGCCGGTCCGCTCACCACGAACCGGGTCACGTTCTTTGACGCCCCGGTCGCGACGGACAATTGTTCCGGTTTGAGCGTCGCGACGCTACCGGCTTCGGGCGCGACGTTGAGCGTCGGCACGAATTTGGTGTTCGTCACGGCGCGCGACAGCTCCGGCAATCTCACCAATGCTGCGTTTCCCCTGATCATCCGCCCGTTCGGTGTCGTCCCGCGCGATCTGGCGGTAGTGGGTTTGCGCGCGCCGCTGCGGCTGACGTTGACGCCGTTTCGCCCATCGCTGACCCGGTTGGTCACGGTGCAAATCCAAAATCGCGGCCCGCTACCAGAGATCATCCACGATGCGACCGCGCTCGCCAGTCTGGTGAACGTGGAGGTCAAATCGCTCGGAGCTTGTCCGGCCCCGGTGCCGGTGCTGGTGCCGCCGCGGAGGTTCCCCATCATCTTGCGCAGCAAAGCGCGTCTGACTTTCCGGTACAATGTCACCTTCGCGTGCCAGAACGACGGCGTGTGGGGCGCGGGCCACGAAGACTACTCGGTTCGAGTCACCTTGAACCGTGCCGCGCTCGACGGTGAGCCGGATGGCCATCCCGACGACGATTACGCGCCGCGCGAGGCGTTGCCCGGTAACGTGGATGCCAATCCCGATGGCCGTATCCGCGACTACGGTGTGGGTAGTCGGCGCGCAGATCGCACGTTGGGCGGGCCGGTGCAGACGGATATCCGGGTGCCATGAACCGCGTGATGCAACGGTTGATGGGGATGCTGGCGATCGTGGGCGTGGCCTATGTCATTTGGGACATCCTCCAACGGCAGACGGTTCCCCTGCAACCGCCCGCACGTCCGCCCCAACCGACTTCCGTCACACCCGCCGAGTCGCCCGTTGCGCCGCCGCCAACGGCTGCTGTCCCGGTCGCGCCTGCGCCAACGGCGGAACAGGCAGAACTGGCCGCGTTGCAGCAAAAGTTGGAAAACGAGGTGGTGGCATTGCATGACGCCGCCGCCGTCGCGATTGAACGCGGCGAGTTTGCGCGGGCGGAGTCCGCGCTCAACCAAGCGAAAATTTTGTTGCGAGGAGAAACGGCAACCCGTGACCTCCAGTCCCGTCTCGCGGAACGACGCGGCAGTGAACTGCGCGAATGGTCAGCCCATGCCGGCTTGGTTACGGCGATGGCTTTCAGTCCGGACAGCCGCTTGCTGGCGACCGCGGGCGATGACAAGTTGGTAAAGCTGTGGGAGGTCGGCAGCGGCGAGTTGCGACTCACGCTCAGCGGACACCGCGCGGGGGTGCGGGCGATGGCGTTTCGACCGGATGGACAGTATCTCCTGACGGCGGGCGACGATCACGCGATTGTTGTGTGGTCGGTGCCCACTGGCACGGAGATGCGACGGTTCGATCATGGGTGGGAAGTCACCAGCGTCGCCTACAGCCCGACCGGCCACGTGTTGGCGAGCGCCGGTGGTGACAAGCGGGTGCGCGTGTGGGAAGCCAGCAGTGGCCGCGTGCTCGGCACATGGTCGCACGGGGAGCCGATCACGAGCATTCAATTCACAACCGATGGTCGCCGGTTGGTGAGCGCCGCCGAAGATGGTTCTGTCAAGCTGTGGGAGGTTGGCACCGGCGCGCTGGTGCAGACGGTCGCGGATGCCGGTTTGGGGGGCGCGCAAGCGATCCATGTCAGCCCCGATGGCCGCTGGTTGTTGAGCGGCGGGGATG
>CAZJCX010000158.1:6268-6481 GCA_964544425.1 uncultured Verrucomicrobiota bacterium
ACCGAGTGGTGCGGCTCTGGCGTTTCCTCACGGGGAGGTTGGTGAAAATTCTCGCCACGCACAACGGGTGGGTCACCGGCGTCGCGTTCAGCCCTGACAGCCGATACGCGGTGAGCGGCGGTGGCGATCGGGCGCTTCGCGTTTGGCAGGTGGAACCCGCGCGCGAGCTCTCCGTACTCGATCAGCCCGATGAGATCACCTGCGTGGCGGTCA
>CAZJCX010000158.1:6519-8245 GCA_964544425.1 uncultured Verrucomicrobiota bacterium
CTGCCACCGTGCGGCTCTGGCGCACGCCCGTCGTCGAAGTCGCGCAGCAGTAGCGCTCAGTCCGGGAGACTGAGTTGTTCGATGTAGCGGTCTTCGAAGTGGGGATCTTGGTTGAGTTCGATGACTTCCATCTTGCTGCCGGCACGGGCGATTTCGTCGAGCGCGCCGCAGTCGAGCATCGCGAGATACGCGCCGGCGAGGCTGGTATTCCCGACGACTTCGATTTGCTCCGGTGTGAAACCGGGGAGTAAGCCGCAGCGGATGGCGTGGGAGCGGTCGAGGTGGAGGCCGAAGCCGCCGGCCAGATAGAGCGTCTTGATTTGGGCGGGGGTGAGGCCGATGCGTTCGAGCAGAATGAGGATGCCGGCGGCGATGGCGCCTTTGGCTTGGAGGAGATTGGCGATGTCCGTTTCGGCGATGACGATTTCGGTTTTGCCCTGACCGTAGGCGACACGGAAGGCGAGGCCGTAATCTTTCCACGGGATGATCCGGTGGTCGGGATCCGCAACTGCATCTTTCTCGATGCGCCCCCGGTTGTTGAGGAGACCGGCTTCGCGGGCGACGGCGAGGAAGTCCACGTAGGCGGTGCCGCAGAGGCCGATGGGGGTGCTGTTGCCGATTTTGTCGAGTTTCACGGTAGGCGGGTTGCCGGTGATTTCGATGTGTGAGATGGCGCCGTCGGCGGCGCGGACGCCGTTGGTGAGGCCGGCACCCTCGAAGGCGGGACCGGCAGCGGTGGCGCAGCCGTAAAGTTTGTCGCCGCGTTTGAGGACGATTTCGCCGTTGGTGCCGACGTCCACCAGCAGAGACGGACCTTCATCGTACACAAGGCCGGTTGCGAATGCGCCGGCGGTGAGGTCGGCTCCGACGTAGGCGGCGGCACCGGGGAGGAGGTGGATGCTGAAGGGTTGATGGTTGATGGTGGAGGGGAAAGGGAGGTCGGTGGAGGAGAGGATGCGGTGCGTCAGAAATGCCGGGGTGAAGGGTGCGATGCCGATCGGGGTGGGATCCACGCCGGCAAAGATGTGGAGCATGGTGGTGTTGGCGGCAATGATCATGCAGCGGATGTTGGCAGGCGTGGCACCGGCTTGAGCGAGCGCTTCGGTGATGAGGGGGGCAAGTGTGTCGCGGACGATGAGTTCTTGGAGGTGGCGAAGCATCGTGGGGTCGGTAGAGCAGAGGTTGATGCGGGTGAGAACGTCATCGCCGAGGTGCATTTGTTTGTTGAAATTGGCCGCGCCGCCGCGGACTTGGCCGTCGCGGAGATCGGTGACGAGGATGGCGACGGTGGTGGTGCCGATGTCAATCGCGATGCCGAGCGGTTGCGGGTCGGGTTGCGCGGTGAGGCCGGTGATGAGCCAGTGGTCGCCGTGGTATTCGAGGGTGGCGTAGGACGGCGCGCCCGGCGGTCGCGCCCTACCGAGGGTGGGGGAGATGCGGACGGGGCGGCGGCGTTCGATGGCGGCGAGGCCGTCAGCGGGGATGGGGATTTGTTGCCAGAGTGGGTCGTGGGCGCGGGGGACTTTGGTTTTGAAATCGCTGACGACTTGCGGTTCGTAGGCGAGGAGCGACCGGGGCGGGATGCGGAGTTGCGTTTCGCCACCGTGCGCGAGCCGGTATTCGCAACCGCGAATGGTTTGGGGAGCGGCGAGCGTTTCGCCCGTGGCGGCGTGGACGACTTGGCCGCGGACGAGTTCGACGACACAACCGTCGCAGAGGCTGCGCT
>CAZJCX010000159.1:0-1983 GCA_964544425.1 uncultured Verrucomicrobiota bacterium
CATAGTGTTCGGTCCTGAACCGGTAGGACATTAACTCTGCGGCATCGCGTTCATCGCAACCGAGTTCGAGCCCCGACGCCGAATGCAAATCGAATCCGCAGGTGAACGATTTCAGATATGGCAATTCCCCTGCCGCCACCGCGGTGATCGAACCCGAGTCCATCCCGCCGCTCAGATAAGCACCCACATCCACGTCACTGACCATCTGCCGCTTCACCGCCTGTCGGAATAACCGGTCGAGTTCCTCGACATACGCTGATTCGTCAGCCATCGCTTCCGGTTCGACGAACTGGTAGTCCCAGTAACGTTGCGGTGTTCCCACGCCCTGCGGCCCGGGCGACACGCGCAGATGGCAGCCAGCCGGTAACAACCGCACGCCAGCAAACAACGTGCGATCGGTGAAGAAATTCTGGAACGTGAAATACTCCAACAATGCTTCCTTATCCAACGTGACCCGAAACGCCGGATGGGCGCGGAACGCTTTGACCTCAGAGGCAAACAGAAACTGGCCAGGGGCACGCGTGTAATACAACGGCTTGATGCCATACCGGTCGCGAGCGAGGAAGAGTTCTTGCCGCCGGCGATCCCAGATTGCGAACGCGAACATCCCGTTCAGTCGATCCAGCGCCTTTTCGCGCCATTTGTCGTACGCGTAGAGCAATACCTCCGTATCGCTGTGGGAGCGGAACCGGTAGCCGTGGGTTTCCAACTCCGCACGCAGCTCCCGGAAATTGTAGATCTCCCCATTGTAACTGATCACCAGATTGCCGTTGGCGCTGGTCATTGGTTGGGCGGCAGCAGCCGACAGATCAATGATGGCTAATCGCCGGTGACCCAACCCCACCGGCCCGTCCGTGAATTGGCCTTCGCCGTCCGGGCCGCGGTGGGCGAGGGCGTCGGTCATCCGTTTCAGGATGTCGGCGGCGACTGGTTCGCCACGGAAGCTGATGATGCCCGCAATACCGCACATGGGTCAGTCCCTAATCGCGCGAACGGTGAACCCGGCTTCCTCGGCGTTGAACAAGGTGATCCGCAAGCCGCTTTCCGCGCACCAGCGCCGCACTTCCTCCTCGGTCTGCCGGAAGGAATACTGCGGACTGTACCAATCGAAGTTCATGTGATGGTTGGCGTCGAACGGCAATTTGTCGTTCCAGAACAGTTTGGCAAAATTCCAATAGATCAGCCGCTGCACGTCGTACTTGCCGGCTTGAATACCGAGATAGGGAATATCCTCTGTGACTTCCACCTCGGCGTGCAATTCGGCAAGTGATTGGCCGAGCTTCGTCAACGGAATGAGAGCGTCCCAAGCCTTGTCGGGCGGTAACGCGGAGATGATGTCGCGGATGTAATCATCCGTGAACTCGCGGACTGGCCCCTTCTTCCGATACACATAGAAGAGCAACTCGCCGCCCGGACGCAACAGGGGCACGAGTGATTTCAATGCGCGTTCGGTGGACGGTGTGTGATGCAGCACCCCTTCTGAGAAAATCACGTCGAACGTGTGTGCAGCGAACGGGAGTTGCAGAATGTCAGCCTGCACGAAATTGGTGCCGGGGATTGATTGCAGCCGGTCGGCAGCCACGTCAATCGCCTCCGAAATGTCGGCCCCGATCCATTCCGCCGCGCCGTGCGCTTGCCAGTCTGGCGTCAGCCACAACGCCGCTGTGTAGCCGCCGCCGCAACCGGCATCGAGTGTCCGTTGCGCTCCGGCGAAGAAGTCGCGCATCGCCTGCACCGAGCCAAACCCGTACCGACGCACGAGCCATTCGCGGCCAAAATCATGCACCGGTTGGGATTCGTAGGCTTCCCGGCGTTTCCACTGATAGGCAAAACTGCGCTCCGTCTGCCGCTGCCCGCGATCCTGCGTCAATACAAAGCGCGGGATGCCATTCACGATCGCAAATTGACGGTTGTCATCGCCGCGCAGGACATCTCCCGTGCGAGTCAGTGGGGTTTTGGAGATCGGATCGATCAACAGTCTCA
>CAZJCX010000159.1:1993-3556 GCA_964544425.1 uncultured Verrucomicrobiota bacterium
GAGGCATGCATCGTGTTCAGGAAATGTGTCGCAGCGTCCGCGCGACGTGTTCGTAGTCCGCTGCCGTCATGCGGTTGTGCAACGGCAGCGCCAGCGTGCGACGGTCACAGTCGCGTGCGGCAGGAAAGTCGTCCGGCTGAAATCTAAACCGCTGCCGGTAGTGGCCCAGCAGATGAACCGCGTGCGTGCCCGGTCGGGTTTGAATGCCAGCCATTTGCAACTTTTCCATGAGTTGGTTGCGATGAATCATTTCGTCCACGTCACACACGTACGCTTGCCACGCGTGGCGATCACCCTCGGGCACGGTCGGCGTCCGCAACCAGTGCAACCCAGCCAGTTCTTGCCGGTAGTAATCGGCCCAGTGTTGGCGCTCGGCGAGGAAGCGGTCGAGCTTGCTCAGTTGGACGCGACCGACTGCACCCTGCAAATCCGTCATCCGGTAATTGAAGCCGAGCAAATTGAAATCGGGCAGCAAGTACGGTTTCGGCCCGGCGTGGCGTTGTTCCTCTGAGACGCTTGCGCCATGATTGCGCAACTGATTCATCCGCTCGGCTAACACCGGGTCGCTCGTCGTGATCATTCCCCCCTCGCCGGTGGTGATGGACTTGCGAGGGTGAAATGAAAATGCTGCTGCCACTCCCAACGTGCCCGCCGACCGGCCCCGGTAGGTTGCTCCTGCGGCGCACGCAGCATCTTCGATGATCGGGATGCCTGGCGCCGCCGCGCGGATCGCGTCCACGTCCGCGCACAGCCCAAAGAGATGCACGGCGATGATTGCTTTGGTGCGCGGTGAAACCTTGGCGGCCACCTGCGCGGCGTCCAAATTGAAGGCCTGCCGGTCCACGTCCACCAGCACCGGCGTGGCTCCGCAATACAGCGCCACGTTCGCCGTCGCGACCCAGGTGAACGCGGGCACGATTATCTCGTCGCCCGGCCCGACGCCCAGCGCGACGAGGATCAGATGTAGCGCCGTGGTGCAGCTCGATGTGGCCAGCGCATGCTGGACGTCGTGGCGGCGGGCAAACGCGCGCTCGAATTCGGCAACTTGCGGCCCCTGGGAAAGCCAGCCGCTTAGGAGCGGGTCACGGAGGGCTTCCCATTCCTCTAAACCAGTCGCGGGTTGCGAAATATGAATCATGAAATCGCGGCCTCTTGTCGCCGACGAGCGACTTCTTCTTTGTGCGCGTTGCGCCATTCGATCAATTCCGTCAATCCGTCGCGCAGCGCCGTGCGCGCCTGGAATCCCAGTTCAGTGGCGGCTTTCTTGGGGCAGCCGACGCGATTCTTCACAAACGGCTGCCCGGCGGGTTCGTAACGGATTTTCAGGTCTGAGCCGGTGATCTCGAGCACCAATTCCGCGAGTTCGTTGATGGTTGTCTTGATCCCTGTGCCCACATTGTAGAACGCGTCGGTAGCGTCGGCTTTCATCGCGCAAATGTTGGCGCGGGCGCAATCGCGCACGAAAACGAAATCGTAGGCTTGGGATCCATCGCCGTACACCACCGGGGGTAAGCCCTTGTCCAGATTGTCGAGCATCTTCATGATGACAGCAATGTAGGCCCC
>CAZJCX010000159.1:3587-8055 GCA_964544425.1 uncultured Verrucomicrobiota bacterium
CACGTTCATGTAGCGGAGACCCACGTAGTCGAAATGCTGGTCGCTGTCGCGGTGCCGATGATGCAATGCGCGGCACATCTGCTCGCCCGCAACCTTGGTGGCCCCGTAGAAATTCGTGTTGTTGAACGGGTGATCCTCCGTCATCGGTTCCGTGACCGCGTCGCCATACACGGAGGCCGACGACGAATACACCAGCCGTTTGACGCTGTGGGCGAGACAGGCTTCCAGCACGTTGAACGTTCCGCCCACATTCACCTCAAAGGCGGACCGCGGAAAATCCCAGCAATGCAACAGCCACAATGCCGCAAAATGGAAGACGCCATCAATTCCCCGCATTGCCTGATGCAGAATATCGCGGCGGAGAATGTCGCCCCCGTGGGGGCAGATCGTGACTCGGGAATCGCGCAAGGCCGCTGCCAAGTTCTCATGGCTGCCGCGCGTAAAATTGTCATAGACGCGGATCTCAGCCACATCCTCCTTGAGCAGCTCATCCACAAGATGCGAGCCGATGAAGCCCGCCCCTCCAACCACCAGCAATCGTTTCCCAGTCAGCTTCATTTTTCGTCTCCCAAGCTCCACTTGCCCGGCAGCCGCATGTAGCCATGCAACGCGTTCCACGGGTAATGATCGCCCCCATTGGCGGCCGTGCGCAAGCCTTCAAACCGGCAAACATCCGAGACATAGTCAATGTCCCGCCCATCCGTGTGAGCCATGATCAAATCCAGCGTGTACATTCGGGGTAGCAGCGTTGGCTGCAATTCAACCACCAATTGATGAACGCCCAGGCTCAGCCGGCCAGACGCACGCCCCTCCTGGTTGCTTAACGCCGCGGCAACCCTCGTGCCGTCCAGCGCAGAGATGAACACTCCGAAAATATAATCCGCGACTGGCTGCCGAACTTCGACGGTCACCACGACGCGGAACGGTTGCCCGAAATAGACTTGTGAGACTCGCTGCGCCAGCAGGTCTTGCAGCACGACCCTTTGAAATACCGCTTCGTGCGTCCCCGAGCGTGAGGGCGTTTCGGAAATGATTCCCGACAACTCTGGTGCCGCCGCGTTGGATACGTAATGATTCACCACTTTATCAGGCGCGTCGTCCAGCACGAGACAACCGGCTTCGATCAACATCACCCGCTCACACAGCGACTTCACAACACCCATATTGTGGCTCACAAAGAGAATCGTGCGGCCTTGCTTGGCCACGTCGCCCATCTTGCCCAGGCACTTTTTTTGGAAGGCGGCATCGCCCACCGCCAACACTTCGTCCACCAACAGAATTTCCGGTTCGAGGTGGGCGGCGACGGAGAAGGCGAGGCGCATTTGCATGCCGCTGCTGTAATGCTTCACGGGGGTATCAATGAATTTTTCCACCTCGGCGAAGGCGACGATTTCGTCGAATTGCCGGGTGATCTCGTGTTTGCGCATGCCGAGAATCGCCCCGTTGAGAAAGATGTTTTCGCGGCCGGTAAGTTCGGGGTGAAAGCCGGTGCCGACTTCGAGCAGGGAACCGACTCGGCCGTGGATGTCGGCATAGCCGGCGGTTGGTTCCGTGATGCGGCTGAGAATCTTCAACAGCGTGCTCTTGCCGGCCCCGTTGCGACCGATGACGCCGACGACGTCGCCGCGGTTGATTGCGAAGGAGACGTCCTTCAGCGCCCAGAGTTTCTCAGCCGGTGCGGTGCGGCTGCCGAAACGAGTAAGTGAGTCGCGCAAGGTTTTGTATTTTTCGCGTCGGCCGAGCGTGTACTCTTTACCGAGGTTTTCGACTTTGATCGCGATGTCGCTCATATCACATCGGCAAAGGTGCGTTCCATTCGGCGAAAATAAATGAGGCCGCCGAGCAATAACGCGGCCACGGTGATGATGGACACGAGGAGCAGGGGGCCGGGTGGCGGGCCGCCGAGCAACGCCCAGCGGAATCCGTCCACGACTCCTGCCATCGGATTGAGTCCGTAGAGGGGGCGGAGCGGTTCGGGTACATACCGGCTGCTGTAGGCGATGGGGGTGAGGAAAAACCAGAACTGGGTCAGGAAGGGAATGGTGTAGCGGACATCCCGATATTGGACGTTGAGCGCCGAGAGCCAGAGTCCGACGGAGAGTGCCGTCACGACGGCAAACAGAATAAACAGCGGCAGGGTGATGATCGCGAGGCCGGGGACGATGCCATACCACGCCATCAGGCCGAGCAAGACCACGAACGCGATGCCGAAGTCCACCAGCCCGGCCACCACCGCCGCGAGCGGGATGATGAGTCGGGGAAAATAAACTTTGGTGATCAGTCCCCGGTTGGCCACGAGACTGTTGCCGGATTCGTTGAGGGCGAATGCAAACAGTTGCCACGGCAAGAGCCCGCAGAAGGCGAAGAGCGGATAGGGGAGGTTATCGCTTTTGATGCCGGCCAGTTTGCCGAAGAAAATGCTGAATACAACCATCGTGAGCACCGGCTGGAGGATGGCCCACGCGGCACCGAGGACGGTTTGCTTGTAGCGGACCTTGATGTCGCGCCAGACGAGGAAGTAGAGCAGGTCCCGGTACTCCCAAAGTTGGCCGAGGTTGAGATGAAACCAGCCTTTACCGGGGGCGATCCGGGTGATTGGGGCAAGCTGCCGCCCTGCCGGTGCCGGGGTAGCGACGGTGTAACTCATGATCTTGTTTTTGCTGTGGCCGCGCTTGGCAAGCGCGAGTACCGGTGTTGCGGCTCTACGCGAACACCCAGTGCATCTTGGGACTGGGTTGGACTCCTTCAGGCAAATAGTGGGCGGTCATGGGATGCTTCTTGTCATAGACGCAGACGATGGTTGCCTCGGCAGTCGAAGACGGTAACGCGGCCAAGGGCGATACGGGGAGTGACATGAAGGTGGTTCCGGCCTTGTCGTGGTCGAAAACGCCGGTGACTTGGAGTTTCCATTCAACGACGCCGAGATAGACGATCTCGGCCAGTTCACCGGCACCGAGGAAGGCGACCTGTTTGATGCCGCGCTCGGAGAGGTCACGGCAAAGTTGGGCGCTGCGCTTGCGGGCTTCGTGGTAGAACTGGAATGAGAAATCCAGAAACTCATAGGTGAGTCGGGTTTTCTCCGAGATTCCGGTCGGGGTGAGGAAGTAGTCCCAGCGACGCGAGTGCTCTTTCTTCACGTGGAGGAGGCCCCGGGTTACCATCTTGCGAAGGGTGGCGTGAGCGAGTTTGACGCTGACGCCGAGTTTGCGAGCCGCCAAACGGTTGTTCAACTGCGGCGTCTGCTCCACGTGCTTCAGGATCTCAAATTGCAGTAGCTCATTACGATCCATCGTTACCAATAGTAACGTAACCATTTGGTTCGTCAAGCTCACAGTTTGATTGACCCTCTACAACCCTTTTCATATCTTCCGCGCCACTAGCGAGGATGAACCGTCGAATTCTATTTCTCTACCTGACCAAACATTCCGGCCACTACTCGGCGGCGTTGGCTATCCAGCAAGCCTTGCTTGAATTTGAGCCAGGCGCTGAGACCCGGATGTTGGACTCGTTCAAACATTCGAACCCGGTCCTGTCCAAGGTCACACTCCGCGCCTACCTCGCGATGCTCAAGACCGCTCCCGAAATCTGGGAATACATGTACGACAATCCCGAATTCAAGGAGCGCACGAAAGCCATTCGCGAAATCCTGAATCGGGGCAATTCCAAGAAGCTCAACAAGGTCATCGCCGATTTCCAACCCGACACGGTGGTCTGCACGCAAGCATTTGCCTGTGGCGTGATGGCGTCGTGGAAACGCGTCAATCCGCGCCACCCGCTCAAGCTGGTGGGGGTGCTGACGGATTTTGTGGCGCATCGGTACTGGGCCGATCCGCAGGTGGATTTGTACGTAGCACCCAACGATGAGATCAAAGTCGCGCTCGAAACCCAGGGTGTACACGCGGCGCGGGTCGCCGTGACCGGGATTCCGACGAAGCGGCAGTTTCTCCAGCACGTGGACAAGGCCGCGGTCCGCCACAAGCTCGGATTGAAGCCAGATCTGCCGGTGGTTCTGGTGATGGGTGGCAGTCTCGGTTTGGGGCCGATGAAATCGGTGATCCGGAAGCTCGACAAGTTACCCCAACCGTTTCACATCCTCGCGGTGACCGGGCAGAATGAAAAGTTGCAGCAGGCGCTCACGCGCCGGGGGGCCAAACTCCGGCATCCCACCAAAATATTTGGCTTTGTGGACAATGTCCGCGAGTTGATGGAGATCGCCGAACTCGTGGTCACCAAGCCGGGCGGCATCACCACCGCCGAGGCGCTGATCAAACGTCTGCCGATGATCATCATCAACCCCATCCCCGGTCAGGAGCAAAAGAACGCGGACTTCCTCCTCGCCCACCGGGTGGCGGTTCAAGCCGAGGATGCCAATGATGTGCGGCTGTTCGTGGACGATTTCTTCCGCGATCCGGTCAAACTGCGGCACATGCGCGACGCCGCCGCGCGGTTAGGGCGGCCGCACGCCGCG
>CAZJCX010000160.1:0-305 GCA_964544425.1 uncultured Verrucomicrobiota bacterium
CGCGGTTTGCGCGGTCGTCATGTTGTTGGCGTAAAACCAATTCACCAACGGTCGCCCCCAAAAATCGTGCACGCCGCTCTGGCCCGGCAAATCGTCCCACGAACCGACGATCATCACATTGACCTCGCGGGTTTCATTGGCCGCAAAATTGATCTCTTTGCCAATCCAGCCCTCTTGATGATCATCGGGATCGAAATCACGCCAGCTGCCGTCGAATGCTACGCCCGCCCCGGTCACGCTGTTGGTGATGAGTTTCATACAGACGCCGAACGTGACCGTGGCGGTTTTGTTGTAGCTGGCAGTGG
>CAZJCX010000160.1:315-945 GCA_964544425.1 uncultured Verrucomicrobiota bacterium
ATTGTATTGCCGGGTGGGGTCGCCCAAGTCGCCGTAGCCGTTGGGCGTGCAGCCGCTGCCGGTCGCCAGCGTGTTGTTGCCGTCCACGACCACCATCGTGTGATTGGTTTGACCGGCGCCGAGCGCCGGTACGACATGGCCGTAATCCATGTACATAAAGTCACCGGCATTCTCCCCTTTGACGTTAAAATTGGCGTCAAAGTAGAAGCGGATCGTGCGCGATTCGTTCTGGAGATTGGTGAGCAGGTACCGCTTCACGTACACGCCGTAGTTCGTGCGGCCGCCGCCGAACGCGACCGCGGGGATGGCGTTCGTGGTGGGACAGAAGTCGTACTGGACGACTTGGAACTGGTTGCCGGCCACATTCAGGCGGTTGGACGTGATGACGACGTTGTTGTCCCTCACGTATGCTTGCGAAATGTTGTCGTAGGCGGCAGGACCGGGGCCGTTGCCGCCATTTTTCATCCAGTGGATATTGCCGCCGACGTCAATTCCGCCCATCGCGGCGATGACGTTCATCTGACCGTTGGCTTGGAGATCCGTCGGACATCCAAACGGGCCGCCGATGAATTCTTCGGGCCCCTTGTAGCCTTCGTTGGCTGTCCCGGAACCATTGCGGAAACCGGCGCT
>CAZJCX010000160.1:1026-5048 GCA_964544425.1 uncultured Verrucomicrobiota bacterium
TTCCAATGATGAATCCGATTGGCGGGATCGCTGGGATAGCCCGCCGGATTCGGCGTGCCCGGCCACGGAATCGCGGCCCATGAGTGGCCGGCAAGAAGTGCAAATGCAAAAAGACCCACGAGCGTTTCCCTGCGCGTCATGACTGACTCCCTTTGTTACGGTACGTTTCTGACTGAGTTCTGCCCGCCCAACCCATCGGGGGCAGTTTCGGAATTGGCCGGATCTGTTTTCCAGTTCCCGTCCACGACAAACTTGTATTGGTAGCGCCCCGGCTTCAAGGGGACAGACGCGCGCCAGATACCGACGCCATCCTTGACGAGCGGGTTGGCGGACGCGCTCCAGTTGTTGAACTCACCGGCGACCGCGACACTGGTCGCAGTTGGTTCCGTGATGATAAATTCAACACCGCCTTGTTGCCCCTCGACGAGCGAATTCCCGGTGGCAGCCACGGGCCGGCTGGGATCCGTCTCCCATCGCTCGCCGCCGTTGACCACGAACTTAAATTCATGCTTACCGGCGGGAATCGGCGCACTGATCCGCCACGTGCCGGTGTCGTCTTTCTGTAACAGCCACCGCTCCTGACCGGTGATTTTGCCTTGGTCGTTGTCGAGCCAGTTGTTGAAACTGCCGGCCAAGTGGACGGAGCGTGCGTCGGGCGCGCGAAATTGAAACACGGTCGCGCCTTCCGTCGCCGGAGGCGGCATGGCCCCGCCAACGGCAATCCCGGAATTCTCGATCTCGTTGACGAGTTTGCGGGTCGGATTACCGGGATCGAGCACCCAATCCGCCTCGTTGATGACGAATTTATAGGCGTAGAAACCCGGCTTGAGATAAACCTTCTTCGCCCAGACGCCACCGTCCGACTTGTCGAGGGGAACGACTTTCCAGTTACTGAACTCACCGGCCACACCGACGCTCCTCGCGGCTGCGTCGTTATAAGTGAACGTGGTGGCGATGTCCTCGGCGGCGAACGCACCTCCGGTGACCGCCAAGCAAACCAACCAGAACCAAAGTTTTTTCATACCGTTGCGTCGGCGCGTTGCCGGGTCTTGGCGCCGCAGGACTCCCGAACCACCAAATGAATCGGCACAACTTCTTGCACGCGCTCGGTCTTCCCGTGAATCAGCTCTACGAGGCGATCACACCCCAGCTTGCCGAGTTCATACAACGGTTGATGCACCGTCGTCAGCGCCGTGGTCGCAAAGCTGGCTGCGGGAATGTCGTCAAATCCAACCAATGCAACATCCGTCGGACACCGGCGACCCAATTCATTCAATTTCCGCAGAGCGCCCAACGCCATCTTGTCGTTCAACGCAAACAATGCCGTCAAATCCGGGTGCGCCTCCAACAACTTTTCCGCCGCCAACATGCCCCCTTCTTCCGTCAACCAGCCGTCGGCAACCTGCGTCGGCGCGAACGGAATCGCCGCTTCTTCCAACACTTCTTGAAACGCCTCGTAAATGTCGCGACTCGTCTGAATCTCGCTCAATCCCCCGGCAATGAAGCCGATCCGCTTGTGCCCCAGCCGCACCAAATGCTTCGCCGCCTGCCAGGAACCGTACTTGTAGTTCGACACGACGTAATTCAAGTCGAACTCTTTTGAGTAGTTGTTGACCAAGACAAATGGGCGCGAGCGGTCGGCAAACTCCTGAAGAAATTCGTGACGAGCGTTGGCGCCGATGAACAGAATCCCATCCACCACTTTCTGTTCGTAAAGTTGCACGTACTCGCGGCTCTCGATGAATTCCGTTCGCGCCACCTCCAGCATGATCTTATATCCAAGCTTCGTCGCCCGGTCATGAATGCCGCTGATGATTTCGCCGAAATACACATCCGCAAACGTATGCCGAAGTTGTGGGAGGAGAATCGCCAATGTTTGCGACCGCTGCCAAGCCAAGCCCCGCGCCATTCGATTTGGCTGGTAACCCAAGCGTTCAATCGTCTCCAGCACGCGCTGCCGGGTGACCTCGCTGATGCGGGGATTGTTATTCATCACCAGCGAAACCGTTGAGAGAGACACCCCGCTCTGCTCGGCGATATCCTTAATTGTATAGCGTTTGACTGGCGACTTCATTGGCGCGGATACTCGCACTTTCACCCCGACAAAGCAAAGCCTTTTTCCTGTGAGATTTTTCTACGCCACCCTTGACACCAAGTCACAATCTTGCTACAAACCCAAGCATTCAAGCGTTCTAGCAGACGCTGATTGAAACAGTAAAAATCAAGACGGAGGGTATAGGGAACATGGGAAAAACGTATCGTAGTGTCGTGGCAGTTATCGTAGCTACTGCCATGTTGTTGTTCGGTCAACACGCTTCGGCCTCGGGCATATTTGAGTCGTTCGTAATCATTGATCTCAATGGTGGAGGCAACACCTACTATGACATTGATTCCACGACCGCAAATGCTGACTTCGGCGGGGCGAATTTTGGCGTGCCGGCTTCACTCACCCTGAACGGCGGCCAAATCAAGACGTTTGAAGATCCAGATTCGGTGGATAACGCTGTCGCCGCGCAAGTCTTCTACCGCGTTTACAAGGTGGGCGATGCGCCCGGCTCGTTTGCGCCCATCGCGTTGGATCAACTCGGCCCCCAAGTCGGCAATGACCGCACGTGGGAAGAAGCAGCAGCCGGTATCAACATCCTCAGTGGGTTGACGCCGGGCGTTTATAACTTCGAGGTCTTCGGGCGAGCCCAGTTTAACTTCGACGATGGTCAAGGCAGCACCGGCTCCTTCGAGTCGTTCGCCAACAACGGCGGTGCCAACCGCATTGCCACCTTCGAGGTGATTCCTGAGCCGACCACCATGCTACTCGTTGGCATGGGATTGGCGGGCACGATGATGTTGCGGCGGCGCAAAGCCTAATCAGTTCACGCACCATACCGGTGCAAGTCAGCGTCAGCCCCGCGTGATTGCGGGGCTGACGCTTTTTGTTTAGGCTCCTCCACTGTGCTTTACCGGGTTGGACAACTACTCGCGGCGCTGGTGTTTCGCGTGGCCTTCCGCACGGTCGTCCGCGGTCGTAACCGGGTTCCTCGCGCGGGGCCTTTGCTCATCGTTGCCAACCATCTCAGTTTCGCCGATCCGCTCCTCATCGGCTGGCAGTGCCCCCGTCACGTTGACTTCATGGCCATGGCCGAACTGTTCCGCCATCCTGTTTGGGGACCGTTCGTCCGCCGCTTACGTGCCTTCCCGATTGACCGCCGGCAACACGATCACCGGGCTGTCCGAGAAGCGGTCCGGCGATTGCGCGCTGGCTTCTGCGTCGCGCTCTTTCCCGAGGGCGGCATCCGACCAGCAGATCAAACGCTGCAATCTCTCAAAGGCGGCCTTGATTGCACAGATTGCCGGGGCGCCGATTCTGCCGGTCATCCTGAGGGACACCCGGCAATTTCACGATTGGCGCCGGTGGTTCCGGGGCGGTGAGATGGGGGTGACATTCGGGTATCCGTTTTCCTTGTGGACGCGCGACCGGACGCAAGCGCAGACGATTCTGGAGGAAGAACTGGCAAATACCGTTGAACTCGATTGACCCTTTGTTAGAGTCTGCCCGATGAAATGGTTGCCGGTCATCCTGCTGTTCGGTGCGCCCGCGGTTACCGGCTCAGAGCCGGTCACGCTCGTGACCGCCGACAAGGTCGAGATTGCGGCGACGTTTTACCGGGTGGCGGACGTGCCCGCGCCGGCTTTGCTGCTGTTGCATGAATCGGGTCGGACCCGCGAAATTTGGCGACCGTTTGCCGAACTACTGCAACGCAATGGCATCGCGGCGCTGGCCATTGATTGGCGCGGCCACGGCGAGAGCATCCGCCGACTCGGCCCTGCGGGTCCGGCGCGCGTGGATGCCCAAACTTTCACGCCTCGCGACTATCAGGATATGCTGCTCGACTTGAACGCGGCGTTCGACTGGCTGGGTGACCGACCGGAGGTGGACTCGGACCGGGTGGCAATCATGGGTTCGGTGTTGGGCGCGAATGTGGCGGTTCGGTATGCGCTGTTCAACGACGATCTGGCCGCCGGTG
>CAZJCX010000160.1:5058-6261 GCA_964544425.1 uncultured Verrucomicrobiota bacterium
CCGCGCTGGTGCTGCTCAGTCCGGTGGTCGAATATCAGGGCCTGCGCTCCGATGACGCGATGGAAAAACTTCGCGCCATCCCGGTGCGAATGGTCGTGGCGGCGGGCGATAATATCCCCTTTGTGTCCGCCAAGAAATTGCTGGAGTTGCGCGCGGCCGGTAAACCGGTCGACAGCAAGGAATTGATCGCCACCTCGGGACAGTGGCGCGGCACGGATCTGTTGCGCGGCGTCGAGGAAGTGACGCCGGTGCTGGTGAAATGGCTGCGCGAGCAGCTGGGGGTGGATCCGCCGACGCCATGATTCCGCTGCACGACGACAATCCAACACGGACGTTTTCCTTCATCACCGTCAGCCTCATCGTCGCCAACATCGCCGTGTTTCTCTACCAACTGTCGTTGCCCCGTTCCGCGATCGAACCATTCTTCGCGGACTTCGCCTTAACGCCCGCGTACCTCACGGGCACCGGCACACCGCACGCCTACGTGACCATGCTGACCTCGATGTTCCTGCACGGTGGATTGATGCACCTGCTCGGCAACATGCTCTACCTCTGGATTTTTGGAAACAACATCGAAGACGCCTGCGGACATTTTCGGTTCATCCTCTTCTATCTACTCACCGGCATCGGAGCGGCGGCGGCGCAAATTGCCGTCAACCCCGACTCGCAAATCCCGATGGTCGGCGCGAGTGGTGCGATCTCCGGTGTCCTCGGCGCGTATCTCCTTTTGTATCCCCGCGCGCGGGTGCTGGTGCTGTTGCCACTGTTCATCATTCTGAAGGTCTTCTACGTACCGGCCGCAGTGCTGCTGGTGATTTGGTTCGCGATGCAACTCACGAGCGGCTGGGCAACGGTGGGGCAATCGGGGGGTGGGGTCGCCTTCTGGGCGCACATCGGTGGGTTTGCGGCCGGGTTGGTGCTGATTCCGTTATTTAAGCGGAGGCACGTGCGGCTGTTCCGCTAGCCACCAACGGCGCGGCCGGTGGCGTCCCCCGCGTGAATAACAGGATCGCTTCGATCAACATCAGCCCCGCCAAGGCCACCAATATGACCGCCACCCACGCCACCGGGTCGGCGAATCCGTCGGGGGCGGTGAACCGCAGCACGATCATCCGCACCAACGCCCAACAACTCATGACGTACATGAAAACCGTCGGCACGCCGGTGACCAGCCACACCCATCTCGCGCGGCGCGTCCGCCAT
>CAZJCX010000160.1:6311-6805 GCA_964544425.1 uncultured Verrucomicrobiota bacterium
CGCCAAACAGCCCCCAATACGTCCGCCAAGCCGGCACCGCCTTTCCGTGAGCGTCCACCGTTTGTTGCATGACAAACGCCAACGGTGCCGCGGCCGTGATGCCCGTCGCCGCCCACCGTCCCCATCGTCCCCGCCAGCCGGTCAGTTCCTGCAGAATGTACCGGCCTAAGCGCGTACAGACGTCCAAGGTGTCATACACAAACGTCGTAAACGCCATCAACCCGAATGAAATCCCAAACGCGGCCGGAACACCGATCACTTCGAGGAAACTGCCAATCCCCTGCGCGTAGATGAAATTGGGCTGCGGGTTCTGCAAAATCGGCGCGTTAGCTGCCAACATCATCACGCAACTAAGCGACACAACCGCCACCATCGCCTCCAGCAACATGGCGCCGTACCCGATCGCCTTCGCGTCCGTCTCACGCCGCAATTGTTTGCTCGTGGTCCCCGACGCAATCAGCGCATGAAATCCCGAACACGCTCCGCACGCAATC
>CAZJCX010000160.1:6952-7985 GCA_964544425.1 uncultured Verrucomicrobiota bacterium
ATGCCCGCGCGGTTGCAGCAGTATCCACATCGGCGCCACGGACGCCACGAAGCAATACGCCAGCAGAATGACATCCCACGCCCGGTGCGCCGTGGCCGCGTCGCACCTCAACACCGCCCCCAGATCCAGCGGCAGCATCGGCCCCACCCAGATCGCCACGCCCACCAACGGCAGAAAAATCGCCGTCGCCGCTCCCACCGACAGCTTCGTGAACCGCAGCAACAACCCCATCACCACCGGCAACGCCAGGTACAACAGGCAATCGCCCCGCCGCTCACTCGCTGCCCGTTCTCCAACGTCTGCACCCCCACGAAGGACGCCGCCGTGATGTCCGTAAACGCCACCACGATGTACAACAGCGCGATCCAGACGAACACCAGAAACAACACGTACGACCGCCGGCTCATGTGCTCCCGCACCACCTCCGCGATGGACCGCGCCTTGTGGCGGATTGAGGCGGTCAAAGACACCAGGTCATGCACGCCGCCAATCAAAATGCTTCCCACCAATATCCACGCCAACGCCGGTGCCCACCCAAACATCACCCCGGCTAGAATCGGTCCCACGATCGGGCCCGCCGCGGCAATCGCGGAAAAATGCTGGCTGAGCAAAAACTTCGGCTCGATCGGCACGTAGTCCACGTCGTCCCGCAACTTCGTCGCGGGCGTCGGCGTCTCCGCATTGAGATTCAGCAGCCGCGCCAGCGTCCCGCCGTAGAACCGGTACGCCACCGCCAGCAGCACAGCCGACCCGATCAGCACCACCGCCAAGCTCATGCCGCCGACCATACCGGATTCCCCCTGCCCGTCACAACCGCGAATCGTTCGCTCGCTCCCGCTGCGCCGGTCGCCGTCTTGACCCACCGGTGGCAATCCCCTACTCTCCGCGTTACCGATGAAACCGACGGTCACGATCTACGACACGACGTTGCGCGACGGCGCTCAGGGCGAAGGCATCTCGTTTTCCAGCGCGGACAAGATTCGGATCGCGGAACGGCTCGACGCGTTTGGCGTCCATTACATTGAAGGCGGCT
>CAZJCX010000161.1:0-7977 GCA_964544425.1 uncultured Verrucomicrobiota bacterium
CTTAATGTTGCGGCGTTTAGCCTAAACTCAGGACTTTCCAAACACGCTCTAAGAGTGACTCGTGGTTCAACGAAAGCAAATCCGGAAGTTCTGTGACGCGGTGGCGCGCGAGTTCCGCCCTCGGAAGATCATTCTGTTTGGATCGTATGCCCATGGCAGACCGACTGCCGACTCCGATGTGGACTTGCTGGTGATCATGCCGTTCGACCGCAGAAAAGGGCGCAAGTCGCTGGAAATCCGCCAATAAAGGAAAAGGGGTCACATCTCATTATTCTGGAATTGACATCGGACTATGAAAGTAAGAATGGACACCGGGGTCACATCTCTTGAATCTTGAATTGAAAGCGGTCAACCTCGACGTCGCCAGCCAGTTGACCGGCGTGGTGTGGACGGCGGGAGCCGGTGTCACCAACTCCGCCCTGCGCTTCTTCTACGACAGCGCCGGCCGGCTTACGAACGAGATTCAGGTGGTGGCGCAAGCGTCCCCGCTTGCGGTCGGCTACCAATACCACCCCGACGGCCGCCGCAAACGGCTCACGTACCCCGACGCCACGTTCATCACGTACGACTACAATACCAATGGGTGGTTGACAGCGATTCGGGATGGCGGCACAAATGCCATTGTGACGTACGACTACGATGCGGCCGGCCGACGCACGAAACGGACGTTGGAGAATTCCACGTTCACCGTCTATGACTACGACGCAGCGAATCAGTTATCAGTGGTCAGTCATCAGCAGACAGTGGGGGCGGCGACGAATCAGATCAGCCGCTACGAGTATTGGTATGACGCCGCCGGCAACCGCACGCAGATGGTAGGGACGGCTGTCTCAGCCGTCCGCTCCGAGTCCTACGAATACGACGCCGCCGATCAACTCACCGGCGTGACGTACGCCACCAACGGCGTGCCGGTGCGCACCGTGTCCTACTCCTTCGACGCCGCCGGCAACCGCACAAACGTCACCGAGATCGGCGTGGTCACAAACGCACTGACGTACACGGTCAACACGCTGAACCAGTACACGAAAACGGAGTTGGGGGCCGGTGGAGCGCGGGCGTGGTGGAAGCTCGACGAAGGCAGCGGCAGCACGGCGGCGGATTCATCCGGCAACGGGCACACGGCCACACTGGTCAACAGTCCGGCGTGGATCAGCGCCGTCAGCAGCAACGGCCTTGATTTCACGCCGACGAACCAATGGGTCAATGCCGGGGACAACGGCTTGGAGGGCTTGACGAACTGGACGGTGGCCAACTGGGTGAAGGTGGATCAATTCACCACCGCGCACCACGTGCGGATGCAGGCGAAGGAAAAGATCATCTTCTTCGGATTCCTCAGCGGCTCCTCGCGGCGGCTGACGGTGGATGTGGGTACCAACAATCTCTGGCAGGGCACCAGTACTAGCAGCGTGCTCCTGCCGTCGAACCGGTGGCTGCACGTGGCGGTGAGCTACGCGGCCGGGGCAGTGCGGTTCTACGTGGACGGGCAGCGCACGGACACGATCGCAAAGAACTACGTGATGGGGACGAACACGTCGCGCTATGTCTTGGGCAACACGGCGGACGTGGCGCAACCGCTGGATGGACAACTGGACGACGCCCGGCTCTACGCTTACCGGCTGACCGACGCCGAGGTGCAACTGCTCAGCCAAGCCCGCGACTACACCTACGACGCCAAAGGCAATCTCACCGGCGACCGAGTCTGGGGCTACGAATACGACCCCGAGAACCGGCTTGTAGCCGCCTGCGCTGAGGGCGGCAGTCTGCGCGTGGATTACCGCTACGACGCCTTCGGACGCCAGATTGAGCGGCGCACCAGCGGCACCAGCGTCACGACCAATCGCCTGTACTACGCCGGCTGGCAACTGATCGCGGAGTACAACGGCGTGGGTGCGCTCCAACGCAAGTATGTCTATGGCCCCGGGATAGACGAGCCGGTGCGGATGCGTTTCACCGGCGGTGTGGGCACGAACTACTACTACCACGCCGATGGTTTGGGATCGGTGACCGAAATCACCACCAACGGCGGGTTCAAAGTCGAAAGCTACACGTATGACGTGTACGGCACCCCGACGCTGTACAACGCTTCCGCAATTCCCGTTTCGCAATCCGCAATCGGGAACCGGTTGCTGTTCACCGGTCGAGATCGCGACGTGGACACGACGTTGTACAACTACCGGTACCGATATTATTCGCCGAGTCTGGGAAGATTTGTGCAGGTGGATCCGATTGGATTGAGTGGCGGAAGTATAAACCTCTACTTATATGCACAAAACAATCCTATTACTAGACGAGATCCGTTCGGTCTTGTTTTCATCCAATATACCCCACCGGGCCTGAGCGGACCTTTATTGGGACCAGATCCTGCAAATCCACCTTGGGGGCCCGTTAATGTGAGCGGAACCTTTCAGGCCACTTTAACACCCATACCGGGGGGTAGTAGTCTTAGCGTAACGCCGGCACTTGGCCTGACTCTCCCAGGGGGCGTGACAGTTCCAACAATGACCGTCGGGGCAACGGGGCTATCTGCGTCGGCATGCGGATATGGGGTTGCCGTTACTCCAGCAAACCCCGGTGCGCCTGGCTCCATTAGTGTGACGACGCCGCAAATAGGCAATGTAACTGTGGTTTCACAGCCGCCAAGTGTGGTCGGATTTGTTCAGTGGTTCTGCCACCTGTTTCCAGGCGTCTGTTCGGGTAACGTAATCCCGTCGTTTACTGCAGTTTTTGGGGAACCACCCCAATGAAGGCACTAATTTGTGTGCTCTGTCTGACTGTCACCTTAGTTTCGTGCGACCGGCCCCGAGGTGAGAATCAAGCCGGTACGCACTCGCAGAGTGCCGCGGCAAACGGATATTCGCTGATGATGGCCGGCCGGCCAGAAGACGCGATCAGGGTGTTTGATGAGGTTCTACACACAGCGGCCGACCCGGATGTTTTGTGGAGAACGTTCTCATGGCGTGCGATTGCCTTCTCAATGAAAGGGCGTTTTGACGATGCTTTGAGAGATTGCTCGCGCAGTCTCGAATTTAATCCGCCCGGCCGGGATGCAGGAAAGATATACTTGTTTCGCGGAATCCTTCGACTCCGGTTATGCGACAAGGTTGCCGCGCTTGGAGACTTTGATGAAGCCGTCAGACTGGCACCGCAGGATGTAGAAGTGCTGGCAGGAACTGCATTGTTTAGCTTTCTCTTCAAAGGGCATTATCGCGAAGTGTTGAAAACGCTCGACGCTGCGGAAGAAGTGGCAAGACATGGGACCAAGAATGTGCGCGTCAACCATCTGCGATATGTGTACGAAAAACGTGCCGAGATTGCGCTCGAACTGCAACGGGACGATGAGGCGACGCGGGAGTTGCGAGTGGCAGCCGAGTGGGGAAGTAGTTTGAGTCTGAAGAGGATAGCCGGTAGGCTTGCATTAAGGCGGGGAGACGTTCGCCATGCAACCGAGTGCGCTTTGGCCGCACTCGCGCTAAGCCCCAACGATCCAGAGGCTCACAAATTCGCTTCCGAAGTGCGTGCTTGTGGTTTGCCAAGCCCAGAGAAGGTGCCGACAATTAACGAGGTAGCAAATGCCTTGTCTCTCATTCCCTACGAGAGGCTATTAGAGACTAATCCAGAAAAACTTGTTGATGTTATCGTAAGCCGTCTTCCAAAGTCCAATTGTGATTCCGAGCATGCGGTTGCCCTCGTGGGCATGCTCCTTTACGTGCAAGGCCGGCAAGAGGATGCGATCAATTACCTCATGCGGTCGATTCGTGAGCGAAGTTATCCGACATTAGCGTGGTCGATATTGATAATCGGTGGTCATGAAGATCGAATACAAACCGACGCTTGGCATGTAATGCAGGCGCAGATGGAGATGCTTCCTGAGGATCTTTGGTACTGGGAGCTCGCTCAATTTGCCGCAGGCAAGATTGATTCAGCGAAGCTGCAGGCACACATCGAATCGATTAGCACAGAATTTCGTTCATTTCGCGAAGGCGAGTTGTGTTATGTTGAGGGGGAAAAACTGGTGCGAGGAAGTACGCCGTCCAGCGCCATGGAAAAATTCCGAAGAGCGTCAGAATTAACTTACTCAACGAGCTTCGCACATGTTTTGGCGTTAGCTCGAATCAGGCAATCGACCACGAATGGCGTAGTAGGCGGAGGGTCAGACCTTGAGTAGATGTCCGACGATTGCCGTTTTCCTGATTATGTCTTCGCAAGTCGCTGGAAATCAGTGTGCAAAAAATCGCCAAAATCAACCGTTGGACCCCTTCTTGATTCGTGACGGAGAGCGATGAGATACGAGACGAATCCACTGATGGCCGGTGAGGAGGCGATGCCTAGTAGTGCTAGGTATCGCGATTCATCCAGCGACCGAGGGTGGACGGATGAGTCCGACCCCGAGAACCGGCTTGTACCCCACCGGCCTGATTGCAGGTCACGGCGGATTACCGGTTGAGTTGAGAGGGGCGAGAGGGTCAGACCTTGATTCTTGACGGAGAGCGATGAGATGCGAGACGAATGAACTGGTGGCCGGTGAGGGGGCGATGCCTAGTAGTGCCAGGTATCGCGATTCATTCAGCGACCGGGTGTGGACGTATGAGTCCGACCCCGAGAACCGGCTTTTAGCGGCCGCCGTCCCTGGCGGCAGTCTGCGCGTGGATTACCGTTACGACGCCTTCGGTCGGCAAATCGAACGCCGCACGAGCGGCACCAGCGTCACCACCAACCGGATGTACTACGCCGGCTGGCAGTTGATCGCGGAATACAACGGCACCGGCACCCTCCAACGCAAATATGTTTATGGCCCCGGGATAGATGAGCCGGTGCGGATGACGGCAAGCAGCACGAAGTATTTCTACCACTCCGACGGCCTCGGCAGCGTCACCGAGATCACCACCAACGGGGGGTTCAAAGTCGAGAGCTACACGTATGATGTCTATGGGACGCCCACCATCTACAATTCATCCCTCATAATTCAGCCCTCATCCCTCATCTCGAACCGGTTGCTGTTTACCGGTCGAGATAGAGACCCCGACACCACCCTCTACAACTACCGCTACCGCTATTACTCCCCAAGTCTGGGCCGGTTCGTGCAGGTGGATCCGGTGGGGTTGCTGGGTGGAGATATTAACTTATGCCGTTACGCGCGCAACTCCCCGGTGGTTCTGGTTGATCCTTCCGGACTACGTCATGGCAATCCAGTACCCGGCAGCGCATCCATGCGCGTGTGGACATGTCGTACGTTTCTCAATCCTGTCTTCAATCCGAATGACTCTAACGAGAATTGCTACTTGTACGCGCGTTGTCGTCGGAATGCTCCACTTGAGCCGGGACAGTTCGGCCCTGTGCCGGGGTTTGAGGGAGGGAGGCCGTACAGTGGCGGAGGTTGTGCGGCGTTGAGAGCAGCGGCAGTGGCTGATGGTCTCGTCGAGTCAAATAGTGAGGGGTGTTGTCCTATCGGTTATCACAGAGTCCACGCTTTCTTGCCTTTCGACGGACCCGACTTTCATTTTTTCCGGGAAGACCGTGATGGCACATGGTCTCATCAGCCCGGTGATGAGCTTCCATGTATGAATGTCGATGGATCAGGCCGACTGATTACAGATCCTTCGCTCTCGAATCGTGATTTCAGTGGAATGGGTAGTGGAAACTACCCTGTAGATTGCGGAGTGTTATGTGCGCCAAATTGACTTTTTTCTAGTGGTCTTGCTTTTAAGTTGTGTGCGACTAGAGGCGGGAGAAACAGAAACTTTCGTCCTGACGTCCACCAACGAAGTGGACATTGTGGCTTCCTGCAAGCGAAAGCCTAGAGCTTGGAAGTTTAGTCTTGGCGATAGGGAGGTTTTGGCGTTGAGCGAACCGCGCGGTTCAGGAATCAAGCGCCAAGTGGTGAGGATATACGTCCAACAGGAATCTAAAGTGTGGAGTCTCGTCACAACGCTATTCACCAACGCCCGCATCACCGAGGTGAGCGTTTCGCGTAATAAGGAATACCTTCAGATTCGAGACGGCTTGGGACGAGAGATCGCGAGCATCTCTATCTCCGCACTTGGTTACGAAGTGGCCGACTATTTAGGGGAGGTGCAGTCTGAACGGGAACAACAAAGGCACCGAAAGCAGGGGACGACCGAGTGAGGGGCCACCGGGGGCATTGGGGTCAACTCTTTAGTCTTTCAATTGGGGGCACCCATCCGCCGTAGGGTCGGGTTCAGAATTGAGGGGCCACATCCCCGCATTCAACATTCGGATCGGAACAGGCGATGTCGGGCTGCGGGTTCGGGCGGTTGGGTCAGGGTGCCGTGGGACTGTGTGGCGGGGGGAGCGGTCGCGCCCGGAAGGGTGCTCCCACAACTTGGCTGGAGAATTCGGCGGGCAGCATAACCGGGACGGTTGGGCCACGAGGTTGGGCGACGATGCGGCGGCGGCGGCTCGCCGGGAGGCTCGCCCTCCCGGTTTGGTCGCGCGCCTTTTGGCGCGTGAAGGAGGAATGTAGGGGTCACATCCCCAATGGGATGGCCCGTTAAGCCAACCGCCTCTGTTTTCGTATCGCCTCAACTTGGAACACCGCATCCGCGCCGCTGTCGCCGACACGTGTGGGTACAACGGTGTCGCGTCGTCCCGGTGTTTTCCGGGCGCTGGTTGAGAACGGCGCGGTCTTGCTGACTTTCGACTTGTTGACCGGGGGAAATTCTGCGACTCTGCGCGTGGCGAGTTTCAACCCAGGAGGATTCGATTCATGGACAACAACAACAACTCTGTTCAATCTGTCATTGCCAGCGACGTCGAAATCGCGGGCACGATCCGCAGCGCGGGCTCTGTCCGCATTGACGGCAAACTCGAAGGCGAATTGCATTGCACGGGGGATGCCGTCATTGGCAAGTCCGCTGTGATCAAAGGCAACCTCGCGGTCAATGCCGTCACGGTCGAGGGCACGGTCAACGGCAACATCACCGCCAAAGATCGCATCGAGATGAAATCGTCGGCGCGCGTCACCGGCGACATCAAGTCCAAGCGTCTCAGCGTTGAGGACGGCGTCACGTTCGTAGGCCGGTCGGAAGTCAACCCGTCCAACACACCGGCGCCGGGCGCCATCCCAGTCGTGGCCGCGGCCGCCGCGGCGGAAGCCAACGACAAAGCCGACGCCGCGACAACGCGTCAGCAATTCGCTCGCCGCTAAGCCTGCGGCATCCACCGGTGATTCACGGTGGCCAAGTACCAAAAAACCGGCACGGTGGACGGCTACGCCGCACTCAAAGCGGCGGCCCGCGCCGCGCCCGGTGTCCACGTGTCGCACACGGCGCTGCCGGCCAAACGGGTGATCGAATGTTACAAGTGCGGCTACACCTTCCAGCAGCACGGCAAGACCGCCACCACCACCTGTTCCAAGTGCCGGCACGTGCTTGACCTCACCGACCACACGCTGGAGCGGGACTGCAATGAAACCCTCCAAACCTGCGGCGTCATCACCATTCCCAACCAGGTCACCATCAACGGTGGCAACCTGATCGGGAACGATGTCCGCTTTGAAGGCACGCTGCGGGCCGGCACCCTCCGCGCCCTGCGCCGCCTTGAGCTTGGCGCCGGTGCGAGTTTCCCGGAGAACCTCGTCACCGCGCGCGACCTGAAAATTCTCCGTGACGCGGTGATCGTCTTCGAGCAACCGGCTGAGTTTCGCGACGTGGAGATTGCGGGTGTCATGCGCGGCCGCCTGCGCGCCACCGGCACGGTCACCATCCAACCCGGGGCGGAGTTTGCCGGCGACCTGACCGCCGCCCACCTCATCGTTGCCGACGGCGGCGGTCTCAACGCCACCGTCCGCCTCTGTAGCGGCGGTCTATGACCGTCGCGCCGGCACTTTTCCTTTGTCTCCACACGACCGGCCGGTTAATCATCCAACCCCGATGAAAATCTTGGTGATTGGCGGCGGCGGCCGGGAACATGCGCTGGTGTGGAAACTGGCGCAGGCGCGGCGTGTCGGAAAAGAGTGTA